>NZ_JBSVWB010000005.1:0-214020 GCF_054071795.1 Pseudomonas sp. SDO5271_S396
GCATCGTCTCGGTTTCGCAGTTGCGCCGAGGTGATGCTATCGCAGGCAAGCCAGCTCCCACATTGGGGTATTGCGCAGGTCTTAGAGACCGTAGCTCATAAGGCGCTCATAACGACGGGCCAGCAGCGCTTCGTTATCCAGCTTCTTGAGCATTGCCAGTTGCGAACCCAGTTCGGCACGGATGGTCGCGGCAGCGGCTGCCGGATCACGGTGGGCGCCGCCCAGAGGCTCGGCGATCACTTTGTCGACGATGCCCAGGCCCTTGAGGCGCTCGGCGGTAATGCCCATGGCTTCAGCGGCATCCGGAGCCTTTTCTGCGGTTTTCCACAGGATCGAGGCACAACCTTCCGGCGAAATCACCGCGTAGGTCGAATATTGCAGCATGTTCAGTTGGTCACAGACACCAATAGCCAATGCACCGCCGGAACCACCTTCACCAATCACGGTGGCGATGATCGGGGTTTTCAGGCGTGCCATGACGCGCAGGTTCCAGGCGATCGCTTCACTCTGGTTGCGCTCCTCGGCGTCGATCCCCGGATAAGCGCCCGGCGTGTCGATGAACGTCAGGATCGGCATCTTGAAGCGCTCGGCCATTTCCATCAGGCGGCAGGCCTTGCGGTAGCCTTCCGGACGCGGCATGCCGAAGTTGCGACGTACTTTCTCGCGCACTTCACGGCCTTTCTGGTGACCGATCACCATCACCGGCTGGTCGTCCAGGCGGGCGATACCGCCCACAATGGCGGCGTCGTCGGAGAAATGGCGGTCGCCGTGCAACTCGTCGAACTCGGTGAAGATATGCTGAATGTAATCCAGGGTGTACGGACGGCGCGGGTGGCGGGCCAGGCGCGCGATCTGCCAGCTGGTCAGCTTGCCGAAGATGTCTTCGGTGAGCGTGCTGCTCTTGTCTTGCAGGCGGGCGATCTCATCGCCGATGTTCAGCGAATTGTCATTGCCGACCAGGCGCAGCTCTTCGATCTTGGCTTGCAGGTCAGCGATCGGCTGTTCGAAATCAAGAAAATTCGGGTTCATAAGCGTCCGTCTTGGGTCGACGGCCAGGTATGCCTGGCCAGCCGGTGGTCTATTCGCGCCCTACCTTAAGGGAGAGGCGCGGTTAGGTCGAGATTAAATATTCAGTCGAGGTCAGACATCTCTGACCGTCAACGGTATTGGAGGAAGACGTTGTCTCGCCCGAACTGGTCACGCAAAGCTTGAATCAAGCCATCGGCGGGATCAATTCGCCAGGTCTCGCCAAACTGCAACATGGCCTTGGCGTCGTTGCCGGTGTACTCCATGGTCACCGGGCATGCGCCACGGTGGCGCTTGAGCAGGTCGCCCAACCAGCGTAGCTGATCGCCCTTGAGCGCTTCGGTCTTGACCTTAAGGCGCAGGCTTTCGGCCAGGTTGGTGCGTGCATCTTCCATGCTCATCACCCGCTTGATGCGCAGGCGCAGGCCCCCGGAGAAATCATCGTTACTGACCTCCCCTTCCACCACCACCATGGCATCAGTCTGCAACAACGACTGGGCGGAATGGAAGGCGTCGGCAAACAACGACGCTTCGATACGGCCGGAGCGGTCATCGAGGGTGATAAAGCCCATCTTGTCGCCCTTTTTATTTTTCATGACCCGCAGGGCGATGATCATGCCGGCGACGGTCTGGGTATCCCGTGCCGGTTTCAAGTCGATGATGCGCTGACGGGCGAAACGGCGAATCTCGCCTTCGTATTCGTCAATCGGGTGACCGGTGAGGTACAGGCCCAAGGTGTCTTTTTCGCCCTTGAGGCGCTCCTTGAGGGTCAGTTCCTTGGCCTTGCGGTGGTTACCGTACACATCCGCATCTTCTTCGACGAACAACCCGCCAAACAGGTCGGCGTGCCCGCTGTCGTGGGTGCGGGCGGTCTGCTCGGCAGCCTTGATCGCTTCTTCCATGGCCGCAAGCAACACGGCACGGTTGCGGTCGATATTGGCCTGGTAAGCTTTCGGCTCATCATGAAAATACGGACCGAGACGGTCAAGTGCGCCGCTGCGGATCAAGCCGTCGAGGGTTCGTTTGTTGATGCGTTTCAGGTCAACCCGCGCGCAGAAGTCGAAAAGGTCCTTGAACGGCCCATCCTGGCGCGCCTCGGTGATGGCTTCCACCGGCCCCTCGCCTACGCCCTTGATCGCGCCCAGGCCATAAATGATGCGGCCCTCTTCGTTAACCGTGAACTTGAACTCGGA
Organism: Pseudomonas sp. SDO5271_S396; assembly: GCF_054071795.1. Lineage (NCBI taxonomy): Bacteria > Pseudomonadati > Pseudomonadota > Gammaproteobacteria > Pseudomonadales > Pseudomonadaceae > Pseudomonas > Pseudomonas sp. SDO5271_S396. The sequence goes on from NZ_JBSVWB010000005.1 coordinate 2,220, forward strand.
GGCGTTCACGTCCGGCGCATCGAGACGCAGCTTCATGGTGCGCACTTCTTCGATCAAGGTCACGACCTTGTCGGTGTTGTGCATATCCGCCGACAGTACCGCCGCCATGAACGGCGCCGGGTAGTGCGCTTTCAACCACGCCGTCTGGTAAGACACCAGGCCGTAGGCGGCGGAGTGAGATTTGTTGAAGCCATAACCGGCGAACTTTTCCACCAGGTCGAAGATGTTACCCGCCAGGTCCGCGTCGATATTGTTGCTCGCGCAGCCCTCGATGAAACCACCGCGTTGCTTGGCCATCTCCTCGGGTTTCTTTTTACCCATGGCCCGGCGCAGCATGTCCGCGCCACCGAGGGTATAACCCGCCATGACCTGGGCAATCTGCATCACCTGTTCCTGATACAGAATGATGCCGTAGGTCGGCGCCAGTACCGGCTGCAGACCGTCGTACTGATAATCCGGATGCGGATACGCAAGCTCCGCACGTCCGTGCTTGCGGTTGATGAAGTCATCCACCATGCCCGATTGCAAAGGGCCCGGACGGAACAGAGCCACCAGTGCGATCAAGTCTTCCAGGCAGTCGGGCTTGAGCTTTTTGATCAGCTCTTTCATGCCCCGGGATTCAAGCTGGAACACCGCCGTGGTTTCAGCTTTTTGCAGCAGCGAATAGGTCGGTTTGTCGTCCAGCGGAATGAACGCGATGTCCAGCGGCGCTTCATTGGCCTTGGCACGGTCGCGGTTGATGGTCTTGAGTGCCCAGTCGATGATGGTCAGGGTCCGCAGGCCCAGGAAGTCGAACTTCACCAGACCGGCAGCCTCTACATCGTCCTTGTCGAACTGGGTGACCAGACCATCGCCTTCTTCATCGCAATAGATCGGCGAAAAGTCGGTGAGCTTGGTCGGCGCGATCACCACGCCACCAGCGTGTTTACCCACGTTACGCACAACGCCCTCGAGCTTGCGCGCCATGTCCCAGATTTCAGCAGCCTCCTCATCGACCTTGATGAAGTCGCGCAGGATTTCTTCCTGCTCGTAGGCTTTCTCCAGAGTCATGCCGACTTCGAACGGAATCATCTTCGAGAGGCGGTCGGCCAGGCCATAGGACTTGCCCTGCACCCGCGCCACGTCACGGATCACCGCCTTGGCCGCCATGGAACCAAAGGTGATGATCTGGCTCACCGCGTTGCGGCCGTATTTCTCGGCCACGTACTCGATCACCCGGTCACGACCATCCATGCAGAAGTCGACGTCGAAGTCGGGCATCGATACCCGTTCCGGGTTGAGGAAGCGTTCGAACAGCAGGTCATATTCCAGCGGGTCGAGGTCGGTGATCTTCTGTACATAGGCCACCAGCGAGCCGGCACCCGACCCCCGGCCCGGGCCTACCGGCACGCCGTTGTTCTTGGCCCACTGGATGAAGTCCATCACGATCAGGAAGTAGCCGGGAAAGCCCATCTGGATGATGATATCCAGCTCGAAATTCAACCGGTCGATATACACCTGGCGCTTGGCGTCATAGTCCTCGGTGGTGTCCTTGGGCAGCAACACCTCAAGGCGCTCGTCCAGGCCATCGAAGGACACCTTGCGGAAATACTCGTCGATGGTCATGCCATCGGGAATCGGGAAGTTGGGCAGGAAGTGCTTGCCCAGCTTCACTTCGATATTGCAACGCTTGGCAATTTCGACGGAGTTTTCCAGGGCCTCGGGCAAGTCGCTGAACAACTCGGCCATTTCTTCGGCGCTTTTGAGGTATTGCTCTTCGCTGTAGTTTTTCGAACGGCGCGGGTCATCCAGGGCCCGGCCTTCGCCGATGCAGACGCGGGTTTCGTGGGCCTCGAAGTCTTCTTTCTTGATGAAGCGCACATCATTGGTCGCCACCAGCGGTGCGCCCAGCGTGTCGGCCAGGGCAACAGCGGCGTGCAGGTGTTCTTCGTCGTTCGGGCGATTGGTGCGCTGAATCTCCAGGTAGAAACGATCAGGGAAGACCTGCATCCACTCCCGCGCCAGCACCTCGGCCTCTTGCGGGTTCCCCCCCAGCAAGGCGATGCCGATCTCGCCTTCTTTGGCCGCCGACAGCATGATCAGACCTTCGCTGGCCTCGGCCACCCACTCGCGCTCGATGATGATCGAACCGTTGCGTTGACCGTCGATGAAGCCCCGGGAAATCAGCTCGGTAAGGTTGCGATAGCCCACAGCATTCATCGCCAGCAGGCTGATGCGACTCAGGGGGTTTTCCGGGTCTTTGTTGGACAGCCACAAGTCAGCACCACAGATCGGCTTGATGCCGCCGCCCATGGCGGTCTTGTAGAACTTGACCAGGGAACACATGTTGTTCTGATCGGTAACCGCGACCGCAGGCATGTTCATGCCCACCAGGGTTTTGACCAGCGGCTTGATCCGCACCAGGCCGTCGACCAGGGAGTATTCAGTGTGCAGGCGCAGGTGAACGAATGAAGCCGGCATAGTGATCCTGTCTTGAACGTGGAAACAACAAGGCCCGGGATTGTACCGGGCCTTGGCAAAAACATCAGCCTTGCGGCTAAACCTCGCTGAGGCTCTCACGCACCTCGTAAGCCTGGCGCACCGGGGCGAACGAGCGGCGGTGGATCGGCGTCGGGCCCAGACGGGCCAGGGCTTCCAGATGAACGGGCGTCGGGTAGCCTTTATGACCACCGATGCCGTACCCAGGATAGATCAGCTCGAACGCCGCCATTTCGCGATCACGGCTGACCTTCGCCAGAATCGACGCCGCCGCGATGGCCGGCACCTTGCTGTCGCCCTTCACCACCGCCTCCGCCGGCATCGCCAGCTTCGGGCAGCGGTTGCCGTCGATCATCGCCATTTTTGGCGTGATGTGCAGGCCTTCCACTGCCCGCTGCATCGCCAGCATGGTGGCATGAAGGATGTTCAGTTCGTCGATTTCTTCGACTTCGGCCCGAGCGATGTGCCAACTCAAGGCCTTTTCACAGATTTCGTCAAAAAGCTTTTCACGGCGTGCTTCAGTGAGCTTTTTCGAGTCGTTAAGCCCCAGGATCGGGCGGTTCGGGTCGAGAATCACCGCCGCGGTGACCACGGCACCGCACAACGGGCCGCGTCCGACTTCATCAACGCCGGCGACCAACTCGTGGGCCTCGGCTACCAGACTGAAATCCAGGCCCATTTGCGTGGTCATAGGGCCTCCTGTTGGCCGATCAGAGTCAGTACGGCATCCGCTGCCTGATTGGACGCGTCGCGACGCAGGGTGCGATGGATGTCGTCAAAACCGCGGGTCTGCTCTTCGCCGCCATCGATCAGTGGCAGCAAGGTCTGCGCCAGAGCCTCGGGCGTCGCGTCGTCCTGCAACAGCTCCGGCACCAGCAACCGCTGGGCCAGCAGGTTGGGCAGTGAAATATAGGGGCTCTTGACCATGCGCTTGAGAATCCAGAAGGTCAGCGGCGCCAGTCGGTAGGCCACAACCATCGGGCGCTTGTACAGCAAGGCTTCGAGGGTGGCGGTGCCCGAGGCGATCAGTACGGCATCGCACGCTGCCAGCGCCAGATGCGACTGGCCGTCGAGCAGGGCCAATGGCAGGTTGCGGCCTTCCAACAGCGTCTCGATCTGGGCCCGGCGTTGCGGGCTGGCACAAGGCAGTACGAACCGCACGCCAGGCTTCAGGGCTTGCAGACGTTCGGCAGCATCAAAAAACACGCTCGCCAGGCGACCGACTTCACCCCCTCGACTGCCCGGCATCAATGCGACGAGCGGACCGTCGGGCAGGCCGAGTTCGGCCCGTGCCGCCGCGCGGTCAGCCTGCAATGGGATGGCATCGGCCAGGGTATGCCCGACAAATCGCACCGGCACGCCTTTTTCTTCGTAGAACCTGGCTTCGAAAGGCAGCAGGGTCAGCATCAGGTCGCAACCTTCGCGAATCTTCAACACGCGCTTCTGCCGCCACGCCCACACGGACGGGCTGACGTAATGCACGGTCTTGATCCCGGCCTGACGCAGCTTGAGCTCGATGTTCAGGGTGAAGTCCGGCGCATCGATGCCAATGAAGACATCGGGCTTTTCTTCAATGAGTGTCTGGATCAACAGCTTGCGGCGGGCCAGCAGCTCACGCAGGCGACCCAGCACTTCCACCAGGCCCATGACCGACAAACGCTCCATGGGGAAGTAGGAGGTGAGGCCTTCGGCTTGCATCAGCGGGCCACCGACGCCAATGAACTCTACCGCCGGATGACGGGCCTTGAGGGCCCGCATGAGACCCGCCCCCAGGATATCGCCGGAAGCCTCTCCAGCCACCAACGCGATACGAAGATTGGACATGATCAGCGGGTGATGCCGCGGGTCGACGCCTGGATCGAGTCACGGAACACCGCGACTTCCGGGAACTGCACTGACGGCTCGGCCAATTCAGCCAATGCCTGGTCGACGGTCAGTCCCTGGCGATAAACCACTTTGTAAGCACGGCGCAAGGCGTGGATCGCCTCTTCGCTGAAACCGCGACGGCGCATGCCTTCGAAGTTCATGCTGCGCGCTTCGGCCGGGTTGCCGAATACCGTGACGAACGCCGGAACGTCCTTGCCAATGGCGGTCCCCATGCCGGAAAAGCTGTGGGCGCCGATATGGCAGTACTGATGCACCAGCGTGAAACCGGACAGGATCGCCCAGTCATCAACATGCACATGGCCCGCCAACGCGGTGTTGTTGACCAGGATGCAGTGGTTGCCGATCACACTGTCGTGGCCGATATGCGCATAGGCCATGACCAGGTTGTGATCACCCAGCGTGGTCTCGGCGCGGTCTTGAACGGTGCCACGATGAATGGTCACGCCTTCACGGATGATGTTGTGGTCACCGATGACCAGGCGTGTTTCCTCACCCTTGTACTTCATGTCCGGGGTGTCTTCGCCTACCGAGGAGAACTGGTAGATGCGATTGTGTTTGCCAATGCGGGTCGGACCTTTGAGGATCACGTGTGGCCCGATGACAGTCCCCTCGCCGATTTCCACACCTGCGCCGATGATCGACCAAGGGCCGACCTCAACGTCGGCGGCCAGTACGGCCGACGGATCGATGATTGCGCGAGGGTCAATCAAACTCATAGTTTGCGTTCCGCGCAGATGATTTCTGCGGAGCACACCGGCTTGCCATCCACCGAGGCCTGGCACTCGAACTTCCAGATCTGGCGCTTGCAGCTGATGAACTTGGCTTCCAGGATCAACTGGTCACCCGGGGTGACCGGGTTGCGAAAGCGCAACTTGTCGGAGCCCACGAAATAATACAGCGTGCCGTCGGCAGGCTTGAGGTCGAGCATTTTGAAACCAAGGATACCGGCAGCCTGGGCCATCGCCTCAATGATCAGAACGCCCGGCATGATGGGATGCGCAGGGAAATGACCGTTGAAGAACGGTTCGTTGATGCTGACATTCTTGTAGGCACGAATGCGCTTTTCCTCGACATTGAGGTCCACTACACGGTCCACCAGCAGGAACGGGTAACGGTGAGGCAGGTATTCGCGAATCTCGTTGATGTCCATCATTTCGGGGGGAAGCCTGTAATAAAAATTGGGGGCGGGCGAACTGAGAGCACGCCCCGCTAGCAAATCAAGGAGGCAGTCTAGCGGCTGTGCACACTTGATATGGAAATGGTATCAGCCTTCTGATGAAGCATTACCGCCAGGGGTCACGTCCCCAACACGCTTTTCCAGCTGTTTGAGACGTCGAGCCATGTCGTCGATCTGCCTCAAACGTGCTGCGCTCTTGCGCCATTCAGCTGCGGGCTGCATGGCAGTACCGGAAGAATAGGCCCCCGGCTCGGTAATCGAGTGGGTCACCATGGTCATGCCGGTGATGAATACGTTGTCGCAGATATCGATGTGCCCCACCAGCCCTACACCACCGGCGAGCATGCAGTGCTTGCCGATTTTGGTGCTGCCGGAAATGCCCACGCACGCGGCCATGGCAGTGTGATCACCGATCTGCACGTTGTGCGCGATCTGGATCTGGTTGTCGAGCTTCACACCGTTGCCGATCACGGTATCGGCCAGGGCCCCCCGATCAACGGCTGTGTTCACGCCGATTTCCACGTCGTCGCCGATCAGGACGCCTCCGACCTGGGCAATCTTGTTCCAGATGCCCTTCGAATTGGCAAAGCCGAAACCTTCACCACCGATCACTGCGCCCGACTGAATGACCACCCGCTGCCCGATACGCACATCGTGGTACAGGGTCACACGAGGGGCGAGCCAGCCATCGGCACCGATTTCACAACGCGCACCAATGAAGCAATGGGCGCCAATCGTGACACCGGCCGCAATGCGTGCGCCGCTTTCGATCACCGCATAAGCACCAATGCTGGCTGCTGGGTCAACCTGGGCATCCTCGGCGATCACCGCCGAAGGATGAATACCGCCAGCCGCCTTGGGTTTCGGGTCGAACAGATGGGACACCCGGGCGTACGCCAGATACGGATCGGCCACCACCAGCGCATCCCCGGCAAACCCTTCGGCGTCAGCGGCCTTCAGCAGTATGGCTGCGGCTTGGCTGTCGACCAGGTATTTACGGTATTGAGGGTTTGCGAGGAAGCTCAACTGAGCTGGGCCAGCCTCCTGCAAGGTGGCTAGCCCAGTGATTTCCTTCTCCGGGGAGCCGCGCAAGTCAGCCCCCAGGAACTCGGCCAACTCGCCGAGCTTGATAGTCGCAGTCATGGCTTACTTCAGCTGGTTCATGCGCTCGATCACCTGACGGGTGATGTCGTATTGAGGCTTGACGTCGATCACGGCGCCACGCTCGAACACCAGGTCAAAGGCACCTTTCTTGATGACTTCTTCCACTGCACTGTCCAGTTTTGGCTTGAGCTGCTTCAGCATTTCGCGGTCGGCAACAGCTTTGGCTTCGTTCAGTTCCTTGGACTGGAACTGATAGTCGCGGGCCTTTTGCTTGAACTCAAGCTCCAGACGCTCACGCTCGCCTTGCTGCATTTTGTCGCCACCGGCTACCAGGCGATCCTGGATGCCCTTGGCGCTGCTTTCCAGGGTTTTGAGCTTGGTCAGTTGCGGGCCGAATTTTTTCTCGGCATCCACGGCGTACTTCTTGGCCGCGTCGGACTCCAGCAAGGCCATCTGATAATTCAGGACAGCGATCTTCATTTCGGCGAAGGCCGGGGTGGTTACCAGCACGGTGGCCAGCAGAACCAATTGAGTCAACTTACGCACGATGTACTCCTACAAAATCCGTTGTCGTTATCTTGGGTCAGACGCTTAGAACGTCTGGCCGAGGGAGAATTGGAAAATCTGGGTTTCAGCGTCATCCGGTTTCTTGATCGGCATGGCCAGAGCAAAGCTCAACGGACCCAGCGCGGTCACCCATGTAACACCGATACCCACGGAGCTCGCCATGTTGCTGAAGCTCACGTCGTTGCACTGAGTATTGGACCGTACACCACTCGGGTTGGTGATCTGCTCGCACTTGGAGTCGAACACGTTACCCACGTCCCAGAACAACGAAGTACGCAGGGAACGCTGATCCTTCACGAACGGCAGCGGGAACAGGATTTCCGCACCGCCCTGGATCAGCACGTTACCACCGAACGGCAGCGGGTCGTTGTCGGAGTCGGCCACAGTACCGCGGTTACCCGTTACACCCACACCACGACTTGGCGTACCACGAGGACCCAGGGTGCTGTCCTTGAAACCACGTACGGAGTTGAAACCACCCGCGTAGTAGTTCTCGTAGAACGGTAGACCATTGGTGGAACCATAACCATCGCCATAACCCAATTCGGTGTGCAGGCGCATGGTGTAGTTATCGCTCAACGGTGCGAACAACTGGCCACGGTAGTCGAGTTTGAAGAACGACAGGTCGCTGCCAGGCGTCGTGGCTTCCAGCGTCAGGCTCTGGGAATGACCACGGGTAGCCAACACGCCTTTGTTCAGGGTCGACTCGGACCAACCGGCAGACGCCTTGAAGTTCAGGAACTTGTCGCCCTCTTTGCGGGTGAAGTCGAAGATTTCGTCCACGGTGTAGACACCGGTCTTGATCTCGTCCTGCTGCGCGGTCAGACCGAAGGTCAGACGCGAGGTTTCGCTGATCGGGTAACCGATGTTCACACCGGCGCCGAGGCTGTCGATTGCGTAGCTTGCAACGTCAACGTCGAGGTCTTTGTAGTCGGTGGTGCGATAGAAGGCGTTGTAGCCCAGGCTCACGCCGTCGGCAGTCCAGTAGGGGTCAACATAACCGAAGTTATAGCGGCTCTGGTACTCGCTTCGGGTCAGGCCGATGGAAACCTTGTTACCGGTACCGAGGAAGTTGTTCTGGGTGATCGAACCACCGAGGATCAGACCCGCACTCTGTGCGAAGCCGACACTGGCGGTGATGGAACCCGACGCCTGCTCTTCAACGGCGTAGTTCACGTCAACCTGGTCATCCACGCCGGGCACGGCCGGGGTTTCGACGTTGACTTCCTTGAAGAAGCCCAGGCGCTCCAGACGGGTCTTGGACTGGTCGATCAGGTAAGTCGACGCCCAGCCACCTTCCATCTGGCGCATTTCACGGCGCAGCACTTCGTCGGCGGACTTGGTGTTGCCACGGAAGTTGATACGGTTCACGTAGGCGCGTTTGCCTGGATCGACGACGAAGGTGATGTCCACGGTGTGGTCTTCGTCGTGCGGAGTCGGCACGCCATTGACGTTGGCAAAGGTATAACCGTCGTTACCCAGGCGGCGCGTGATCAGCTCGGAGGTGGTGGTCATCAGCTTGCGCGAGAACACCTGGTCCTTCTGTACCAGCAACAGGGACTTGACCTGGTCCTCAGGCACCTTCAGGTCGCCGCTGAGTTTCACGTCACGAACCTTGTACTTCTCGCCTTCGTTGACGTTGACAGTGATGTAGACGTGTTTCTTGTCCGGGGTGATGGACACCTGGGTCGAAGCGATATCCATGTTGATATAGCCACGGTCCAGGTAATAGGAACGCAGACGCTCCAGGTCACCGGAGAGTTTTTCACGGGCGTACTTGTCATCGTTCTTGAAGAACGACAACCAGTTGGTGGTCTTGAGTTCGAACAGGTCGATCAGGTCCTCATCCGCGAACTTGGTGTTGCCCACCACGTTGATGTGCTGGATGGCCGCCACGGTACCTTCATTGATCTTGACCTTCAGGCCAACACGGTTACGCGGCTGCGGGACCACTTCGGTTTCCACGCTCGCGGAATAGCGACCCTGGGCAACATACTGGCGCTGCAGCTCATTACGCACACCTTCAAGGGTGGCGCGCTGGAAAATCTCACCTTCGGCCAGGCCGGATTGTTTGAGACCTTTCATCAAGTCTTCAGTCGAAATCGCCTTGTTGCCTTCGATCTCGATGCTGGCGACGGAAGGCCGCTCGACGACGGTGATCACCAGGACGTTGCCTTCACGACCCAGTTGGATGTCCTGAAAGAAACCGGTTTTGAACAGCGCACGAGTGGATTCCACCAGGCGGCGGTCATCAGCCTGTTCACCGACGTTCAACGGTAATGCACCAAAGACGCTACCCGCGGAAACCCGCTGGAGGCCATTGACGCGAATATCGGAGATGGTGAAGGACTCGGCGTGAACTTCGGCGATCATCAATACGGTGAGAACCGCAGTTAGCAGCAGACGTTTCATGAAGTCCTTTCTTATTCCAACTGGCAATAAACAAACTGCCGCAAAATGCGGCAGATTCGCAATTCAGCGAAGCGTTACAGTCGTCCCAGATCGTTGACCAGGGCTAACAACATCACCCCGACCACCAAACTGATACCGATCTGTATCCCCCAACCCTGCACCCGATCCGACAAGGGACGACCACGCGCCCACTCGACCAGATAAAACAACAGATGCCCCCCATCCAGTACAGGAATGGGCAACAAATTCAGAACCCCCAGGCTAATACTCAGATAAGCCAGGAAATTCAGGAAATCCGCGACACCCGACTGGGCAGAAGCGCCCGCCACTTTAGCAATGGTTATCGGTCCACTCAAGTTTTTTACCGAGAGCTCACCGAACAACATTTTCTTGAGGGATTCGAGGGTCAGCACACTCATGGTCCACGTGCGTCGCGCACCTTCGCCAATCGCCGCCAACGGCCCGAAACTGACCTCACGCACCATCGATGGTGGCCACTCGACGCCTTTCACCCCCGCGCCCAGATACCCCCCGGCCGCCTTGGCTTCCCCACGCACCGACAGGGTCACGGGGACGTCGATTTGAGCACCCTCACGCTCGACTTTCAGCACAATTTTGGTATCAGGGCGTACACGCACCAGGTCGACCACTTGCTGCCAGTCTCCCAGCGCCTGGCCATCCAGGGCCAAGAGGCGATCACCGGTTTTCAGGCCTGCCGCCTGGGCCGGGCCTTTAGGGTCGAGTTCGGCCAGCACCGGCGGCAAGGCCGGACGCCACGGACGAATCCCCAGGGATTTGATCGGATCAGGCTCGTCAGCCCCTTTCAGCCATTGATTCAGTGCCAGCTCCCGCGGGCTTTCAGCGGTCGAGTCCTGCTCACGAACCACCACATTGACGCTGCCGCTCTCACCCAGGCGACGGACCAGCTGCAGATTGACTGCGCCCCATCCTGTGGTCGGCTCGCCATCAATGGAAACAATTTCCTGCCCGGCCGCCAAGCCCGCCCTGGCCGCAATGCTATCCGCTTCGACGGCGCCGATGACCGGACGTACCTGCTGGCTGCCCAGCATCGCCAGCACCCAGAAGAACACCAGCGCCAACAGGAAGTTGGCGATCGGGCCGGCGGCAACAATGGCGATACGCTGACGAACGGTCTTGCGATTGAAGGACTGGTCCAACTGATCCGCAGGCACTTCGCCTTCGCGCTCATCAAGCATCTTGACGTAGCCACCCAGCGGAATCGCAGCGATCACGAATTCGGTGCCCTGGCGGTCATGCCAACGCAGCAACGGCATGCCGAAACCGACGGAAAAGCGCAGTACCTTGACGCCGCAACGACGTGCCACCCAGAAGTGGCCGAATTCGTGGAAGGTAACCAGCACACCCAGAGCAACCAGGGTGCCGACAATCATGTAGAGCGCACTCATCTAATTTCTCCGCATTTCAATCCAGTGCCTGAGAGTGCTGATGCACCCACAGGCTAACGCGCGTTGCGGTTCAGCCATTGTTCGGCGAGCGTCCGAGCCTTGGCATCCGCCTCGAACACCGCGCCCAGTTCATTGACAGCCACGACCGGCTCCCGGCCCAGCACGTCCTCGATGATACTCGCGATCTGCGGAAAGCGGATGCGCCGTTCGAGAAACGCCGCCACCGCCACCTCATTGGCCGCGTTGAGCATCGCCGGCGCACTGTTGCCGGCCTCCGCCGCCTCACGTGCCAGGCGCAGACAAGGGAAGCGCTGTTCGTCCGGCGCCTCGAAATCCAGGCGCGCAACGGCAAACAGATCCAGGGGCGCCACACCGGAATCGATACGCTCCGGCCACGCCAGGGCGTTGGCAATGGGTGTGCGCATGTCGGGATTGCCCAATTGCGCCAGTACGGAGCCATCTACATAGTCGACCAGGGAATGAATCACACTTTGTGGGTGGATCACCACTTCGACCTGGTCAGGGCGCGCATCGAACAGCCAACAGGCCTCGATCAGCTCCAACCCCTTGTTCATCATGCTCGCCGAGTCCACGGAAATCTTGCGCCCCATGGACCAGTTGGGGTGCGCACACGCCTGGTCCGGCGACACATGTTCAAGCTCGACCAACGGGGTTTTCCGGAACGGGCCGCCCGAAGCCGTGAGCAGGATCCGGCGCACACCCACCTTGCTCAATCCGCGCGCAAAATCGCCCGGCATGCACTGGAAGATCGCATTGTGTTCGCTGTCGAGCGGCAGCAATACCGCACCGCTCTTGCGCACGGCCTGCATAAACAGCGCGCCGGACATGACCAGCGCTTCTTTGTTGGCCAGCAGGATCTTCTTGCCGGCATCGACCGCGGCCAGGGTCGGACGCAACCCGGCGGCGCCGACAATGGCCGCCACCACGGTGTCGACCTCGGCATCGGCCGAGACCTGGCACAGCCCCTCCTCGCCCACCAACACCTGCGTCGCAAGGCCGGCTGCCCGTAGATCATTCTGCAAGCCTTGCGCAGTAGTCGCTTCAGGCACGACAGCGAAACGCGGCGCGTGGCGCACGCACAAGGCCAGCAGCTCGCTCAGACGCGTGAAGCCGGTGAGCGCAAACACCTGGTAGCGCTCGGGATGACGGGCAATCACATCCAGGGCGCTCAAGCCGACAGAACCCGTAGCCCCCAATACGGTGACTTGTTGCAAGCGGCTCATGGAGCAGTCATCCACAGCAGTACGGCGAAGATCGGAATGGCGGCAGTGAGGCTGTCGATGCGGTCCAACACGCCACCGTGACCGGGCAGCAGATTACTGCTGTCCTTGATCCCCGCCTGGCGCTTGAACATGCTTTCAGTCAGGTCGCCCACCACGGAAACGAACACGACGACCGCCGTCCCCAGCAGTGCCAGCAGCATTTCATGCACCGGCCAGCCACGCACGAAGCCGACCACCAACGTGATGACCAGAGTCAACGCCAAGCCGCCGTAGACACCCTCCCAACTCTTGCCCGGGCTCACCGCCGGCGCCAGCTTGCGTTTGCCAAAGGCACGGCCGGAGAAATACGCGCCGATATCGGCCCCCCAGACCAGCACCATCACCGCCATGATCAACCAGTTGCCCATCGGTGCGTTCTTGATCTCCACCAACCCTTGCCAGGCCGGCAGCAGAATCAACAAACCAATTACCAATTTGCTGGCCACACTGGACCATTGGCTGCTCGTGCGCGGATAGGTCAGCACCAGGAAGGTCGCCAGCGCCCACCACAGCACTGCCGCTCCCAGCACCCAAGGTACGATGATGCTCGACAAGGTATGCATCAGAAACAGCAGGAAGGCCACGACAGCGGCGTACACCACTCGCGGCAACTGTGCGCTGAAGCCCGCCAGACGGGCCCACTCCCAGGCCCCCAGGGTCACGACCAGACCGATGAACAGCGCAAAGCTGGAACCGTCGAGCAGGAAAAACCCGCACAGGGCAATCGGCAGAAGGATCAGGGCAGTGATGATTCGTTGTTTCAGCATTAAACCCGGGCTCCAGCTTCGACCTGCTCGCTCGTTTTACCGAAGCGACGCTGGCGAGAAGCGAAATCGGCCAGCGCAGTGCGCATGGCATCGTGTTTGAAGTCCGGCCAGAACAGGTCGGAGAAGTACAGCTCGGTATAGGCCAACTGCCACAACAGGAAATTGCTGATGCGGTGTTCGCCGCCGGTACGGATGCACAAGTCCGGCAACGGCAGGTCACCGGTTACCAGACAGGTCTGCAACAGTTCGGGCGTAATGTCGTCCGGCCGCAGATGACCGGCCTGCACTTCGCGGGCCAGACGCTGCGCGGCCTGGGCGATATCCCACTGACCACCGTAATTGGCCGCGATCTGCAGCACAAAACGGTTGCTGCCAGCCGTGATCGCCTCGGCTTCACGCATCGCGGCCTGCAGTTCCGGGTGGAAGCGCGAGCGGTCACCGATGATGCGCAGGCTGATGTTGTTATCGTTCAAGCGCTTGGCCTCACGGCGCAGCGCCTTGAAAAACAGGTCCATCAAGGCACTGACCTCGTCAGCCGGCCGCTGCCAGTTTTCACTGGAGAACGCGAACAAGGTCAACACTTCGACCTTGGCCTCGGCGCACACTTCGATCACCGCCCGCACCGCATCGACACCCGCTTTATGCCCGGCAACACCCGGCATAAAGCGTTTTTTCGCCCAGCGATTATTCCCATCCATGATGATCGCGACATGGCGCGGCACCACCGAGGGCACAGTCTGCTTGGTCTTTTCCATGAAGGCGTCCTGACCCCTTATACGGCCATCAGGTCCTTTTCCTTATCTTCAGTGGCTTTGGTGATCTGGGCCTCGACATCCTTGATCAGCTTGTCGATCTCGGCACCTGCACGGCGCTCTTCGTCTTCACTGATTTCCTTGTCCTTGGACAGCTTCTTCAGATCACCCAACGCATCACGACGAATGTTGCGCACGGCAACACGCGCATCTTCAGCAGCGGCACGGGCCTGCTTGGTGAAGCCCTTGCGGGTTTCTTCAGTCAGCGGCGGCATGTTGATCAACAGCAACTCGCCCAGGTTGGTCGGGTTGAGGTTCAAGCCCGCGCTGCCGATGGCTTTATCGATGGCGCCCAGCATGTTGCGCTCGAACGGCACGACCTGAAGGGTCTGGGAGTCTTTTACGGTGACGTTGGCCACGTTTTTCAGCGGGGTATCGGAACCGTAGTAAGGCACCATCACACTCCCCAGAATGCTCGGGTGCGCCTTGCCGGTACGAATCTGGCCGAATGCGTGGTTCAGAGACTCCAGGGATTTCTGCATGCGCGCCTGAGCGTCTTTCTTGATTTCGTTGATCATTCTTCGCCTTCCTCGATCAGAGTCCCTTCCGCGCCGCCGTGTACGATATTCAGCAGGGCGCCGGGCTTGTTCATGTTAAATACGCGCAGCGGCATCTTGTGGTCGCGGCACAGGCAGATTGCCGTCAGGTCCATCACACCCAGCTTGCGATCCAGTACTTCATCGTAGGTCAGATGATCGAACTTCTCGGCATGCGGGTCCTTGAATGGATCGGCAGTGTAGACACCGTCGACCTTGGTGGCCTTGAGCACCACGTCCGCATCGATTTCGATGGCACGCAGGCAGGCTGCCGAGTCGGTGGTGAAGAACGGGTTGCCGGTACCGGCGGCAAAGATTACTACGTCTTTGGAGTTCAGGTGACGCATGGCTTTGCGACGATCATAGTGATCGGTCACGCCCACCATGGAAATGGCCGACATCACGATGGCGGAGATATTCGCACGCTCCAGCGCATCGCGCATGGCCAGACCGTTCATCACGGTTGCGAGCATGCCCATGTGGTCACCGGTTACACGGTCCATGCCGGCGGCGCTGAGCGCTGCACCACGGAACAGGTTACCGCCGCCGATCACCAGGCCGACTTGTACGCCGATCCCTACCAGTTGGCCGACTTCCAGCGCCATGCGGTCGAGCACCTTGGGATCGATCCCGAACTCTTCCGAGCCCATCAGGGCCTCGCCGCTAAGCTTGAGTAGAATGCGTTTATAGCGAGCCTGATAGCCACTGCCCTGCTGAGCCATTGCGAATCTCTCCTGCGGCGTTTAATCAAAAATTCTTGGCAAACCGTTTTACGGCCTGCGTTCACTCTAGCTGGACACTGTACCAGCGCCATCTGGAACATGGCTTTGTAAGCCAGTTCCGCAGGGTTTCCGAATAAAACCGGTTACCCCATTTGAAAAGAGGCTGCGCGCGTGAGCGGGCAGCCTCTTTTGGGCGACAGTTTAAACCTGTCTTACTGCTTGGCAGCAGCCAGCTGGGCAGCAACTTCTTCAGCGAAGTTGTCGACCGGCTTCTCGATGCCTTCGCCTACTTTGTAGTAAGTGAAGGAAACGATTTCAGCACCGGCTTTCTTGGCCAGTTCGCCAACCTTGATTTCAGGGTTCTTGACGAACGCCTGCTCGACCAGGCTCGCTTCAGCCAGGAACTTCTTGATACGACCGTCAACCATGTTGGCGACGATGTTCTCAGGCTTGCCTTTGATTTTTTCTTCGTTCAGCTGCAGGAATACAGCTTTTTCACGCTCGATCGCTTCAGCCGAAACTTCCGACGGCAGCAGGAACTCTGGGTTGCTTGCCGCAACGTGCATCGCGATGTCTTTGGCCAGCTCGACGTCGCCGCCTTTCAGAGCCACAACTACGCCGATCTTGTTGCCGTGCAGGTAAGCACCAACTACGTCACCTTCGATACGGGTCAGACGACGGATGTTGACGTTCTCGCCCACTTTGGCAACCAGCGCTTCACGAGCAGCTTCACGGGAAGCGATCAGCGGAGCAGCGTCGGTCAGCTTGTCAGCGAAAGCCTGTTCAACGCTTTCGTTAACGAAGTTTTTGAAGTCGTCTTGCAGGGCCAGGAAGTCGGTCTGCGAGTTCACTTCCAGAATCACGGCGGACTTGGCGTCAGCCTTGACGGCGATAGCGCCTTCAGCAGCCACGTTACCGGCTTTCTTGGCAGCCTTGATGGCGCCGGAAGCACGCATATCGTCGATGGCTTTTTCGATGTCGCCGCCGGCTTTGGTCAAAGCCTTTTTGCAATCCATCATGCCTTCGCCGGTACGCTCACGCAGTTCTTTAACCAACGCTGCAGTAATCTCTGCCATTTCAAAATCCTCTTGGATAGGTTTTCAACCATTCCACCCGAGCAAACGGGCGTTCAATTCTTCCCGAAATACCTTGTAGCGACTGCCTGTTACAACACGGAGAGCGGCGTGCAACCGGCGCGCAATGACAAATGGTTTTCGAGGTGGCAAAAAGGGGGCAAAGCCCCCTTTTCGCTTACTGAGTCAACGCCAGGGCGTCAATTACTCAGCTGCAGCCTGAGCTTCTTCAGCGAAGACTTCGGTGCCGCCACCAACATTGTTGCGACCACGGATAACAGCGTCAGCCATCGAACCCATGTACAGCTGGATGGCGCGAATGGCGTCATCGTTGCCTGGGATGATGTAGTCAACGCCTTCCGGGCTGCTGTTGGTATCGACTACGCCGATGACCGGGATGCCCAGCTTGTTGGCTTCGGTGATTGCGATGCGCTCGTGGTCAACGTCGATCACGAACAGTGCGTCTGGCAGACCGCCCATGTCCTTGATACCGCCCAGCGAACGGTCCAGCTTTTCCAGATCGCGAGTGCGCATCAGCGCCTCTTTCTTGGTCAGCTTGGCGAAAGTACCGTCTTCGGCTTGCACTTCAAGGTCACGCAGACGCTTGATGGAAGCACGGATGGTCTTGAAGTTGGTCAGCATGCCGCCCAACCAGCGGTGATCGACGTACGGCGAACCGCAACGTGCTGCTTCTTCAGCAACGATCTTGCCAGCGGAACGCTTGGTGCCGACGAACAGAATCTTGTTTTTGCCCTGGGCCAGACGCTCTACGAAGGTCAGTGCCTCGTTGAACATTGGCAGGGTTTTTTCAAGGTTGATGATGTGGATCTTGTTGCGCGCACCGAAAATGTACTTGCCCATTTTCGGGTTCCAGTAACGGGTCTGGTGACCGAAGTGCACACCGGCCTTCAGCATATCGCGCATGTTGACTTGGGACATGATAGTTCCTTAATAAGTCGGGTTTGGCCTCCACGTATCCCAATGACCAACCAGCGGCTTAAAAGCCTCCGGCACCCAGGTCATCGTGTCGACACGTGTGTGGATTTAAGCTTCCCGGAGGCATCCCCGGAAAGCGGCGCATTTTATACCACAGCAAGTGTAAAAACGAAACCCGCAATCACATCGCGCATGAACGCAGTCAGTGCAACCCCTTGAATAGAGCCAACACGCCCTAAGCTTATAGAGAGAAGCGATGATCAGACGCTCATGATTTGCCGCCGTCGTCTGCTAGAATCGCGTTTTTTGTGGCTTCTGCGAATTCTGTAACCTTTTGTCGCACGCCCGTAAACCGTATTGATTTCAGCGCGTCGCGCTAGAGAGAGCCTGTATGACCGTAAGTTTGAAAACCGCCGAAGACATTGCCGGCATGCGCATCGCCGGCAAACTGGCTGCCGACGTGCTGGAAATGATCGCCGAACACGTCAAGCCCGGCGTCACCACCGAGACCCTGAACCAGATTTGCCACGACTACATCGTCAACGTACAGGGCGCCATTCCTGCCCCGCTGAACTACAAAGGTTTCCCCAAGTCGATCTGCACTTCGGTCAACCACGTGGTCTGCCACGGGATTCCCGGTGACAAGCCCCTGAAGGACGGCGACACCCTGAACATCGACGTCACCGTAATCAAGGACCGCTACTTCGGCGATACCAGCCGCATGTTCCACGTCGGCACCGTGCCGGTCTGGGCCGAGCGCCTGTCCCAGGTGACCCAGGAATGCATGTACAAGGCCATCGAAATCGTCAAGCCCGGCTGCCGTCTTGGGGACATCGGCGAAGTGATCCAGAAGCATGCAGAAAAGAACGGTTTCTCGGTAGTCCGTGAGTTCTGCGGTCACGGCATCGGCACCGTGTTCCACGAAGAACCGCAAATCCTGCACTACGGTCGTGCCGGTACCGGCATGGAGCTGAAAGCGGGCATGACCTTCACCATCGAGCCGATGATCAACCAGGGCAAGGCCGACACCAAGGTACTGGGCGACGGCTGGACCGCCATCACCAAGGACCGCAAGCTCTCGGCTCAGTGGGAACACACGCTGCTGGTCACCGAAACCGGCTACGAGATCTTCACCTTGCGCGCTGACGACACGATTCCACGCGTTTCGGCGTGATGCTTGCTTCGGTTTTCCCGTAACCCTGTGAATGACCTATAGATAGAAAGGAAAACCGATCGATGCCGCAAGTGGATCCGGAACTCTTCGACCGTGGCCAGTTCCAGGCCGAGCTGGCCCTGAAGGCGAGCCCTATCGCCGCCTTCAAGAAAGCCATCCGCCAGGCCCGCGAAGTACTCGACGAGCGCTTTCGCCAGGGCCGGGAGATTCGCCGGCTGATCGAGGACCGCGCCTGGTTCGTCGATAACATCCTGCAAAAGGCCTGGGAACAGTTCAGTTGGAGCGAAGATGCCGATATCGCCCTGGTGGCCGTCGGCGGCTATGGTCGTGGCGAATTGCACCCCTACTCCGACATCGATCTGCTGATCCTGCTGGACAGCGCCGACCACGAGATCTTTCGTGACTCCATCGAGCGCTTTCTGACATTGCTGTGGGACATAGGCCTGGAAGTTGGCCAGAGCGTACGATCCGTGGAGGAGTGCGCCGAAGAGGCCCGCGCCGACCTCACCGTCATCACCAACCTGATGGAGAGCCGCACTATTGCCGGCCCCGAGCACCTGCGTCAGCGCATGCTCGAAGTCACCAGCACCGAACACATGTGGCCGAGCAAGGATTTCTTCCTGGCCAAGCGTGCCGAGCAGAAGACTCGGCACCACAAGTACAACGACACCGAATACAACCTGGAACCCAACGTCAAAGGCTCGCCCGGCGGGCTGCGGGACATCCAGACCATCCTGTGGGTCGCCCGTCGCCAGTACGGCACGCTGAACCTGCGGGCACTGGCCGGCGAAGGTTTCCTGGTGGAAAGCGAAAATGCCCTGCTGGCGTCGTCCCAGGAGTTTCTGTGGAAAGTGCGCTACGCCTTGCACATGCTGGCCGGACGCTCTGAAGACCGCCTGCTGTTCGATCACCAGCGCTCGATTGCCAGCTTGCTGGGTTTTACCGGCGAAGACGCCAAGACCAGCATCGAAAGCTTCATGCAGCAGTACTACCGGGTGGTCATGAGCATTGCCCAGCTCAGCGACCTGATCATCCAGCACTTCGAAGAAGTGATCCTGGCACCGGAAGACGAAGCACCGCCACAACCGATCAACGCGCGCTTCCAACTCCACGACGGCTATATCGAGGCGCGCAACGACAACGTGTTCCGCCGCACCCCGTTCGCCATGCTGGAAATCTTCGTGTTGATGGCCCAGCAGCCGGAAATCAAGGGCGTGCGCGCCGACACCATCCGCCTGCTGCGCGAGAACCGTCACCTGATCGACGACGACTTCCGCAACGACATCCGCAACACCAGCCTGTTCGTCGAGCTGTTCAAGTGCAAGATCGGCATTCACCGCAACCTGCGCCGTATGAATCGCTACGGCATTCTCGGGCGCTACCTGCCGGAGTTCGGTTTTATCGTCGGGCAGATGCAGCACGACCTGTTCCACATCTATACCGTGGACGCCCACACCCTGAACCTCATCAAGCACCTGCGGAAGCTGCAGTACACCCAGGTGTCAGAAAAATTCCCGCTGGCCAGCAAGCTGATGGCCAAGCTGCCCAAGCCCGAGCTGGTGTATATGGCCGGCCTGTACCATGACATCGGCAAAGGCCGCCACGGCGACCATTCGGACATCGGTGCCGTGGATGCAGAGGCCTTCTGCCAGCGCCATCAGCTCCCGCAGTGGGACAGTCGCCTGATCGTCTGGCTGGTGCAGAACCACCTGATGATGTCCACCACTGCCCAACGCAAGGACTTGTCGGACCCGCAGGTGATCCACGACTTCGCACAGATCGTCGGCGATGAAATCCGCCTGGACTACCTCTATGTGCTGACCGTGTCCGACATCAACGCCACCAACCCCACGCTGTGGAACTCCTGGCGCGCCAGCCTGCTGCGCCAACTCTACACCGAGACCAAGCGCGCCTTGCGCCGTGGCCTGGAAAACCCGGTGGACCGCGAAGAGCAGATCCGTCGCACCCAAAACGCGGCGCTGGATATCCTGGTACGCGGCGGCAACGATCCGGACGACGTCGAACAGCTGTGGTCGCAACTGGGCGACGATTACTTCCTGCGCCACACCGCCGGTGATGTGGCCTGGCACACGGATGCGATCCTGCAGCAGCCAGCCGATGGCGGCCCGCTGGTGCTGATCAAGGAAACCACCCAGCGCGAATTCGAAGGCGGCACGCAGATCTTCATCTACGCCCCCGACCAACATGACTTCTTCGCCGTGACCGTGGCGGCCATGGACCAGCTCAACCTGAACATCCATGACGCACGGGTCATCACCTCCAGCAGCCAATTCACCCTCGACACCTACATTGTGCTCGACACCGATGGCGACTCGATCGGTGATAACCCGGTGCGGGTGAACAAGATCCGCGAAGGCCTTACCGAGGCCCTGCGCAACCCTGACGACTACCCGACCATCATCCAGCGCCGGGTACCGCGCCAGCTAAAGCACTTTGCGTTTGCGCCCCAGGTCACCATTTCCAACGACGCCCAGCGCCCGGTCACCGTGCTGGAACTCAGCGCACCGGACCGCCCAGGGCTGCTGGCACGTATCGGCGGGATTTTCCTGGAGTTCGACCTGTCGTTGCAGAACGCCAAGATTGCGACCCTCGGCGAACGCGTGGAAGACGTGTTCTTCATCACGGACGCCGACAACCAGCCGCTGTCCGACCCGGAGCTGTGCCTGCGCTTGCAGGAAGCCATCGTGCAGCAATTGAGTGTGACTCAGGAGCCCGGCGCCGAGCCTATGCGCCTGACCATTTGATTATTTAACTGTGTAAACACAACCCCTGTGGGAGCTGGCTTGCCTGCGATGCGGGCGCCACGGTCCCGCAGGTACACCGCGGCGATGCCTTCGCAGGCAAGCCAGCTCCCACAGGGTCTGTGTACACCGCCATAGAGGCTTACATGAACAACGCCCTGAACCAGCTACAGCCCTACCCGTTCGAGAAACTGCGCGCCCTGCTGGGCGGCGTCACGCCGAACCCGGACAAACGCCCGATCGCGCTGTCCATTGGCGAACCCAAGCACACCTCTCCGGCGTTCGTCGCCGAGGCACTGAGCAACAACCTCGACCAGATGGCGGTGTACCCCACGACCCTGGGCATCCCGGCGCTGCGCGAGTCCATCGGCGCCTGGTGCGAACGCCGCTTCAACGTGCCCAAGAGCTGGCTGGACCCTGCGCGCAACATCCTGCCGGTCAACGGCACCCGTGAAGCGCTGTTTGCCTTCACCCAGACCGTGGTCAATCGTGGGGACGACGCCCTGGTGGTGAGCCCCAACCCGTTCTACCAGATCTACGAAGGCGCAGCGTTCCTGGCCGGGGCCAAGCCGCACTACCTGCCTTGCCTGGATGCCAACGGCTTCAACCCGGATTTCGATGCGGTCTCGCCGGATATCTGGAAACGCTGCCAGATCCTGTTCCTGTGCTCCCCGGGCAACCCCACCGGCGCGCTGATCCCGGTCGAAACCCTGAAAAAACTCATCGCCCTGGCCGACGAATATGACTTCGTCATCGCCGCCGACGAGTGCTACAGCGAACTGTACTTCGACGAACAGACCCCGCCGCCCGGCCTGCTGAGCGCCTGCGTCGAACTGGGTCGCCAGGACTTCAAGCGTTGCGTGGTGTTCCACAGCCTGTCCAAGCGCTCCAACCTGCCAGGCTTGCGCTCGGGTTTTGTGGCGGGTGACGCCGACATCCTCAAGGCCTTCCTGCTGTACCGCACCTACCACGGCTGCGCCATGCCGGTACAAACCCAACTGGCCAGCATCGCCGCCTGGCAGGACGAAGCCCATGTGCTGGCCAACCGTGACCTGTACCGCGAGAAGTTCGACGCCGTATTGGCGATCCTCAAACCAGTGCTGGACGTACAAAACCCGGATGGCGGGTTCTATCTGTGGCCGAATGTAAATGGCGACGACGCGGCGTTCTGCCGGGATCTATTCGTGGAAGAACATGTGACGGTGGTGCCGGGTTCGTACCTGTCCCGTGAAGTCGACGGTTTCAACCCGGGTGCAGGACGCGTGCGCCTGGCGTTGGTTGCGCCGTTGGCGGAGTGTGTTGAAGCCGCGGAGCGGATTCGCGCGTTTATTCAGCGTCATCAATAATGAAACAAGCCCGCACTGCGCAATGCAGTGCGGGTGCTGGGCATTTCCTACAGTGCCACAGGCATTCAGCTACTCCTTTGTTGGAACGTTTCCCTCAAACAGCACCACTACACGGTTTCCAAACTCCCTTCGTCAGCGAGGCCGTGCATTTTGAGCATCAACCCTACCGCCTATCCAACACCCGCCGCCCTTGAGCATGCCTACAACAACCAAGCGCCGGAAACATCCGAACTCAGCAGGAAAAAACGTGGCGTGGCCTTCCCTGCGGACCTTTGGCCACAAAACTCGACACTCAAGATTTCGTTGATTGGCATGACGCCTGAGCAGGAGCAATTCACCAAAAACAACATCAATAAGTGGGCGCCTCACGTCAATCTGACGTTTGAGTTCACCCAATCACCCGACGCCGACATCAGGATTGCAGGGGACAATAACTCCTATGGGGGCTCATCGGCAGCCGGCGTAAATGCGAAGAGGGTTCCCGCTCACAAGCCCACAATGATTATCGGTTTTGCACACGGCCTGGTTACAAAAACCAGCCAGACTGTGGCGCATGAGTTCGGCCATGCCTTGGGTTTGAAGCATGAACACCAACATCCCTACCGGACTTTGGAGTTCAAAGCAGAAAACGTCTATAAAGAGCACGATCGCTACAAACAACCCAGGAAAGAGGCTGACGAGCAAATACTGAAAAAATTTGATCCTCGCCAGATTTATTCTTCTCAGAATGACCCGCGCTCAATCATGCACTACAGCATGCCGGGGGAGTACTTCACTAACGGCATGCCCACACCCGAGAACAATGAATTGACAGAAACCGACAAACAGTTCATCAGTGCGCTGTACCCTAAAAACCGATAGAGCCCTTGGGGCTTAGTTCAGCGATCCCAAATTCGCCTCACTCATATCCAGCTCGGCCAACACTTCGCGCAGCACGTCATCACCAATCTGGTGGTGACGGCTCAAGCTATACAACTCCAAGCGCTGTGCACGCAGGGCTTTCAGGCGCAGTTTGCGCTCAAGCAGGTCCATCTGTTGCGCCAGTGCCTGGGCTTTGGCCGAGTCGGCGAACATCGGACCCGTATTTGCCCCAAGCAAACACGGGCTAACATACTCACACAAAGCGCCCGGAACTTTCCTGCGATCTGGACGAATAAACCAACACATTCGTCCTCAATCGTCGCAGGAAACAACACATGATAGCTGCCACTTCCCCACCCGTTTTCCACTACCCCATTGTTGCTTCGCCCTTCGAAAATGCTGGCGACAGCACACCCCCCCGTTCCAGAAGCCGACGCAACATTGGCGAGCCCGACAAATACTGGCCCCAAAACAGCACGATCAAAATCGCCATGTACGACTACGACATGGACGATCCCTACGTATTGGCCGTCAAGAGAGCCGCCAGCGAATGGCTGCCCCACATCAATCTGAAGTTCGAGTTCGTGCCTGGAGAGGAAGGTGACGTTCGCATTACTCAGAATATAAACAATGAAGGAGGGGGCAGCTCAGCCACAGGAACAGAGGCGCTCGATAGGTCTCCCGCAAGCCCCACCATGTCACTGCCAAGGGACCATACGCACCCACGATTCAAGTATGTGGTGATGCATGAATTCGGTCATATGCTCGGCGCTCATCATGCCCATCAACACCCGGATGCCAAAATTCCGTGGGATATGGAAAAAGTGTATGAGGGCTCTAACCGTATCGCCGGGCTAGACCGGGAAGGTGTGCAAAATAACGTGCTCCCGCTGCCCCGCTCCAACCAATACGACTTCCTGCCCTACGATGGCGACTCGGTCATGCACTATGAAATCAGTCCCAAACTGACACACGGCGGCTGGGGCCAGTCTGAAACCTGGTCGTTGAGCGATGGGGACATCGCCTGGGCCAAAAAAGCCTACCCAAAAGCAGAAGCCGCTACTTCTTGAGCCCCAAATTCGCCTCACTCATATCCAGCTCGGCCAACACTTCGCGCAGCACGTCATCACCAATCTGGTGGTGACGGCTCAAGCTATACAACTCCAAGCGCTGTGCACGCAGGGCTTTCAGGCGCAGTTTGCGCTCAAGCAGGTCCATCTGTTGCGCCAGTGCCTGGGCTTCGGCCGAGTCGTTGAACACCTCCAACTGGTGGCGGTATTCCGACATCAAGCGCGCCTTCAATTCGGTAGCAAGCGCGGCCTGGGCTGCATCCTGGGTTTCGGGTTCAGCCGGTTCTTCAGTTTCCAGGGCATGGATCGCGGCCACGGCGGTCTTTTTCCAGGCCTCGCGAACCTCGTTGTGGCGCTTCTCATCCGGGCTCTTTTCGATACCGCGCAACAGCAGCGGCAAGGCGACGCATGCGGCGATCAGCGACAACAGAATCACCCCGGCGGCGATGAAGATCAGCAGGTCACGTTCAGGAAAATCCTGGCCCGGCGCCAATAACAATGGCACCGACATGACACCGGCCAGGGTCACGGCACCGCGTACGCCGCCGACGGTCAGCAACCAGCAAGAGCGCGCCGTGGGCACCAGTGTCAGCTCACTTTTCCCACGTAGACGACGCAACAACCCTGACAGCCGCCAGATGCTCTGCACCCAGACAAACCGCAACACCACCAACACCAGGAAAATCCCGATCACGTCGAGACAGCGATAGAACAGGGCCGGCCATAATGTCGGCTCATGACTTACCACCGCCTTGATGATGTCCGGCAGTTGCAGACCCAGCAGCAGGAAGATCAAGCCGTTAAAAGCAAACTCCAGCAGCGACCACACACTGCGATTGAGCAAGCGCGTGCTGGTCTGGCGCGGCAACAGGTCCAGCCAGCTTTGCATCATGCCGGCTGCGACCGCTGACAAAATGCCCGAGGCACCCAGGCGTTCTGCCAGCACATACGCGGCAAACGGCAGCAGCAACATGAACACCACGTGGGTCGCCGGGTCATCCCACCCCCGGGCAATCATCCACGCGCGCAGGCGACCGACCAGCCAGCTCAGCGCAACGCCGACCGCCAGTCCACCGACGGCCACCAAGACAAATGTGAGGCTGGCGTCCGCCAGGGAAAACACCCCTGTCAACGCAGCGGCCAGGGCGAACTTGAAGGTCACCAGGCCCGACGCATCATTCATCAATGCCTCGCCCTGCAGCATGTGCATCAGCGGAGTAGGCAGGCGGTTCTGGGAAATGGCCGACACGGCCACGGCATCCGTCGGCGACAACACGGCCGCCAGGGCGAAGGCCACCGGCAGCGGGATCGTAGGCAATATCCAATGAATGAAGTAACCGGCACCGACCACCGTGAACAGCACCAGCCCCACTGCCAGCGTCAGGATTGGCCCGCGCAGGCGCCAAAGCTCCCGCTTGGGCATGCGCCAGCCATCGGAGAACAACAGCGGCGGCAGGAACAGAAACAGGAACAGCTCAGGGTCCAGCGCCACGTGAAGCCCCAGCGTAGGCCAGGCCAGCAAGGCACCGGCGGCAATTTGCACCAGGGGTAACGGCAGGGGAATCACACGCCCGACCAGACGCGAAACGCTGACCAGCATCAGCAGGATAAGAACGGTGTAGGCGGTTTGCATAACGCGGTTTTCCCGGACAATCGACGTACAACGACACACATACGGCAACATCTCGCCGTTGAAGTGCCATATAACCCAGCTATGTTACCCACCTGGCTGCAACCTGGCATTTGCACATAAGTCGCACGCCGGCATGACGAGCGGCACCCAAACCCGCTGGTCGTGGCATAATCCGTGACCTTCCGTTTTCACACGCTCAAAGGGGGCAATTCCTTGACCGCTTCAAGCAAAACGTTGCACCTTTTTGGCATCAAAGCCTGCGACACCATGAAAAAGGCCCGCACCTGGCTCGATGAGCACGGCGTGAGCTATGAATTCCACGACTACAAAACGGCCGGTATCGACCGCGAACACTTGACCCAATGGTGCGACGAGCACGGTTGGCAGGTGGTTTTGAACCGTGCGGGCACCACCTTTCGCAAACTCGAAGACGAACGCAAAGCCGATCTCGATCAGTCGAAAGCCATTGAATTGATGCTCGCGCAACCTTCGATGATCAAGCGTCCGGTGCTTGATCTCGGTGACAGAACCCTGATTGGCTTCAAGCCAGATAGTTATTCGGCGGCCCTCAAGTAGGCCAGCCCTTTCATTTTGTAGAGGTAACAGCATGTCCCATTCCCTGTTCAGCCTGGGCTTCGGCGTCGGCACCCAGAACCGCCAAGGTGCCTGGCTGGAAGTGTTCTACGCACAACCGCTGCTCAATCCTTCGGCCGAAATCATCGCAGCCATCGCGCCGATCCTTGGCTACACCGAAGGCAACCAGGCCATTACCTTCACCCTGTCCCAGGCTTCGCAACTGGCTGACGCACTCAAAGGCGTCGACGCCGCTCAAGCCGCGCTGCTGACCCGCCTGGCCGAAAGCCACAAGCCGCTGGTCGCCACCTTGCTGGCCGAAGACGCCGCGCTGACCTCCACGCCTGAGGCCTACCTCAAGCTGCACTTGCTGTCCCATCGCCTGGTCAAGCCCCACGGCCTGAGCCTGGCCGGTGTATTCCCGCAACTGCCGAACGTGGCCTGGACCAGCCAGGGCGCGATCGATATCGCCGAACTGGCCGAGCGTCAACTGGAAGCGCGCCTGCGTGGCGAGCTGCTGGAAGTGTTCTCGGTGGACAAGTTCCCGAAAATGACCGACTACGTGGTACCCGCCGGTGTGCGCATCGCCGACGCTGCACGCCTGCGCCTGGGCGCCTATGTGGGCGAAGGCACCACCGTGATGCACGAGGGCTTCATCAACTTCAACGCCGGCACCGAAGGCCCGGGCATGATCGAAGGCCGTGTGTCGGCAGGCGTATTCGTCGGCAAGGGTTCTGACCTGGGCGGCGGTTGCTCCACCATGGGCACCCTGTCGGGCGGCGGCAACATCGTGATCAAGGTCGGCGAAGGCTGCCTGATCGGTGCCAACGCCGGTATCGGTATCCCGCTGGGCGACCGCAACACCGTGGAGTCGGGCCTGTATGTGACCGCAGGTACCAAGGTGGCGCTGCTGGACGAGCAGAACCAGTTGGTCAAAGTGGTCAAGGCACGTGAACTGGCCGGTCAGCCGGACCTGCTGTTCCGTCGCAACTCCGAGACCGGTGCCGTGGAGTGCAAAACCCACAAATCGGCCATCGAACTGAACGAAGCGCTGCACGCTCACAACTAAGCAGCCACTCGATGCCACTAGCGGGCCCCGACTTCGGGGCCCGCTTATACGAGTCTTGAACACCATGCTTGTGCCCTCCCCCTGGCGCGCCGATTTTCCGGCAATCGCCACCCTGCAACGGCAAGACCAGACCTACCTGGACAGCGCCGCCACCACGCAAAAACCCCAGGCCCTGCTGGATGCCATCAGCCATTACTACGCCAATGGCGCAGCCAATGTGCACCGTGCCCAGCATTTGCCCGGCGCCCATGCGACCCAGGCGTTCGAAGACAGCCGCAGCAAGGTCGCGCAGTGGCTGAACGCAGGTGACAGTGGGCAGATCGTATTCACCCATGGCGCAACCTCTGCGCTGAACCTCCTGGCTTATGGCCTTGAGCACTTATTCAATGCGGGCGATGAAATTGTCATCAGCGCCCTGGAACACCACGCCAACCTGCTGCCCTGGCAACAACTGGCCAAACGTCGCGCCCTCACGCTGGTGGTGTTGCCACTAAACGATGCCGGCGTGATCGACCTGCACGCCGCCGCCGAGTTGATCGGCCCACGCACGCGCCTGCTGGCGGTGAGCCAGCTGTCCAACGTGCTGGGCGCCTGGCAACCGCTGGAGGCCTTGATCGCGCAGGCCCAGGCACACGGCGCGCTCACGGTGGTCGACGGCGCCCAGGGCATTGTCCATGGCCGCCATGACATGCAGGCGCTGGGCTGCGATTTCTACGTATTCTCCAGTCATAAACTCTACGGCCCGGATGGCCTCGGCGTGCTCTACGGACGCAACGAAGCCCTGCACCACCTGCGCCACTGGCAGTTTGGCGGCGAGATGGTGCAACAGGCCGATTACCACAGCGCCAGCTTCCGACCCGCGCCGCTGGGTTTCGAGGCCGGCACACCGCCAATCGCCAGCGTGATCGGGCTGGGCGCCAGCCTCGACTACCTGGCGTCACTGGATCAGGCGGCGGTCATCGCCCATGAAGCCGCGCTGCACGATTACCTGCTGCGCGGGCTCAAGGCGCGCAACGGCGTGCGCGTGCTGGGTACGCCCCAGGTGGCGCTGGTCAGCTTCGTGGTCGAGGGTGTGCACAACGCCGACCTCGCTCACCTGTTGACCGAACAAGGCATTGCCGTGCGCGCCGGTCATCATTGTGCGATGCCGCTGATCAAGGCCTTGCAACTTTCCGGGGCGATCCGTGTATCCCTGGCGCTGTACAACGATTCCGACGACCTGGAGCGCTTTTTCGACGCGCTGGATCAGGCCATGGCAATGCTGCGATGAACCTGCCAACAGACGCAGTCACCGCGCTGGACGCGTTTCAAGCGGTGGGCAGTTGGGAGCAACGGGCGCGCCTGCTGATGCAATGGGGGGAACGCATGCCGGTCCTGGCGGATGAACACAAGACCGATGCCAACCTGGTGCAGGGTTGCGAAAGCCTGGTGTGGCTGGTGGGCCATTTGCAGGACGGTCATTGGCAGTTTGCCGCCAGCAGCGATGCGCGCATGATCCGTGGGCTGGTGGCGCTGCTGCTGGCACGGGTCAATGGTTTGTCCGCCGAGGCCCTGAACACCGTCGACCTGCCCGGCTGGTTCGAACAACTCGGCTTGTCGCGCCAGCTCTCACCGTCGCGCAGCAATGGCCTCAACGCGGTATTGCAGCGCATGCGCACCTTGAGCGCGATGTCACCGAAACCCGGGACATCCGTCGGCTAAATTCCAGATTCATGAGAACGTCTCTCAGACACGGCGATCTGTGCAGTATCGCTTTTGGTCTTCTGGAGTTGTGTCATGCCCAAGCCCGCGCTCCCCTCCAACCCTTCAGCCTGGCGGCTTGACCAGCCCGGGCCAGCCTACGCCAGCCTGGCCGAGGTCCACTCCAGTGTGAGCGTTCCCGCAACCGGCACCTGGTTGCGTCGGCTGCTGGCGTTCTCGGGGCCGGGCTACATGGTCTCGGTGGGCTACATGGACCCGGGCAACTGGGCGACCGATCTGGCCGGCGGTGCGCAATTCGGCTACACGCTGCTGTGCGTGATCCTGCTGTCGAACCTGATGGCGATCCTGCTGCAAGCGCTGTCGGCCCGCCTGGGTATCGCCACCGGACGCGATTTGGCGCAAGCCTGCCGGGATCACTACCCAAAACCGGTCAGCGTTGCCCTGTGGATCATCTGCGAACTGGCGATCATCGCCTGCGACCTGGCTGAAGTCATCGGCACCGCCATCGCGCTGAAACTGTTGTTCGGCATCCCGTTGCTGGGCGGTGTGCTGCTGACCACCCTGGACGTGTTCCTGCTGCTGTTATTGATGAACAAGGGCTTTCGCTTCCTGGAAGCCTTTGTGATTGCCCTGCTGGTGGTGATCGCCATCTGCTTCGGCGTGCAGGTCGCGGCAGCGGCGCCGCCCATCGCGGCGATCATCAGTGGTTTCATCCCGTCCACCGAGGTCGTGACCAACCCGGCAATGCTCTACATCGCCATCGGCATCCTCGGAGCGACGGTCATGCCGCATAACCTGTACCTGCACTCCTCCATCGTGCAAACCCGCAACTACCCGCGCGACAGCACCGGCAAGCGCGATGCGATCAAGTGGGCGACCACCGACAGCAGCATCGCCCTGATGCTGGCGCTGTTTATCAATGCCGCGATCCTGATCGTAGGCGCGGCAGCGTTCCATACCAGCGGGCATTCGGATGTCGCCGAAATCGAACAGGCGTTCGAGCTACTCTCGCCGCTGCTGGGCCTGGGCATTGCTTCCACCTTGTTCGCCGTGGCGTTGCTGGCCTCGGGGATCAACTCCACGGTCACCGCGACGCTGGCCGGGCAAATTGTCATGGAGGGTTTTCTGCGCCTGCGCTTGCCCAACTGGATGCGTCGCCTGGTGACCCGTGGCCTGGCGGTGATTCCGGTCATTTTCGTCACGGCGCTGTATGGCGAGAAAGGCACCGCGCAGCTACTGATCTTCAGCCAGGTGGTGCTGTCGATGCAGTTGCCCTTTGCGGCGGTACCGCTGGTGCGGTTCGTCACCGACCGCCGGAAAATGGGCGAGTTCGTGGTGTCCAGTTGGGTAGCCGTACTGGCCTGGGTGGTCGCGACGGTGATCGTGGGGCTGAACCTCAAGCTGCTGTATGACTTTGCCCTGGCCTGAAGCGCCCCACATCAACCGGCCTTGGCCCGCTCCGAAGGCCGCCGCACGCCAGCCACGATCTTATCCACCGCCTTGGTCGCCGCCACCATGCCAAACGTGGCGGTGACCATCATCACGGCGCCGAACCCGCCGGCGCAGTCCAGCTTCACGCCATCCCCGACAAAACTCTTCTGCAGGCAAATGCTGCCGTCCGGCTTGGGGTAACGCAGCTGTTCGGTAGAAAACACGCACGGCACGCTGTAGTGACGGGTCACCGTGCGTGAGAAACCGTAGTCACGGCGCAGGGTCGAGCGCACTTTCGAGGCCAGCGGATCGTTGAAGGTGCGATTCAGGTCGCACACCTGGATCAGCGTCGGGTCGATCTGCCCGCCGGCGCCGCCGGTGGTGATGATCTGGATCTTGCGACGCTTGCACCAGGCGATCAGCGCCGCCTTGGCGTTGACGGCGTCGATGCAATCGATCACGCAATCGAGGTCGGGGGTGATGTAGTCGGCCATGGTGTCGCGGGTCACGAAGTCGCTGACGGCATGCACGGTACAGTCCGGGTTGATGCCACGCAGGCGCTCGGCCATCACCTCGACCTTGGGCCGGCCCACCGTGCTGTCCAGGGCATGCAACTGGCGGTTGCTGTTGCTGACGCAGACGTCGTCCAGGTCAAACAGCGAAATCTCGCCCACCCCGCACCGGGCCATGGCTTCCGCCGCCCAGGAACCGACGCCGCCCACGCCGACGATGGCTACGTGGGCCGCTTTCAAGCGCTCCAGACCTTCAATGCCATACAGGCGGGCGACGCCTGCAAACCGCGGATCTTCTGTACTCATGACCATTACCCCAAAAACCGGCGCGCATTATGGGCTACAGAGCGCCAAGTTTTAAGCTACAAGTTACACGTAAAGAACTTAGATGGCCTTTCGCTGACTAACGTCCGGCTTTTCTCTGTCTGCTGTACGCTCAGCGAACGGCCGGTGTAGGATGCGCGCCGTTCGGCGCAGGCCGACACCTCTTTTCGTTCCACACCCTTTGGAACCCGAAATAGCCATGGCATCGCGTAAATTTGGACTCAATCTGGTGATCGTGCTGGCGATCGCCGCGCTGTTCACCGGTTTCTGGGCATTGATCAACCGCCCGGTCACCGCCCCCAACTGGCCTGAACAAATCTCCGGTTTCTCCTACTCCCCGTTCCAACAGGGGCAGTACCCGCAGAAGGATCAATACCCCACCGACGATCAGATGCGCCGTGACCTGGAGATCATGAGCAAGCTGACCGATAACATCCGCACCTATTCGGTCGACGGCACCCTGGGTGACATCCCCAAGCTGGCTGAAGAGTTCGGCCTGCGCGTGACCCTGGGGATCTGGATCAGCCCGGACCTGGAACGCAACGAACGCGAAATCCAGCGCGCCATCGAACTGGCCAACAGCTCGCGCAGTGTGGTGCGCGTGGTGGTCGGCAACGAAGCGCTGTTCCGTGAAGAAATCACCCCCGACGCCCTGATCGTGTTGCTCGACCGCGTGCGCGCCGCCGTGAAAGTGCCGGTGACCACCTCAGAGCAATGGCACATCTGGGAAAAGAACCCGCAACTGGCCAAGCACGTCGACCTGATCGCCGCGCACATCCTGCCCTTCTGGGAATACATCCCGATGGACAAGGCCGGCCAGTACGTACTCGACCGCGCCCGGGACCTGAAGAAGCTGTTCCCGAAAAAACCGCTGCTGCTATCGGAAGTGGGCTGGCCGAGCAATGGCCGTATGCGCGGCGGCAATGAAACCTCACCGGCGGACCAGGCGATTTACCTG
Source organism: Pseudomonas sp. SDO5271_S396 (assembly GCF_054071795.1). Classification (NCBI taxonomy): domain Bacteria; kingdom Pseudomonadati; phylum Pseudomonadota; class Gammaproteobacteria; order Pseudomonadales; family Pseudomonadaceae; genus Pseudomonas; species Pseudomonas sp. SDO5271_S396. Next base: position 34,815 of record NZ_JBSVWB010000005.1, read on the forward strand.
CGCACCCTGGTCAACAAATTGAATCGCCAGGGCTTCAACTACTTCGTGATCGAAGCGTTCGATCAGCCGTGGAAAGTCAGCGACGAAGGTTCTGCGGGCGCTTATTGGGGCGTGTTCAACGCCGCGCGCCAGCAGAAATTCAACTTTGAAGGACCGGTGGTCGCGATCCCGCAATGGCGCGTGCTGGCCATCGGCTCGGTGGTGCTCGCACTGCTGTCCCTGACCCTGCTGATGATCGACGGCTCGGCCCTGCGCCAACGTGGCCGTACCTTCCTGACTTTCATCGCGTTTCTATGCGGGTCGGTGCTGGTGTGGATCGCCTACGACTACAGCCAGCAATACAGCACCTGGTTCAGCGTGACCGTCGGTGTGCTTCTGGCGCTCGGCGCCCTCGGCGTGTTTATCGTGCTGCTGACCGAGGCCCACGAGCTGGCGGAAGCGGTATGGACCCACAAGCGTCGGCGTGAATTCCTGCCGGTCGAAGGGGATTCGGACTACCGCCCCAAAGTGTCTATCCATGTGCCCTGCTACAACGAGCCGCCGGAAATGGTCAAACAGACCCTCGATGCGCTGGCGGCCCTCGATTACCCGGACTACGAAGTCCTGATCATCGACAACAACACCAAGGACCCGGCGGTGTGGGAGCCGGTACGCGACTACTGCGCAACCCTCGGCCCGCGCTTCAAGTTCTTCCACGTGGCGCCCCTGGCCGGTTTCAAGGGCGGTGCGCTGAACTACCTGATCCCGCACACCGCCAAGGATGCCGAAGTGATCGCGGTGATCGACTCGGACTACTGCGTGTCGCCGAATTGGCTCAAGCACATGGTGCCGCACTTCGCCGACCCGAAAATCGCCGTGGTGCAGTCGCCGCAGGACTACCGCGACCAGCACGAAAGCACCTTCAAGAAGCTCTGCTACGCGGAATACAAGGGCTTCTTCCATATCGGCATGGTCACCCGCAACGACCGTGACGCGATCATCCAGCATGGCACCATGACCATGACCCGCCGCTCGGTGCTCGAAGAGCTGGGCTGGGCCGACTGGTGCATCTGCGAAGACGCCGAACTGGGCCTGCGCGTGTTCGAGAAAGGTCTGTCGGCGGCGTACTACCACGACAGCTACGGCAAGGGCCTGATGCCGGACACCTTTATCGACTTCAAGAAACAGCGTTTCCGCTGGGCCTACGGCGCGATTCAGATCATCAAGCGTCACACCGCCAGCCTGTTGCGCGGCAAGGACACCGAGCTGACCCGTGGCCAGCGCTATCACTTCCTGGCGGGCTGGTTGCCGTGGGTGGCGGACGGCATGAACATCTTCTTCACCGTCGGCGCCCTGTTGTGGTCGGCGGCGATGATCATCGTGCCGACACGGGTCGACCCGCCGCTGCTGATTTTCGCGATCCCGCCGCTGGCGTTGTTCGTGTTCAAGGTGGGCAAGATCATCTTCCTGTACCGCCGCGCCGTTGGCGTGAATCTCAAGGATGCGTTCTGCGCGGCGCTGGCGGGCCTGGCGTTGTCCCACACCATCGCCAAGGCGGTGCTGTATGGTTTCTTCACCAGCAGCATTCCGTTCTTTCGTACACCGAAAAACGCCGATAACCACGGCTTCTGGGTCGCCATTTCCGAAGCCCGCGAAGAAATGTTCATCATGCTGCTGTTGTGGGGCGCCGCGCTGGGGATCTACCTGGTGCAGGGCCTGCCGAGCAACGACATACGCTTCTGGGTGGTGATGCTGCTGGTGCAGTCGCTGCCGTACGTGGCAGCGCTGATCATGGCGTTCCTCTCGTCGCTGCCGAAACCTTCGGCGACAGCGGAGCCAGCGCCCGCTGTGTAAAAACTTGCGCAATGCACTAAACGGCGGCCTCTGGCCGCCGTTTTGCTATAAGATAACGGCCCTTTTACGAGACTTGGCCCTGGCTTTGCTCTCTGTGGGAGCTGGCTTGTCGGATCGCCGCACCGCTGCGATAGCATCGCCGCGGTGTACTTGCTGAACCGCAGCGTCTGCATCGCAGGCAAGCCAGCTCCCACATTGGATCTGCGCCGTTTCAAATCCACATTCGTCCTGCGCCCACGACACGCTTCCCGGAGTTTTCCCATGACGGCCCATGCCGACCTTTCGCCGACCCTTCAACTCGCTATCGATCTGATCCGTCGCCCCTCGGTGACGCCGGTCGACGCCGATTGCCAGAAGCTGATGATGCAGCGCCTGGGCGACGCCGGTTTCAAGCTCGAGCCGATGCGCATCGAGGACGTGGACAACTTCTGGGCCACCCATGGCAAGCATGAAGGCCCGGTGCTGTGCTTCGCCGGCCACACCGACGTGGTCCCGACCGGCCCGGTGCAGGCCTGGCAGAACGACCCGTTCGACGCGTTGATCGACGAGAACGGCATGCTCTGCGGTCGCGGCGCGGCCGACATGAAAGGCAGCCTGGCGGCGATGCTGGTGGCGTCGGAGCGTTTTGTCACCGATTACCCGGACCACAGGGGCTCGGTCGCGTTTCTGATCACCAGTGACGAAGAAGGCCCAGCGCACCACGGCACCAAGGCCGTGATCGAACGCCTGGCTGCGCGCAACGAGCGTCTGGACTGGTGCATCGTCGGCGAACCGTCAAGCACCACACTGGTGGGGGATGTGGTCAAGAACGGCCGCCGTGGTTCCCTCGGCGCCACCTTGACCGTGCGCGGCGTACAAGGCCATGTGGCCTACCCGCACCTGGCGAAGAACCCGATCCACCTGGCCGCGCCGGCCCTGGCGGAGCTTGCCGCCGAGCATTGGGACAATGGCAACGCGTTCTTCCCGCCGACCAGCTTCCAGATCTCCAACCTCAATTCCGGCACCGGCGCGACCAACGTGATCCCGGGTGACCTGACGGCAGTGTTCAACTTCCGTTTTTCCACCGAGTCCACCGTCGAAGGCCTGCAACAACGCGTTGCGCAGATCCTCGACAAACACGGCCTGGACTGGCACGTGGAGTGGGCGCTGTCGGGCCTGCCGTTCCTCACCGAACCGGGTGCCTTGCTCGACGCGGTGTCGGCCAGCATCAAGGCCATCACCGGTCGCGAGACCCAGGCTTCGACCAGCGGCGGCACATCCGACGGGCGCTTCATCGCGACGCTCGGCACGCAAGTGGTCGAGCTGGGCCCGGTCAACGCAACCATCCATCAGGTCAACGAGCGCATCCTCGCCAGCGACCTGGATGTACTGACCGAAATCTATTACCAGACCCTGATCAAGTTGCTCGCCTGATGCTCGCCTGCCCCCTTTGCAGCGCACCGCTCAACGCGGTGGACAATGGCGTGGCGTGCCCGGCTGGGCACCGTTTCGACCGCGCGCGCCAGGGTTATCTGAACCTGTTGCCGGTGCAGCACAAGAACAGCCGCGACCCGGGCGACAACCTTGCCATGGTCGAGGCGCGCCGTAACTTCCTCAATGCCGGGCACTACGCGCCGGTGGCCAGGCGCCTGGCCGAACTGGCCGCTGAACGCGCGCCGCAGCGCTGGGTGGATATCGGCTGTGGCGAGGGTTACTACACCGCGCAGGTCGCCGAGGCCCTGCCCCATGCCGATGGCTACGCGCTGGATATCTCCAAAGAGGCGGTCAAGCGTGCGTGCAAACGCAACCCGGCGCTGACCTGGTTGATCGCCAGTATGGCCCGCGTGCCGTTGGCCGATGCCAGCTGCCAGTTCCTGGCCAGCGTGTTCAGCCCGCTGGACTGGCAAGAGGCCAAGCGCCTGCTCAGCCCTGGCGGCGGCTTGATGAAAGTCGGCCCGACCCGCGGCCACCTGATGGAATTGCGCGAACGTCTGTATGACGAAGTGCGCGAGTACACCGACGACAAGCACCTGGCCCTGGTGCCGGACGGTATGAGCCTTGCGCACAGCGAGACCCTGACGTTCACGTTGAGCCTGGCCGAGCCTGCGGACCGCGCCAACCTGCTGGCCATGACCCCCCACGGCTGGCGCGCCAGTGCCGAGCGCCGTGCGGCGGTGATCGAACAGGCGCAGCCACTGCAAGTCACCGTGTCCATGCGCTACGATTATTTCGTGCTTCAATAACCCCTTTTCACGGGCCGTCGAGCCCCAGCGGAATCGCCATGCGCCAACCCGATATCGAGATTTACCTGAAGGACGCCGACGTCGACCACAAGGCCATAACCGCCTGGTTGACCGAAGCGCTCGGCCCTTGCAGCGACTGGCAGCAAAAAGGCCAGACCTACAAGTGCAAGGCCGGCAACGTGCCGGTGACCTGGCTGCCAAAAGCCGTCGGCAAATGGAACAGTTTGTACCTGGAAAGCGATCAGACGCCGTGGGACGACGACATCGCCTGTGCCCGCGCAGCCTTTGCCGCACTGAACGTCGAAGTGCGCTGCGCGCCGGGCAGTTGGGTCGAGGAAGAAGGTGAGGAAAGCGCCGACACCTGGATCCGCATCAGCGAAGACGGTGAAGAGCAGATCACCTGGAAAACTGCCTGACCCCTGATTTATGAACCCAACCGACTGTGGGAGCTGGCTTGCCTGCGATGCAGACACCTCGGTCTACCAGTAAGACCACAGTGATGCTATCGCAGGCAAGCCAGCTCCCACATTGATCGGGTTATCAGGTCAAGATCGGTCTGGCCTCAAAGCCCCACCACATCCTCCGCCTGCAACCCCTTCTCGCCGCTGACCACGGCGTATTCCACCTGCTGGCCCTCGGCCAGTGAGCGGTGGCCCTCGCCGCGAATGGCGCGGTAGTGCACGAACACATCCTTGCCATCGTCGCGCTGGATAAACCCATAGCCCTTTGCATCGTTGAACCACTTCACACTGCCGGTTTCGCGCGTTGCCATCTGTTTTGCTCCCACATGCTTTTTTATTGTTGAGTCAGTCGCATTGAACTGCCGAGTATAAGACAGGCTCAAAAACGATCAACTCAAGTTTACATCGCTGCTTTTTTGCCGATTTTCGGCGAATACGGCACACTACCCGCCCGAGCATCTGCTCGGTTTTTTCCACTTGAAGCAGCACGCCTATGACCCGTTCCCCGTTCCGCCGTCTGGTGTTTGGCACCTTGCGCCGACTGTTGTACCTCTGGGTTCGCTCGGAGACGATCAATCAGTCGTCCCTAACCCTTAACCTCGACCGCAGCCGACCGGTGTTTTACGTCCTGCAATCCCCTTCCATCACCGAGCTGGCCGTGGTCGACGCCGAGTGCACCAAGGCGGGCCTGCCACGACCGGTGTTGCCGGTCAGTGTGGGCCCGCTGCTGGAGCCCGCGGCGTTCTTCTACCTCACTCCGGACCCGGATTGGCTGGGCCGCCAGGACAAGCGCGGCGCACCGCCGACCTTGACCCGCCTGGTCAACACCCTCAGCGAACATGCCGAAGAGAATGCACAAATCATTCCGGTCAGCGTGTTCTGGGGCCAGTCTCCCGAGAGCGAATCGAGCCCGTGGAAACTGCTGTTCGCCGATAGCTGGGCGGTCACCGGGCGCCTGCGCCGGCTGCTGAGCATCCTGATCCTGGGGCGCAAGACCCGGGTGCAATTCTCCGCGCCTATCAACCTGCGTGAATTGATCGAGCACAATAAAGGTCACGAACGCACGGTGCGCATGGCCCAACGGATCCTTCGGGTGCACTTTCGCAACCTGAAGACCGCCGTGATCGGCCCCGACCTGTCCCACCGGCGCAACCTGGTCAAAGGTCTGGTCAACATGCCACTGGTGCGCCAGGCCATCGCCGACGAAGCCGAGCGGGAAAAGATCAGCCCTGAAAAAGCCAAGGCCCAGGCCCTGCGCTACGGCAACGAGATCGCCTCGGACTACACCTACACCGCGATCCGCTTCCTGGAAGTGGTGCTGAGCTGGTTCTGGAACAAGATCTACGACGGGATCAAGGTCAATAACATCGAGGGTGTGCAAAAGGTTGCCCAGGGTTACGAGATCATTTACGTGCCCTGCCACCGTAGCCATATCGACTACCTGCTGCTCTCGTACCTGCTGTTCAAGAACGGCCTGACCCCGCCGCACATCGCCGCCGGGATCAACCTGAACATGCCGGTGATCGGCAGCCTGCTGCGCCGTGGCGGTGCTTTTTTCATGCGCCGTACGTTCAAGGGCAACCCGCTGTACACCTCGGTGTTCAACGAATACCTGCACACGCTGTTCACCAAGGGTTTTCCGGTGGAGTACTTCGTCGAGGGCGGCCGCTCACGCACCGGGCGCATGCTCCAGCCAAAAACCGGCATGCTGGCGATCACCCTGCGCAGTTTCCTGCGCTCCTCACGCATGCCCATCGTGTTCGTGCCGGTGTACATCGGCTATGAGCGCGTGCTCGAAGGCCGCACCTACCTGGGCGAACTGCGCGGTGCGAGCAAGAAGAAAGAGTCGATCTTCGATATTTTCAAAGTGGTCGGTGCGCTCAAGCAACGCTTTGGCCAGGTCGCCGTCAACTTCGGCGAGCCGATCAAGCTTGCGCAGTTCCTCGACACCGAACAGCCGGACTGGCGCACCCAGGAACTGGGCCCGACCTATAAACCGGCCTGGCTCAACGAAACCACCAACCGCCTCGGCGAGCAGGTGGCGCGCCATTTGAACGAAGCCGCTGCCGTAAACCCGGTGAACCTGGTGGCGCTGGCGTTGCTGTCCACCACCCGCCTGGCCCTGGACGAACAGGCCATGGCGCGCCAGCTGGACCTGTACCTGGCGCTGCTGCGCCGTGTGCCGTACTCGCCACACACCACCCTGCCCGAGGGCGACGGCCTGGCGTTGATCAAGCACGTGAAGGACATGGACTTGCTGTCGGAACAGAGCGACGCCCTGGGCAAGATCCTGTACCTGGACGAGCAGAATGCCGTCCTGATGACCTACTACCGCAACAACGTGCTGCACATCTTTGCGCTGCCGGCATTACTGGCGAGTTTCTTCCAGAGCAGCTCGCGCATGAGCCGCGAACAGATCCTGCGCTACACCCGCGCGCTGTACCCCTACCTGCAATCGGAGCTGTTTATCCGCTGGTCGCTGGAGGAACTGGACAGCGTGGTCGACCAGTGGCTGGAGGCCTTTGTCGAACAGGGCCTGCTGCGCTTCGAGAAGGATGTGTACCTGCGCCCGGCGCCGAGTTCACGGCACTTCGTGCTGCTGACCCTGTTGTCCAAGAGCATCGCCCAGACCCTGCAACGTTTCTACATGGCGATCTCGCTGCTGCTCAACAGCGGCCAGAACAGCATCAGCGCCGAAGAGCTGGAAGACCTGTGCACGATCATGGCCCAGCGCCTGTCGATCCTGCATGGTCTCAACGCGCCGGAGTTCTTCGACAAGAGCCTTTTCCGACATTTCATCCAGACCCTGTTGGAGCAAGATGTGCTGCGGCGTGACGAGGCCGGCAAGCTGAGCTACCACGACTTGCTCGGCGAGCTGGCCGAAGGCGCGGCCAAACGTGTGTTGCCGGCGGAGATTCGCCTGTCGATTCGCCAGGTGGCCCTGCACCGGGTCGATGGCGCAGACCCCGCACCGAGCGAATCCGAGGCCGTCAAACCTGAAGAAAGCCGCTAGATTGAATAGGGTGCCGGCGGGATGCCGGCGCCGCTGAAAAGGAGCTGCACCATGAAAAAGATTATCCTCCTGGGCCTTACCGCCCTGCTCGGAGCCTGCCATTCCATGTCACCCACGCCCAAGGCAAGCCTCGACGGTGAAGTGTTCTACCTGCAACGCATCGCCCTGCCACCCACCGCCACCCTGAGTGTCAGCCTGCTGGACGTGTCCCTGGCCGACGCGCCATCCGTGACCCTGGCCGAGCAGAAAGGCCCGGTCAAAGGCCAGGTGCCGCTACCGTTTCACCTGAGCTACGACCCGGCACAGGTCAAGCCGGGCCACAGTTATTCGGTCAGCGCTCGCATCGAACTCGATGGCAAGCTACTGTTTATCACCACTGAACGGCACGCCGTGCAGCTCAACGGCCAGGACCCACAGCCTCTGCGCCTGCGCGTCGATGCTGTAGCCCACTGAATTCGATCATAAGGAAGCGCCCATGCTCCGCAATTCCCTTCGCTTTACCGCCCTGTGCGCCGGCCTGCTGCTGGGCGCCAACGCCATGGCCCTGGACCTTGGCAGCCTGTCCCAGGGCGACGCCTCCGGCGGCCTCAAGGACGCACTGACCCAAGGCGCGCAGATCGCCGTGAAACAGCTGGGGGTTCCCGGCGGTTTCAGCAACAACCCTGAAGTGAAGATCGGCCTGCCCGGCAAGCTCGGCAAAGTGGCCGACAAGCTGAAGATGTTCGGCATGGGTGACCAGGTCACGCAGCTGGAAACCAGCATGAACAAGGCCGCCGAAACCGCAGTGACCCAGGCTCAGCCGATCCTGGTGAATGCGGTGAAAAACATGAGCGTGACCGATGCCAAGGGCATCCTCACCGGTGGCCAGGACTCCGCCACCCAGTACCTGAACAAAAGCAGCCGTGAACAGATCCGCGCCAAGTTCCTGCCGATCGTCAAGGCAGCGACCGACAAGGTCGGTGTCGCCCAGCAATACAATGCCCTGGCCGGCAAGGCTGCGGCCTTTGGTGCGGTAGACGCCAAAAGCGCCAACGTGGAAAGCTACGTGACCGAACAAGCCCTCGACGGCCTGTTCAAGATGATCGCGCAGCAGGAAGAAACCATTCGCAAGAACCCGGCGGCGGCCGCCACCAGCCTGGCGAAAAAGGTATTTGGCGCTCTCTAGGCACTGAGCGTCCCCCTTCAACCACTGCGCCAAAGCCGCTGATCACGGGCTTTGGCGCAGTGGTTTTACGCTACGGCTTTAGCGCCCCATGGGAAACAGAGGCCTGTCGGGCATCGGATACTGGCACACCGGATAGGGATGCTGGTGACCGTGCCCAGGTCTTACAGGCAGGGAATGGCCGAAGGTTGGCTGATTTGAGTATTCCCGTTTCGGCCGTACACTCATTTGTTGCAGGTTCGATGACAAGGTGTTACCCAGCAACGCCCCGAGAAACGCCCCTTTGAATGCCGCAACATCTGAAAATTTGAACATTCGATACTCCCTAAGATGATTGAAACAGGTTCGAACTGCCCTGGGGCAGAGCCGAGCCCTGTGCCTGTCCATCAGGCGCCTCTGAGTGGAGTAAAAAATTCAGACGTTCCCTGTGCGCCGATGCCCGATTGCATCCGCATGTAAGCAGTCAGTGCAACACCGACTCCGCCAGTCGGCCCATCATGAGGGTGGCGAAGCAGCAGATTGCGATGGACGCCGCCCGATTGATCCGCAGAGGCGTCAGCCAGGCCTTCTGCAGCCCTTCAAAACGGCTGCCCAGCACAATCCAGGCGGACCCCACCGGCACGACCACCAGCGCCAGCGTCGTCATGAACGCGACATACTCCGGCAATGCCACAAAGGTGTTGGCTGGCGCGATGAACGACACAATCAGCAACCCTTTGGGGTTCATCACGGTCATCCAGAAGAAATACCCGCCGGAGAAACGGTCGCGCCCCGGTTCGATGGCGCTGTGCTTGCGCTGCCACAGTTTGAACGAGACATGCAGCAGGTAGCAGGCCGCAGCCAGTTGTGTGGCCTTCAACGCCCACGGTGAGTAGGCCGCCAGGTAGAGCAGCGCCACACCCCACACCGAAACCTGCAGCACGTAAGCCAGGCATTCGACCAGGGCCAGCGTCCAGGACGCCCTGTACCCGAACAACACCCCGGCCCGAAACAGCAGGGTGTTGGTCGGGCCAGGGGCAAGCAACAGCAAGATCAGGGCTGAAACGGTGGCCAGCATGATTACGCGACGTCCTTCCTCACTCGGAACCACGCAGCATACAGGGCTGGAAGGAACAATAGGGTCAGGGCCGTCGCCACGATCAACCCACCCATGATCGCCACGGCCATCGGTCCGAAGAACACACTGCGCGACAGTGGAATCATCGCCAGCACCGCCGCGAGGGCGGTCAGCACAATCGGCCGGAAACGACGCACGGTAGCCTCGATGATCGCCTGCCACGGTGCCAGCCCGGCCTTGATGTCCTGTTCGATCTGATCCACCAGGATGACCGAGTTGCGCATGATCATCCCGGACAGCGCGATGGTGCCCAGCATGGCAACAAAACCGAACGGCTGACGGAATACCAGCAGGAACAAGGTCACGCCGATCAAGCCCAGCGGTGCCGTGAGAAACACCATGGCGGTGCGCGAAAAACTGCGCAGCTGCAACATCAGCAACGTCAGCACCACCACGATAAACAGCGGCACGCCGGCTTTCACCGAGTTCTGCCCGCGCGCCGAGTCTTCGACCGTACCGCCGACGTCCAATAAGTAACCGTCCGGCAGCTCGGCGCGCACGCCTTCCAGGGTCGGCAGAATCTGCTGGACCAGCGTCGCCGGCTGTTCCTTGCCATAGATATCGGCGCGGATAGTGACCGTAGGCAGACGATTGCGGTGCCAGATGACACCCTCCTCGAAACCGTACTCCAGGGTGGCGATCTGCGACAGCGCCACGCTTTGGCCGTTATCGGTCGGCACCGCCAGACTCGGCAGCAATGACAGCTCGGTACGCTCATGCACGGTGCCGCGCAGGAGGATTTCGATCAGCTCATTGTCTTCCCGGTACTGGCTCACGCTGGAACCGGTCAGGGAGCTTTGCAGGAATTTCGCCAGGCTCGCCGTGCTCACGCCCATGGCGCGTGCGCGGTCCTGGTCGATATTCAGGTAGACGATTTTGCTCGGTTCTTCCCAATCCAGGTGCACGTTGACCACGTGGGCATTTTCGCGAACCTTGGCCGCCACTTTCCGCGCCAGCGCACGCACCTCCTCGATGTGCTCACCGGTCACGCGAAACTGCACCGGGTACCCCACGGGCGGGCCGTTTTCCAGACGCGTGACGCGCGAGCGCAAGTCGGGGAATTGTTCGTTGAGGGTTTCGATCAGCCAGGTGCGCAGGGTTTCGCGTTCTTCGATGGTCTTCGCCAACACCACAAACTGGGCAAAGCTCGCGGCCGGCAACTGCTGGTCGAGAGGCAGGTAGAAACGCGGCGAGCCGGTGCCGACATACGCCACATAGTTATCGATGCCGGCATGCTCCTTGAGCAAGCCCTCCAGGCGCTTGACCTGATCGGCGGTGTTGCTCAGGGAGGCGCCTTCGGCGAGCTTCAGGTCGACCATCAATTCCAGGCGGCCCGACGCCGGAAAGAACTGTTGCGGTACGAAGCGAAACAGCGCTACCGAGCCGACAAACAACAACAGCGTCAGCATGATCACGGTTTTACGCCGGCGCACGCACCACTCCACCAGACGTCTTACCCGCTGATAGAAAGGGGTGCCGTAGGGATCCGGGCCATCGGCGCCGTGTTTGGCTGCATGAATCTTCGCCAGGTCCGGCAGGAGTTTTTCCCCCAGATACGGCACAAAAACCACGGCGGCGACCCACGATGCCAGCAAGGCGATGGTCACCACCTGAAAGATCGAACGGGTGTATTCACCGGTACTCGACTGCGCGGTGGCAATCGGCAGGAAGCCGGCGGCGGTGATCAGCGTGCCGGTGAGCATCGGGAACGCCGTGCTGGTCCAGGCGAAACTCGCGGCCTTGAGTCGGTCGTAACCCTGCTCCATTTTGATCGCCATCATTTCCACGGCGATGATCGCGTCGTCCACCAGCAACCCCAGGGCCAACACCAGTGCGCCCAGGGATATCTTGTGCAGGCCGATGCCGAGGTAATACATGGTGGCAAAGGTCATCGCCAGCACCAGCGGAATCGCCAGGGCCACCACCATGCCGGTGCGTACGCCGAGGGAAAAAAAGCTAACCAACAATACGATCGCCAACGCTTCAGCCAGCACGCGGACGAACTCGCCGACACTGGTTTTCACCGCCGCCGGCTGATCCGACACCTTGCGCAGTTCCATGCCCGCCGGAAGGTTCTTCTGCAACCGTGCGAATTCGGTTTCCAGGGCCTTGCCCAGCACCAGGATATCGCCGCCGTCGCGCATGGCCACGGCCAGGCCGATGGCATCGGCCCCCATGTAGCGCATGCGCGGTGCGGGTGGATCGTTGAAGCCACGGTGAATATCGGCCACATCACCGATGCGGAAGGTACGGTCGCCCACACGAATCGGGAAGCTGCGGATCTCGTCCACGCTCTTGAAGTTGCCCGACACGCGCAGTTGCACGCGCTCGCTCGGGGTTTCAAAAAAGCCCGCGGTAGACACCGCGTTCTGCTCCTGCAAGGCCTGTTGCACCGCGGCCAGCGGCAAGCCCAGGGTGGCAAGCTTGACGTTGGACAGCTCGATCCAGATCTTCTCGTCCTGCAGCCCCAGCAGTTCGACCTTGCCCACATCCGCTACGCGTTGCAGCTGAATCTGGATGCGGTCGGCGTAGTCCTTGAGTACGGCATAGTCAAAACCATCACCGGTCAAGGCGTAGATATTGCCGAAGGTAGTGCCGAACTCATCGTTGAAAAACGGCCCCTGGATATCCGGCGGCAAGGTCTGGCGGATGTCGCTGATTTTCTTGCGCACCTGGTACCACAACTCGGGAATCTGCGCCGAGTGCATCGAGTCCCGCGCCATGAAGGTGACCTGGGACTCGCCGGGCCGCGAGAAGGAGACGATGCGCTCGTAGTCGCCGGTCTCCATGAGTTTTTTCTCGATACGCTCGGTGACCTGGCGCGACACCTCCTGGGCCGTGGCCCCCGGCCAGTTGGTCTTGATCACCATGGCCTTGAAGGTGAACGGCGGGTCTTCGCTCTGCCCCAGCTTGGTGTAGGACAAGGTGCCGACCACCGCCAGCAGAATCATCAGGAACAGTACGATCTGGCGATTGCGCAGCGCCCATTCGGAAAGATTGAAACCCATCGGGGACTACTCCTTGGCCGCCAGATTCACCACACGATTGGCACGGTCCACGGGGCGTACTTGCTGGCCCTCATGCAACACGTGCACACCCGCTGCGATCACCCAGTCCGTGGGCGCGAGGCCTTCCAGCACGGGAACGGTCTTCTCACCGAAAGCGCCGATGCGCACCGGGGTGCGCTTGAGGGTGCTGTCCGGCTGCACGCGCCAGACGTAGGACGCGCCATTCTCCGCACTCAGGGCTGATAACGGCACCGACAGCGGCACCACGCCCTCGGCCTGGATGAAGACGCGCGCGCTCTGGCCCAGTTCCGCCGGGACTTTTGCGCCACTGAACGCTACGCGGGCAGCAAAGGTGCGCGACTTCGGATCCGCTGCCGGCGAGAGTTCGCGAATGCGCCCGGCGAAGCGTTGGTCAGGCTGGCTCCATAGCTCGACCGACACCGGCTGGCCGATCTTGAAGCGACCAAAGCCTTGCTCCGGCAAGCTGATCAGCACTTCGCGCTCGCCATCGGTGGCCAGGGTGAACACGGTCTGGCCGGCGGCGACCACCTGACCGACTTCCACCGCACGCCTGGCCACCACGCCATCCTGGGGCGCGCGCAGCACCGCGTAGCCGGTCTGGTTGCTGGCTACGTCGAATTCGGCCTTGATCTGCTTGAGGCGTGCTTCACCCGCTCGGTAGAGGTTTTCGGAATTGTCGTACTGGGAACGGCTGACCATCTGACGGTCCATCAGGGTCTTGTAGCGATCCCGCTCCGCGCGCACCAGGCTCAGGTTGGCCTCGGCGGCCGCCACCTGGGCGCGGGTGGCCTCCAATTGCAGGCGCACATCCTGGGGGTCCAGTTCAGCCAGCGGCTGGTTGGCCTTGACGCGTTCGCCCTCCTCCACCAGGCGTTTGCTCACCTTGCCAGCGATGCGAAAGGCCAAGTCCGGCTCGTAGCGGGCGCGTACTTCACCGGGGTAACTGTCGGACGACTGCACCGCCGGCTGCGGTTGCACCACCATGGCTGGGCGGACGCTGGTCTGGCTCGTTTCTTCGTGGCCGCAGGCGGACAGGAGGACTACCAGGCTGAGAGGCAACGCAAGAGGCAGGAAAGTGCTGCGCATGCTGAAGGACCTTTCGCAAATGGAGCTAGGAATAATTATACTGGCCAGTATGTTATTAATACCAAACTCACCAGTCCAGTATTAACTGAAAATGTCAGACAATCCTGTAAACACCAATAGCCCCGGGCGCCCCAAGGACATGGCAAAACGCCAGGCGATTCTCGACGCGGCGAAAATCCTGTTCTTGAGTAACGGGTATGCCAATACCAGCATGGACGCTGTGGCGCTGGCGGCCGGCGTGTCGAAACTGACCGTCTACAGCCACTTCACCGACAAGGAAACCTTGTTCACCGCCGCCGTGGTCGCCACGTGCGAGGAACAACTGCCGGTGATGTATTTCGAGCTGCCCGTCGACGTTCCGGTGGAGACGGTGCTGCTGAATATCGCGCGCAGATTCCATCGATTGGTCAACAGCGAAGAGTCAGTGAACCTGCATCGCCTGATGATGACCACCGGCAATCAGGACGTGAAGCTGTCACAGATCTTCTTCGAAGCCGGCCCCATGCGCATGCTGCAAGGCATGGAACGCCTGCTCGGCCGCATCGACCAGAGCGGCGCCCTGCGCATCGAAAAACCGTTCACAGCAGCGGAGCACTTCTTTTGCCTGCTCAAGGGCACGGCGAACTTCTGCTTGCTGTATGGCTGCGGCGGGCAACTGAGTGATGAAGCCGCCGAAGCGCATGTGCAGGATGTGGTGGGGTTGTTTATGCGGGCGTATCGGCCCTGAATATTTCATTGCCTGGGCGGACGCCATCGCGGGCAAGCCCGGCTCCCGCGGGGGATTGCATTCCAATATGGGAGCTGGTTTGCCTGCGATAAGGCCCTCAAGACCAGTGAAGAATCAGGGCTTGAGCGCTTTCTTGGGGTAGATGTCATACCGGCTGGACTTGCCGTCCAGGGCATGGCTCGGCTTGGGGCCTTCGATGCACGGCGCCTTGCGCGGGCGCTTGACCACCACCCGGTGGCTGGCCAATGCCAGCGCGGCGGCCAACAGGGCCGGGGCGTCCGGGTCATCGCCGACCAAGGGGCGGAACAGGCGCATTTCCTTCTTCACCAGTGCGGTTTTCTCACGGTGCGGGAACATCGGGTCGAGGTAGATCACCTGGGGTGGCTCGCCTTCCCAGTTGCGCATCACGTCAATGGAGTTGCCCTTGAGCAGCGTCATGCGCGCCACGATCGGCGCCACCTCGAAATCTTCGGCTGCGCGTGCCAGCCCGTCTTCCAACAACGCGCCGATCAACGGCTGACGCTCGATCAGGCTCATTTCGCAGCCCAGGCTGGCCAGCACAAATGCATCCTTGCCCAACCCCGCCGTGGCGTCCAGCACCCGGGGACGCACGCCTTGGGCAATGCCGACAGCCTTGGCGATCATCTGCCCGCTGCCACCGCCGTACAGCCTTCGGTGCGCAGCGCCGCCTTCGACGAAATCCACACGCACCGGTCCCGGCGCGTCAGGCCCAAGCTGTTGCAGTTGCAAGCCGTGCTCCCCGACTTGCAGGGAAAAGTCGGCATCCGCCAGCTGTAACGGCAAGCCAAGCTGTGCGGCCCACTGCTCGGCACGGGCCTGGAAACCTTCGGCCAATGCCTGGACCTGGATGCGGCTGGCCGCGGGTTGCTCACTCATCAATCGCTACGCTCAAAAATATTAAGGATCGGCAAACAGCGGCCGATAAAAACAACAGTCAGGTATTTTGCCAGAGCTGAGCGTCGACCGAAAAAAATGTCAGACATTCTTCCCCTTACCATCGGCGTATTGCCGACCCACAACCACTACGGCCTGCGCAATACTCAAGCGCTGGCCGGCGTGAGTCATGTGTGGCAGGACTTCTTCGCCCGTGCGCTGGCCGAGCAGTTGGGCGAAGCCCCCGGTGAGCTGGCGGTACAGGCGCCTGCACCGGTGGACCCGACGGTAGAACCCAGCGCCGGTGCCGACCTGCTGTCGCAGATCCTGACCCAGCGCGAATGCGACGTGAAAGACACCGAAATCGTGCCGCCCGAGCCGTTGTTCCTGCCCATCGCCGAATTCGAAACCGAGCTGCTGCCACCGGCGGCCACGCCGTTCCCGCCCGAAGAAATCGCCGCCCAACAGCGCCAGCAGAATTTCGAAAGCGGCTGGGTGCGCCCTATCGTGCTCACCGCAGGCCAACCCCTGCCGGAACCCGGCCCGGCGCCGGAACCTTATCCATTGCACCTGCCCATCGCCGAGTTCGAACTGGACCTGCTGCCACCGGCCGCCACGCCCTACTCCAGCGAAGAGTTGGTGGCGCAACAGAAAGCCTTGGACTTCGACTACTACTGGGCGCGTCCGCTGGTCACCCAGAACCTGCGTCTGGCCGCTTGAGATTCAGCGACACACCCACCAAGGCCCCATGTCCGAATGGAAATGGTTGCGGTGCGCGGCGTTGCAGTCCGGGCTGAGCACCACATTGAAATCATCGCAGGCACCCTCGCTCAACCCTGAAGAACTGGTTGGCCTGGCTGAACGGCATCTTGCGCTCGTTGAAGGTGAAAGTGCCCAACGCAGAGATCTCCTGCGCCGCGCGATAAAACTCGCCATAAGCCGCCAGCGCCAACGCCGAACCGACGCTGATACGCCGCACACCCAGGTCGCTCAACTGCGCCACGCTCAGGTTCAAGCCGCCGGACATCAACACGTTCACCGGTTTCGGCGCGACGGCCTTGACCACTGCCAGCACTTCTTCGGCACTGCGCAACCCCGGCGCATACAGCACGTCGGCACCGGCTTCGGCGTAGGCTTGCAAGCGGCGAATGGTGTCAGGCAAATCCAGGCGACCATGCAGGAGGTTTTCCGCACGGGCCGTCAGCATGAACGGGAACGGCAAGCTGCGGGCTGCCGCAACAGCGGCTTCGACACGCTCGACGGACAAGTCGAAGGCATAGATCGGATCAGCCGCATGGCCGCTGGCGTCTTCAATGGAACCGCCAACGAGGCCCACGGCAGCGGCGCTCTGGATGGTCCGGGCACAACCTTCGGGGGTGTCACTGAAGCCGTTTTCCAGATCAGCGGCCACCGGCAGCGCGGTGGCTCGGGCGATGGCGCCGGCATTGCTCAGTGTGTCCTCCAGGGATAGCGCGCCCTCCGCATCGGGCCGCCCGAGGCTGAACGCAAGGCCCGCGCTGGTGGTGGCCAGGGCTTCAAAGCCGAGGCTGGCAAGCATGATGGCGGAACCGGCGTCCCAGGGGTTGGGCATCACGAACGCACGGTCGCGCTCGTGCAGGGCCTTGAAGGTTTCGGCGCGAAGGGTTTGAGCATCCATGACAGACTCCTGGCGGGAAAAGGAGCCTTAGAGTAACCCCAGTTGCTGTACTTCGGGCTCTCGATTCAACACGGGCAACGGCGGCAGGCCCGGTAGGCGAGCCATGAGTTGATCGTGAAAACGCAGCGCCAATTGCGCCGCCAGGCGGTTATCCGAGGTGTGCAGGAACACGTAGGGCGTACGGCCCTCTTCGATCCAGCCAGCGATTTTTCCCACCCACGGGATCAGGAACGGGTCGTTGGCTTCCAACTCCGGGTGGCCGATAAAGCGCACTTGGGGAAACTGCGTCAGGGCCGCTGGCCGTGGTGGCACCTTGGGCTTTTTTGCTTGGGCGTGCAGGACGGCGGCTGACGTGGAGGTGCAACTGAACAACGCACGCGGGTCCAGGCAGATGCGCTCCACACCGCGATCACGCAGCAGTCGGTTGAGCATGCGCTCGGCATCGCCCTTGGCGAAGAACTCCGGGTGACGCACCTCCACGGCCATGGGGCGTTCAAGACCGTCGATAAATCCTGCCAGCTCAGCCAGGCGTTGCGGTGCAAACCCGGCGGAGAGTTGCAACCACAGCGGCGAAACCCGCTCGCCCAGCGGACTCATCAAACCGACAAAACTTTCTGCCGCTGGCAGTTGCTCGCGCAAATCGCCGCCATGGCTGATGTCGCCGGGAAACTTGGCGGTGAAGCGAAAGTCAGCCGGCATGATCTCGGCCCAGCGCTGCACGGTGGCCGCCGACGGGCGAGCATAGAAGGTAGTGTTGCCTTCGACGGCGTTGAAAACCTGGGAATATAACGAGAGGTAGTCGCTGGAGCGGGCATCGGCGGGATACAGATATTCACGCCAGGCGTTTTCGCTCCAGGACGGACAACCGAGGTAGTAAGGCAATCGCATCAGATGTGGATGTCGAGGCCCAGCACTTCCATATCCCATTCGACAAAACCGGCGGTGGTCAGGTAGCTGGCCAAGGCGGTGGCGACGCTTTTGCTCATGGAGCGCGGGAAGACCATGTCTTGCTGGCGGGCAGGCAGGCCACTGGTGCGTGCGCTGTGGGCATTCGACTGCGCATCGGCCTGGACTTCGATGAAGTCCGGCGAATCCTCGACGGAATCGTCCACCATGACGTTCGCCTTACGCGGCTTGCGTTTGATGGGGTAGGACTGTGAGGAAAAGCCGTCTATACGCATGGATGCGAACTCGGTATCAATGATGGCATTTTAATAGCGCTGTCCGTAGCGCGCAAATGCTCTGGTGATAACTAGAACACATAATTCGAAAAAGGTTTAAAACGGGGGGCAAATTCTGACGATTGGTGATTTTTGCACCAAATTGCCATCATTTTTGGCGTCAAATAATCCCGCGTTCCGCCTTGGTCTGCGCGACCTTATCGCGCAGGTAAACCGGTGCAGCCTGGTCGGCTGCAATCGCCTCGCCGCGCGCGAAGGCAAAGCGCGCCAGGGTCAACAAGTCTTCAGCGTGGGGCAACATCGCCGCATCCTGGCCCACCAACGGCACCGCGATGCGTTCACCATAACCCCAGCCGGTGCCCGCGCCGAACCAGTCACCGCTGGCATCGGCAGGCAACGCCGATGCCTGCGGCGGCTGCACAGCTTCCTCGCCGACCAGGCGCATCTCGCCTGCCACTTCGCGGTAGCAACCCCAATAGACTTCATCCATGCGTGCATCGATGGCCGCGGCGACCTGGTGGGCACCGTGCTCGCGCAGCGCGCGCTGGGCCAGCATGGCCAGATTGGAGATCGGCAACACCGGGCGCTCCAGGGCAAAGGCCAGGCCCTGCACTACGCCAATGGCGATGCGCACACCGGTAAAGGCGCCCGGACCACGGCCAAATGCGATGGCATCGACCGCCGCCAGGGTGGTGCCGGCGTCCTGCAACAGCTGCTTGATCATCGGCAACAGCTTTTGCGCATGCAGGCGCGGGATCACCTCGTAGTGACTCGTAACCTTGCCATCGTGCAGCAAGGCAACGGAACAAGCTTCAGTCGCGGTGTCCAGGGCCAGCAGGGTGCTCATCGGTGTAGGTGTCCAAGTCGAAAAAAAGTGCGCCAGTATAAACAACAACGGCCCGCAAGCGGGCCGTTATCCGTGAAGCCAGTCGAGGGATCAGCTCAGTGCTTGCAGCACTTTGGCGGTGATCGCTTCCACCGAACCGACGCCAGGAATGTGGCTGTACTTCGGCTTGCCCTGGGCGGCGGACAGCTTCTGGTAGAAGTCCACCAGCGGCTTGGTCTGGGAATGGTAGACCGACAGGCGATGACGCACGGTTTCTTCGGTGTCGTCCTTGCGCTGCACCAGGTCTTCGCCGGTCACATCGTCCTTGCCTTCAACCTTTGGCGGGTTGTAGACGGTGTGGTACACGCGGCCGGAGGCTTCGTGAACACGGCGGCCCGCGATACGCTGCACGATTTCTTCGTCTTCAACTGCGATTTCAACCACGGCGTCCAGCTCGACGCCGGCGGTCACCAGAGCTTCAGCCTGGGGAATGGTGCGCGGGAAGCCGTCGAACAGGAAGCCGTTGGCGCAATCCGGCTGCGCGATACGGTCCTGGACCAGGGCGATGATCAGGTCATCGGAGACCAGGCCACCGGCATCCATGATGCTCTTGGCTTTGACGCCCAGCTCGGTGCCTGCTTTTACCGCAGCGCGCAGCATGTCGCCGGTGGAGATTTGTGGAATGCCGAATTTTTCAGTGATGAACTTTGCCTGAGTACCTTTACCGGCCCCGGGAGCTCCCAGCAGAATGACGCGCATCGATGTGCTCCTCAATTTTTTATAGAGATGACGCTCGGATTCGCCGCGTGGGGCCAATCTCGGAAATTTTGGGTCCAGGCCGCACAAACGGCCAAAGGCTGATCAAGATACACAGCAGGCCCTAACCACACAAGCCGCCGAAAGTCGCAGTTCCCCGCGTCGTGCCTGCCTCTCGAGTCGGCTATGCCCAGGCGCAACCCGCTCGCAAAAACGCAGGTCGTCCGTTTCCGGGCGACCTACGGGGTTGATCTGCAAGCCCTTGAGAATGCGAAAGAAACCCTAGCCGGTGTTGCGCAAACCGGCGGCGATACCGGCCACAGACACCAGCAGCGCCTGTTCCAGAGGGCTGTCCTGCGCGGCTTCCTGGCGACGGGAACGCGCCAGCAGTTCTGCCTGCAACAGGTGCAACGGGTCGAGGTAGGTGTTGCGCAGGCTGATGAACTCCAGGGTCTCGGGGCTATGGGCCAGCAGCTGCGACTGGCCGGTCAGGCCAAGCACCACGTCGCACGCCTGCGACAATAGGTCGCGTAAGTGCGCACCCAATGGCAACAGGTCCGGCTGCACCAGACGCTCGTCATACAGCAGCGCGATATCCGCATCGGCCTTGGCCAGCACCATTTCCAGCATATCGATGCGTGTACGGAAGAACGGCCACTGCTCGCGCATCTGCCCCAGCAACTCGCCTTCGCCACGCGCCAGGGCCTTGCTCAACGCCGCTTCCCAGCCGAGCCAGGCGGGCAGCATCAGGCGGGTCTGGGTCCAGCCGAAGATCCACGGAATGGCGCGCAGGCTTTCGATGCCACCCGCACGACGCTTGGCCGGGCGACTGCCCAGGGGCAGGCGCCCCAGTTCCTGCTCCGGGGTGGACTGGCGGAAGTACTCGACAAACTGCGGATGCTCGCGCACCACGGCACGATAGGCGCTCACCCCATCCGCCGCCAACTCGTCCATCAGGTGACGCCAGGCCGGCTCCGGTGGCGGCGGTGGCAACAGAGTCGCCTCCAATACAGCGGCAAGGTAAAGGTTGAGGTTCTGCTCGGCGATGTCCGGCAGGCCGAACTTGAAGCGGATCATCTCGCCCTGTTCAGTGGTGCGGAAACGCCCCGCCACCGAACCCGGAGGTTGCGACAGGATCGCCGCATGCGCCGGGCCACCGCCACGGCCTACGGTGCCACCACGGCCATGGAACAACAGCAATTCCACCTGTTGCTCGCGGCAGATATCCACCAGCCGTTCCTGGGCGCGGTACTGTGCCCAGGCCGCTGCAGTGGTGCCGGCATCCTTGGCCGAGTCCGAATAGCCGATCATCACTTCCTGCGGGCCTTGCAACCGCGCGCGGTAGCCCGGCAGCAGCAACAACTGTTCGATCACCGGACCGGCGTTATCCAGGTCGGCCAGGGTTTCGAACAGCGGCACCACACGCATCGGCCGCTGCACGCCCGACTCCTTGAGCAGCAGTTGCACCGCCAGCACATCCGACGCTGCACCCGCCATGGAGATGACATAGGAGCCCAGGGAGGCCGCCGGCGCTGCGGCGATTTCCTTACAGGTGTTGAGCACTTCGGCGGTGTCCGCCGAGGGTTTGAAATAGCCCGGCAACAACGGTCGGCGGTTTGCCAGCTCGTCCATCAGAAAGCGGATGCGCGCGTCTTCGTCCCAGTCCTCGTAGCGACCCAGGCCCAGGTAATCGGTAATCTCGGTCATGGCCGCACAATGGCGGGTGGAGTCCTGACGCACATCCAGGCGCACCAGGAACAGGCCGAACGTCACCGCGCGACGCAGACAATCGAGCAACGGGCCGTCGGCGATCACCCCCATGCCGCATTCATGCAGCGACTGGTAGCACAGCTCCAGCGGTTCGAGCAGGTCACGGTTGTCTTGCAGTACCTCGACCGGTGCCGGTGTATTGCTGCTCAACGCGGTGTGCGCCCACTGGCGCGTGGCGCGCAAGCGTTCGCGCAGTTGCTTGAGCAAGGCGCGATAAGGCTCGACACTGTCCCCGACCCGCGCCTGCAACGCCGGGCTGGCTTGCTGCATCGACAGTTCCGAGGCGAGGTGGTCGACGTCGCGCAGGTACAGGTCAGCCGCCATCCAGCGCGCCAACAGCAGCACTTCGCGGGTGACCGGCGCCGTCACGTTCGGGTTGCCGTCACGGTCGCCGCCCATCCACGAAGCAAAGCGGATCGGTGCCGCTTCCAGAGGCAGATGCAGCCCGGTGGCGGCGTGCAGCGCCTGGTCGGCCTTGCGCAAATAATTGGGCACGGCGTGCCACAGCGAATGCTCGATTACCGCAAAGCCCCATTTGGCTTCATCCACGGGGGTAGGCCGGGTGCGGCGGATTTCTTCGGTGTGCCAGGCTTCGGCGATCAGGCGTTGCAGGCGCTGGCGAATCTGTTCGCGCTCGGCCTGGGTGAGGTCACGGTGATCCTGCAGCGCCAACTGCGCGGCAATCGCATCGTATTTCTGGATCAGGGTGCGCCGCGCCACTTCGGTGGGGTGGGCGGTGAGGACCAGCTCGATCTCAAGGCGCCCCAACTGACGGGCGAGGGATTCGTCGCTGTGGCCTTCGCCTTGCAGCCGAGCCAACAGCTCAGGCAAAACGCGGGACTCGAACGGCGCAGGTTGCGATTCATCCCGCCGATGGATCAACTGATACTGCTCGGCAATGTTGGCGAGGTTCAGGAACTGGTTGAACGCCCGGGCGACCGGTAGCAGTTCATCCTCTTGCAACTGATTGAGGCTGGCACTCAGTTCGTCGCCAGCGCCGCGCCGGTCCGCCTTGGCGCCTTTACGGATCTGCTCGATCTTGTCGAGAAATTCATCGCCGTACTGCTCTCGAATGGTGTTGCCCAACAGCTCACCCAGCAGGTGAACATCCTCACGCAAGCGTGCATCGATATCACTCATCAGCCAATCTCCAGCCAGAAATCCGGGACGCGCAAGTGTTGCAGAGTGCCGCCCGCGCCCGTTTCTGACAAGACTTTAAACCTTGTGGCTTGCAGCTAGTCTCAACAGTAAGTCGCCGCGTTATCCACGCAGGCGATGGGTCACTCATCACCGCCTGCTACCGCGGGCTTTATTGAGGTTGCCATGAAAATCCGAGAATTGGCCCAGCACTGGGAAGAAACCGCCAAGGGTCGTTTGACCAAGACCGAATACGCCATCCACCTGGACATGGAAGCCGCCGCCCGGCTGGCGGCCATCGCCGAAATGTACCCCAAGCGCCATCCCGAGGAACTGCTCGGCGAGTTGATCGGCGCCGCCCTGGAAGAGCTGGAAGCCAGCTTTCCCTATATCAAGGGCCAGCAGGTGATCGCCACCGATGAAGAGGGTGATCCGTTGTACGAAGACGTCGGCCCGACGCCGCGCTTTTTGACCCTTTCGCGCCGCTATCTGCAGGATCTATCAGCGAGCGCCGACGAACAGAAACACTGAGACATTTCCTCACCCCCCTGTATTCCGGGCCTTTCGCAGGCCCGGTGTACCGCTGCGCAACGCAGAAGTTCCATTTTTTCCCACTGACCTGTCAGTCAAAAAAATTTTTTAGGCAAATCGCCATCTTCTCTGAACTATTCAAAAAAGCCTCCGGTCACACCGAATAAGCCATCACTTGGAACAGCCGTTTGAAAGGTGTCACGCGCCACTGCCGGACCCGCAATCGCTGACCGCCTGAGATGGATGTCGATGTTTTTCAGGAGTTACCCAATGGAGTTGAAGACGATGAAGACCAGCACTGCCAAATCCTCGTTTAACCATCTGCGCGGGCTCAAATTGGCCGCGTTGGCAATCGGTACCAGCTTCGTTCTGGCTGGCTGCGCCGGCAACCCTCCGACCGAGCAATACGCGGTGACCCAGTCTGCGGTGAACAGCGCCGTCAGCGCCGGCGGCACCGAGTTCGCGGCGGTGGAAATGAAGTCGGCCCAGGACAAGCTCAAGCAAGCCGAGATCGCCATGCACGACAAGAACTACGACGAAGCCCGTCGCCTGGCCGAACAAGCCGAGTGGGACGCCCGCGTCGCAGAGCGCAAGGCCCAGGCCGCCAAGGCTGAACAGGCTGTGAAGGACTCCCAGAAAGCTGTTCAGGAGCTGCGTCAGGAAGGCATGCGCCCGGCTGCTATCCAGCAGAAATAAGCCGCCGCCCCTGATTGCACTGCACCCGATATCGAATTGAAAGGACGACACGACTATGCGTAAACAATTGATGATCCCTGCCCTGCTGGCGATGAGCGTTGCCCTGGCGGCGTGCTCCACCCCGCCGAACGCGAACCTGGAAAACGCACGGACCAACTTCTCGGCCCTGCAAGCCAACCCGCAAGCGACCAAAGTGGCGGCCCTGGAGACCAAGGACGCCAGTGAGTGGCTGGACAAGGCTGACAAAGCCTACCGCGACCGCGAAGACCAGAAGAAAGTCGACCAGTTGGCGTACCTGACCAACCAGCGTGTTGAGGTGGCCAAAGACACCATCGTGCTGCGCGAATCCGAAGCCAAGCTGAAAAACGCCGGCGACGAACGTGCCCGCGCTCTGCTCGAAGCCCGTGACGCACAGATCAAGCAACTGCAAGACAGCCTGAACGCCAAGCAGACCGATCGCGGCACCCTGGTGACCTTCGGTGATGTGCTGTTCGCCACCAACAAGTCCGACCTGAAATCCAGCGGCCTGGTGAACATCAACAAGCTGGCGCAATTCCTTCAGGAAAACCCGGATCGCCAGGTGATCGTCGAGGGCTACACCGACAGCACCGGCAGCGACTCGTACAACCAGAGCCTGTCGGAGCGTCGCGCGGCTTCGGTGCAGGTCGCACTGATCAAAATGGGCGTGGACCCACGCCGCATCGTGACTACCGGTTACGGCAAGGAATACCCGGTGGCCGATAACGGCAGCGTATCGGGTCGCGCCATGAACCGTCGTGTGGAAGTGACCATTTCCAACGACAACCAGCCGGTCAAGCCACGTTCTTCCGTGGTCAACTGATCGACCCGAGCTGAATGAAAAAAACCACCGGAAACGGTGGTTTTTTTTGGTCAGTAGGTGATGGGGCCCGGGCTCTCTGCACGCTCTGAAAAATCGGGTTTAGGCGTGGGCAGTTCGTCGTCGCACGGCTCCTGCAACCAGTCGAGGATAAGCCCTTTGCAGCTTTCTACGGACTGATGCGTCCTGGCCATCTCTAACATTCTACCGATCGGATCATTCAGCACCGTGGGTCTCCTGGGCGCGCTATGGATAGGTGACCACTCAATCACCGTGATCGGCCAATGAGTGGTGTCTTGCGCCAGTTGGTTCCAAATATTTCCAGATGGAATCAGGGCTGCAATTGCGGGGTTTCCTGGCCCATGCAGCGCACAGCCTGCTTCTTGTTGTTGACCAGCACACCCGTAAGGCCTTTTTGCTCGGTGTCAAACATCACCAGCACGCCATCGATGCACTGCGCCACTTGCGCAGCCGGGGTCAGGGAGACCTTGTAATCCTCCCCCGGAACGGTCTTGAGCATGGTGAACTCACTGAGCAGCAACGCATCTTCCGGCTTGGCGAAGTGCAGGTAGCCGTAGTACCAGAGGCATCCGACGGTACCGATGATGGTGCCGATACCGGTGAGGATCAGCGGGATCATGTTGCGTTCTTCGCTCATTGCGGGCTCTCTGATGCGTCAGCTTTAGGAAGGGGATAATTCGGAATTTCGCCCAGGCGGCGCAGGCCGTCGAAATGCTGCGGGTCGTCCAGATAACGCAGCATCACGGTTTGCCAGGTCTTGTCGGCAAATGTCTGCACATGCCCGCCCCGGGTCAGTTGCAGGACCCTCGGCGGCGGCGCGGCCTGGTACAGCCGAATGCCATTGGCCACCGGCACAATCGGGTCATCCAGGCTGTGAAACAACAACTTCGGCACACCCGTCAGTTGAGGCATGGTGCGGATCGCACTGTCGGCGTCCGGCACCAGCCATGACAGGGGTACCTGCAACGGCCATGTTAACCAGGAGGTACTCAGGGCGAATTGTCCTACGTCACGGTAACTGGCCGGTACGCCGTCCAACACCAGCGCCTTAAGCTGCGCCTGACGCTGCGGGTGTTCTGCCAGGTAATGCACCGCCAACGCGCCGCCCAGGCTCTGGCCCAGCACGATCAGCGGCTGGCCTTGGGTTTCGGGGGCCGTGTCGACCCAGTTGAATGCAGCATCGATATCCTGATAGATCGCCGGCAGCGACGGCTTGCCTTCCGACAGCCCGTAACCGCGATAGTCGAGCAGCAGCACCTGATAGCCCTGCTCCGGCAACCACCAACTGCCGCCGAGGTGCCAGGTGAGATTGCCGCCATTGCCATGCAGGTGCAGCACCGTGCCCTTGAGCGGTACGCCGGCCTTGGCCGGCAGCCACCAGGCATGCAGCTTCACGCCGTCAGCGGTGGTGAGGGTGACATCACGGTAGGCCAGGCGGGCTTTTTCCGGTGTGAACGGCAGGCCCGATTCGGGGTAGAACAGCAGCGAGCTGCAACCGTTCAAAGTGAGTAGCAGGCACAGAATGCCGAGGATTCTCATCCGTTGAAGCCTCCAGACGCTCGTTCCCACGCTCCGCGTGGGAATGCATCAACAGGACGCTCTGCGTCCGTTCTACTGACGCAGAGCGTCATGGGCGGCGTTCCCACGCAGAGCGTGGGAACGATCTAACATTTTTGATACAGGCAGATCCTTTAGAGGATATTGGAGTAATCCGCTTCGATCCGGTCCAGGCTCAAGTGGTTGAGGAAGTTGGAGAAACACATCCAGGCCGCCAGCGCGTTCATGTCGCGAAACTGCTCCGGCAGGTATTTGGGCGGTACCACCAGGCCTTCGTCGACCAACTGGCGCAAGGTGCGCATGTCTTCCAGGGTGGTCTTGCCGCAGAACAGCAGCGGCACTTGCTCCAGCTTGCCTTTGCGCACGGCGAGCTGGATGTAGTTGTAGACCATGATGAAGCCCTTGAGGTAGGACAGATCCTTGGTAAACGGCAGCCCGGTCGGTGTCGAGCCACGGAATACCCGGCTGGCGTTGCCATAGCTTTCGGCCATTTCAAAACCTTGCTCGCGGAAGAACTCGAACACCTGCAGGAAGTCTGCGCCCTCCTCCACCATATGGATGGCGCGGGTGCGGTTGGTCAGCTTGCGCAGGCGGCTCGGGTAGGAGGCGAACGTGATGATCTCCATCAGGATCGCCAGACCTTCCTGGGTCACCGTCGACGAGGGCGGGCCCTTGGACAGGAAGGTGCAGATCGGCTGGTTCTGGCCATTGAGGGTGGTGCCGACATGCACCAGTCCCTCGTGTACTTCCAGGGCGCGCACGTCGCGCTCGTTGAACATGGCGTCGGCGCGGATCTTGATGTAGTCGGCGCCCGCCGCCGCGTCGGCGACGATACCGTCGGACTCGAACACACGGATGGTTTCTTCGGCCTCGCCAAACACCTTGTTCAGGCGGCTTTGCAGCAGCTCCACGGCGTTCTTGGCGGTGAGGGTCTTGGCTTCGTCTTTCAGGTCGCCACGGCCGTCGATGTTGTTCAGGTAGTCGGAGAGCATCAGGCCCAGGTCAGCCAGGGTCGGGTCCCCGGCGTGGAAGGCATCGGAGGCGGCGCCGTACAGCTCCTGGGAAATCAGGCCGAAATCCTCGGTACCCCGCGCCTCGAGCATGCGCACCACCATGCGGTATTCCTTGCACATGCGACGCATGATCTGCCCCACCGGGCTGAACTGGCCGAGGCGACGGGTAATGTCGCGCTCGATGTTCTGGAACTCCAACTTGACCGCGCTGGAATCGAACGACAGGGGCCGGTTCAAGTAATAATCGCGATCCACGGCGGGCATTTCCTTGCCCTTGGCCTTGAGGAATCCCTGGCGAATGTTCTCGTCCCACTTCACGGCGTCGAGGACGCGGATCGGGGTTTGCGCCAGCACAATGCGATCAGACAAGGCGCGTATCGTCTGCTGGTAATCGTCCACCCGCTACTTCCTCTTTAAACGTTATTGGCCTGCGCGCTGATAGCGCACGGCTTCCACGAACACGTCGGCATTGGCGGGGTCATCCAGGTAGGCAAACACCTGATCCAGGGAGCTGTCCACCAGCACGCCGGCGCCTTCGACGGTTTCCACGGTACTGCCGTGCAGCACCTTCTGACCTATCGCTTGATGAATCTGCTCAAGGTCAAGGTTGTAGACCACCAATTCGCGCGTTTCGCTGATTTCAAACCCCGCCAGGATGAAATGCCCGCCCAGTTTGGCCGGCAATGGGGCCGACAGGTACCAGCGACTGCCATGGCGCGAGACGGTGAACAGGTATTCATCGCGCTCGCCCGGTTTGGCTTTAGGGTAGCTCACGGCTTTGTAGCGGTGCTCGCCGGCACGGGTGATCTGCAGATTGAGCGGTTCGCCCCAGGCATTCTTGCTCGACCAGCGCCCCAACAAGGCCTCCGGCGCAGCTTCATGGGCCGGCAGCGGGTCCTTGAAGGTCACCAGGCAACCGCTGAGCAGCAAGAATGACAAGGTGATTGCCAGAACACGCCAGGTTTTCATCACATTCCCCATCAGGTGTGGGAGCTGGCTTGCCTGCGATACAGGCACCTCGGTCCTTCAGATAAACCGGGGTGTTGCTATCGCAGGCAAGCCAGCTCCCACATAAAGCGAATCGCATATTGGCTTGTCTAAACCGAGGCCAACACCAAATGCATGTAACGCTTGAGGATCTCAAGCATCTCTTCACCGGTCAGAGGCTCTGCGCCGCCCAACAGGCCCTGATATTCCATCCGACCGATTATCGCCGTCAACACTTTGGCATCCTGTTGCGGCTCACGGGAACCCAGCACCTGGAAAAACTGCCCGGTGCCCTGCAACAGAATCTGTTGGTGAGAGCGCACCAGTTCGGCCAGTCGTGGGTTCAACAGAGCCTCTTGGCGAAAGGCCTGTTCGGCCATCAGGTGCTCGCGACGATTGGTCAGTTGGCGCTGCACATAGTCGGCGGTCAGCCGTGCAATGTCATCGGCCAGTTGCGAACGCGACTGCGGGCTGCCATCGCCATAGGCGACCATCTCGCGCAGCAGGCCTTCGTTGCGCACCCACAGTTTGCCCATGAACGCGGCACTGCGTTCGACGTACTGGGCGAAGGTATCGGTGAGCAGGTCATCGATATCCTTGAAATAGTAGGTGGTGGCCGACAATGGCACCCCGGCCTCCGCCGCCACCGCGCGGTGACGCACCGCCCGTACGCCCTCGCGCACCACGATGCGCATGGCCGCGTCGAGAATGTCTTGCCTGCGTTGCTCGCTGCCCCGTCGACTCGCCTTGCGGCCCTGGTACTGGACGCTTTCAGCCACGGCAGCGGCAATGCCGGCGGCGCCTTCTTGAGCGGTTACGCGGTTCACGACAGAGCTTCCTTTTTATAGGGGTGACGCGGAGCGTCAGGGGAGGCTTTCCCACGCAGAGCGTGGGAACGATCGCCGATCACCTGGCGCTGTTTGCTTGACGCTTATGAATGCCACATAAAAAAGCCGCCTTATAAAAGGCGGCTTCGGGTATCGCTACGGTTACGCTTGCGGCCGCATGTGCGGGAACAGGATCACGTCACGGATCGACGGTGAGTTGGTCAACAACATCACCAGACGGTCGATGCCGATACCTTCACCGGCGGTGGGCGGCATGCCGTATTCCAGGGCGCGTACGAAGTCGGCGTCGTAGTGCATGGCTTCGTCGTCGCCGGCGTCCTTGTCGGCCACCTGGGCCATGAAGCGCTCGGCCTGGTCTTCCGCGTCATTGAGCTCGGAGTAGGCATTGGCGATTTCGCGGCCACCGATGAACAGCTCGAAACGGTCGGTGACGTTCGGGTTGTCGTCGTTGCGACGGGCCAGCGGCGACACTTCGAACGGGTACTGGGTAATGAAGTGCGGCTGTTCCAGCTTGTGCTCCACCAGTTCTTCGAAAATCATCACCTGCAGTTTGCCCAGGCCTTCGAAGCCCAGCACCTTGGCGCCGGCTTTCTTGGCGATGGCACGAGCCTTGTCGATGTCGTTCAGATCATCGGCGGTCAGTTCGGGGTTGTACTTGAGGATCGAGTCGAACACCGACAGGCGCACGAACGGCTCGCCGAAGTGGAACACCTTGTCGCCGTACGGCACGTCGGTGCTGCCCAGGACCAGCTGTGCCAGCTCGCGGAACAGCTCTTCGGTCAGGTCCATGTTGTCTTCGTAGTCGGCGTAGGCCTGGTAGAACTCCAACATGGTGAATTCTGGGTTGTGGCGGGTCGAGACGCCTTCGTTACGGAAGTTGCGGTTGATCTCGAACACTTTCTCGAAGCCGCCCACCACCAGGCGCTTGAGGTACAGCTCCGGCGCGATACGCAGGAACATGGCCATGTCCAGCGCATTGTGGTGAGTTTCGAAAGGCTTGGCCGCAGCACCGCCCGGGATGGTTTGCAGCATCGGGGTTTCGACTTCGAGGAAGTCGCGCTTGGCCAGGAAACTGCGGATATGCGCGATCACTTGCGAGCGCACACGGAAGGTGTCGCGCACCTCCTCGTTGACGATCAGGTCGACGTAGCGCTGGCGATAGCGCTGCTCGGTGTCCGACAGGCCGTGGTGTTTGTCCGGCAGCGGACGCAGGGACTTGGTCAACAGGCGGACGCTGGTCATTTCAACGTACAGGTCTCCCTTGCCGGAGCGCGCCAGGGTACCTTCGGCTGCAATGATGTCGCCCAGGTCCCAGGTTTTCACCGAGGCCAGGGTTTCTTCCGACAAAGTCTTGCGGTTGACGTAGACCTGGATGCGACCGGTCATGTCCTGGATCACCAGGAACGAGCCACGGTTGAGCATGATGCGACCTGCCACCTTGACCGGGATCGCCGCTTCGGCCAGTTCTTCCTTGGTCTTGTCCGCGTATTGCTTCTGCAGCGCATCGCAGTAGTTGTCGCGACGGAAGTCGTTGGGGAAGGCGTTGCCCTTGGCGCGCTCGGCAGCAAGCTTTTCCTTGCGCTGGGCGATCAGGGAGTTTTCTTCCTGTTGGTGGGCCTGGTCGAGTTGTTGGTCGCTCATGTCTTCAAATTTTCCATCAGGTTCGTTGTCCCCGGCCTTCGACCGGGGATCGCCGGCGAGCCGGCTCCTACAGGGGGTATTACAGGCCTGATTTCAGGCTGGCTTCCAGGTATTCGTCGATGTCGCCGTCGAGCACCTTGTCGCAGTCGCTGCGTTCGATGTTAGTGCGCAGATCCTTGATCCGCGACGCATCGAGCACATAAGAGCGGATCTGGTGCCCCCAACCGATGTCGGACTTGCTGTCTTCCAGGGCCTGGGAGGCGGCGTTGCGCTTTTGCATCTCCAGCTCGTACAACTTGGCCCGCAACATTTTCATGGCGGTGTCCTTGTTCGCGTGCTGGGAACGTTCGTTCTGGCAACTCACCACGGTGTTGGTCGGTACGTGGGTGATACGCACGGCCGAGTCGGTGGTGTTTACGTGCTGACCACCGGCGCCGGAGGAACGGTAGGTGTCGATCCGCAGGTCGGCCGGGTTGATCTCGATTTCGACTTTGTCGTCGATTTCCGGGGATACGAACACCGCGGAGAACGAGGTATGGCGACGGGCGCCCGAGTCGAACGGGCTCTTGCGCACCAGGCGGTGCACGCCGATCTCGGTACGCAGCCAGCCAAAGGCGTATTCGCCCTTGATGTGTACGGTCGCGCCCTTGATGCCGGCGACCTCGCCTTCGGACAGTTCCATGATGGTGGCATCGAAACCACGCTTGGAAGCCCAGCGCAGGTACATACGCAACAGGATATTGGCCCAGTCCTGGGCTTCGGTGCCGCCGGAACCGGCCTGGATGTCCAGGTAGGCGTTGTTCGGGTCCATTTCGTGGCTGAACATGCGGCGGAATTCAAGCTTGGCGAGGCCTTCCTCAAGGCTGGCCAGCTCGGCGACGACATCGCCCACCGCGCCTTCGTCGTTTTCTTCGACGGCCATGTCCAGCAGGTCACGGCAATCGGCCAGACCGGTGTTCAATGCGTCGAGGGTCTCGACGATCTGCGCCAGCGCAGCGCGCTCGCGGCCCAGTTCCTGGGCGTATTCAGGTTTGTTCCAGACACTCGGATCTTCAAGCTCGCGGTTGACCTCGGTCAGACGCTCATGCTTTTGATCGTAGTCAAAGATACCCCCGAATAGTTTCGGAGCGCTCGGACAGGTCCTTGATGGTGTTAAGGATCGGGTTGATTTCCATGGCGGGCAGCACTCGTTGGCGAACTTTTGAAAGCCGGCGAGTATAACGGCAAACGGGCTTGAGCGGCAGTCCGCTGGGCGAAAAGGCGCCGGGGAATGGGTTGATCGTATGGGGGACAGATCCGTTGCTGCGGTTATGGCGGGTATTGGTTCCGCCCTTACGGCGGGTCACTTTTGACTGGGCCGGCATTCCGGCTTTTCAAAAGTGACCCGCTGTAAGAGCGGAACCCTAAGCGGCCGTTACCTAAATAACGGATATACACACCACCACGCCGCCACAAAACAAGCCCTACTCAATCCCCACCTGATTCCGCCCATTATGCTTGGCCGTATACAACCCCTTATCCGCCGCCAGTATCAACTGCCGACAATCCGACCCCTGCTGCGGCGTCATGGTCGATAGCCCAATGCTGACGGTCAGGCTGGAGCCCTCGGTCGGCGCGATATGCGGGATCTTCAACGCCGCCACCGCCATACGCAGTTTCTCGGCAACCAACCGCGCCCCACCCGGAGAAGTATTCGGCAACACCAGCGAGAACTCCTCACCGCCATAGCGCGCCGGCAAATCCGAAGGCCGGCTGCTGGCCTCGCGAATGGTCGCCGCGACCTTGCGCAAGGCCTCATCGCCTTCGACATGCCCAAAACTGTCGTTATAGGTCTTGAAGAAATCCACATCGATCATCAACAACGACAACTGGGTTTGATCACGCATGGCGCGGCGCCACTCCAGCTCCAGGTATTCGTCGAAATGCCGGCGATTGGACAGCCCGGTCAGGCCATCGGAGTTCATCAGGCGTTGCAGCACCAGGTTGGTGTCCAGCAGTTGTTGCTGGCTGACCCGCAGCGCGCGGTACGCAGCATCCCGCTGCAACAGGGTCATGTAGGAACGCGAGTGATAGCGGATGCGCGCCACCAACTCGATGTTGTCGGGCAGCTTGACCAGATAATCATTGGCCCCGGCAGAAAACGCCGCGCTCTTGATCAGCGGGTCTTCCTTGGTCGACAGCACGATGATCGGGATATTCGCCGTGGCCGGGTGGTTGCGGTATTCGCGCACCAGCGTCAGGCCATCGAGACCGGGCATCACCAGGTCTTGCAGGATCACCGTCGGCTTGATGCGGATCGCCTGGGCAATCGCCTGGTGCGGGTCGGCACAGAAATGGAAGTCGATATTTTCTTCCTGGGCCAGGCCACGCCGTACGGCTTCGCCGATCATGGCCTGGTCGTCGACCAGCAACACCATGGCGGCATTTTCGTCGGTCTTGATGTCGTCGATCTGTAAATCATTCATGTGCAGTCACCTGAATTACTTCCTGCCAGCCAGCACCGCCGGGGGTATGCGTCATTTTGCAAATACCTCCAGCAGACGGGGCGCAATTCTGTCCAGTGGGCGAATTTCAACAGCAGCGTCAATCGCCGCCGCCGCTTTGGGCATGCCATACACCGCCGAGCTCTGCTGATCCTGGGCGATGGTCAAATATCCTTGTTCACGCAGCAACTTGAGGCCCTGGGCCCCGTCGCGCCCCATGCCGGTGAGCAGCACACCGACGGCATCACCGTTCCAATGGCTGGCCACGCTCTCGAAAAACACATCGATGGAAGGCCGGTAAATCTCGTTCACCGGCTCTGCGGTATAGGCTAGCGTGCCATTCTTCAATAGACGAATGTGATGGTTGGTGCCGGCCAGCAGCACCACGCCGCGTTGCGGCGG
Source organism: Pseudomonas sp. SDO5271_S396 (assembly GCF_054071795.1). Classification (NCBI taxonomy): domain Bacteria; kingdom Pseudomonadati; phylum Pseudomonadota; class Gammaproteobacteria; order Pseudomonadales; family Pseudomonadaceae; genus Pseudomonas; species Pseudomonas sp. SDO5271_S396. Next base: position 68,703 of record NZ_JBSVWB010000005.1, read on the forward strand.
CTCCCCCTCGCGGGCCAGGCGCACCGGCAGGCTCGACGCACTGCTCAGCCATTCGGCCATGCCGGCGGCGAACACCTGGTCCACATGCTGCACCAGCACGATGGCGGCAGGGAAGTCCCGCGGCAAGCCCTTGAGCAGGGTTTCCAGGGCAGCCGGGCCACCCGCCGACGAACCGATGGCCACCAGGCTCTGACGGGTGCCGCTGATGCGCGGGGGCGCGGTTTCGGCGCGGACACGGCTACCGCGCTGACCGATCAGCCAGCCGATATTGAGGATCTTGCGCAACAGCGGCGCCGCCGCATCGCGGGGGTTGCCGACGCCCAGGGTTGGCGTGTCGACAACGTCCAGCGCGCCATGGCCCATGGCTTCGAACACCCGGCTCACGTTGGCCTGGCGGTCGACGGTGACGATCACGATGGCGCACGGCGTCTCCGCCATGATTCGCCGGGTGGCTTCCACGCCATCCATCACCGGCATGATCAGGTCCATCAGGATCATGTCCGGCGTCAATTCGGCGCAGCGCTGCACCGCTTCCAGGCCATTGCTGGCCACCCACACCACCTCGTGGGCGGGCTCGAAACTCAAGGCGCGGCGCAAGGCCTCCACGGCCAGGGGCATGTCATTGACGATCGCAATCCTCATGCCCGCGCACCTCCGATCAGCTCCACCACGGCGTCCAGCAACGCGTCATCGTGGAAACTGGCTTTGGCTAGATAATAGTCGGCGCCGGCGTCCAGTCCACGTCGCCGGTCTTCTTCGCGATCCTTGTACGACACCACCATCACCGGCAACGATTGCAGGCGACTGTCACGGCGCAGGAGTGTGACCAATTCAATACCGTCCATGCGAGGCATATCAATGTCAGTGATCAGCAGGTCGAAGTCTTCGGAGCGCAAGGCGTTCCATCCGTCCATGCCATCGACCGCGACGGCCACTTCATAACCACGATTAAGCAGCAATTTGCGCTGCAACTCGCGCACCGTCAGCGAGTCATCCACCACCAGCACGCGTTTGCGTGGCGCTTCGCTGGTTTGCTGGCTGCGCCGGGCGATGCGTTCGAGGCGACCGGTGTTGAGCAGTTTGTCCACCGAACGCAGCATGTCTTCCACGTCGACGATCAGCACCACCGAGCCGTCGTCCAGCAGGGCGCCGGCGGAAATGTCCTGGACCTTGCCCAGGCGGTCGTCCAGCGGCAACACCACCAGCGTGCGCTCGCCGATGAACCGCTCCACCGCGATGCCATACACCGCATCGCGCTCGCGGATCACCACCACCTTCAGGGTGTCTTCGCTGTTCTGCCCGGCCGGGCGCTGCAACAGCTGGCTGGCGGCGACCAGGCCGACATGCCGACCTTCGTGCCAGAAATGCTGGCGGCCTTCCAGTTGCACGATGTCATCCGGCGCCAGGTCGCACATGCGCTCGATATGCGCCAGCGGGAAGGCATAGGCTTCTTCACCGACTTCCACCACCAGGCTGCGCACCACCGACAGGGTCAGCGGCACCTCCAGATGGAAGCGGCTGCCCTGCCCCGCCGTCTGCTCCAGCACCACCGCCCCGCGCAGTTGGCGGACCATATGCTGCACCGCATCCAGCCCGACACCGCGCCCGGACACCTCGGTGACCTTGTCACGCAGGCTGAACCCCGGCAGGAACAGGAAAGTCAGCAGTTCCTCTTCGCTCAGGCGCAACGCGGTTTCCAGCGGCGACAGGTGCCGGTCGACAATGGTGCCGCGCAGGCGCTCCAGGTCGACACCGTTACCGTCGTCGCTCAACTCCAGCACCAGCAGGCCGGCCTGATGGGACGCCCGCAGGCGGATCACGCCTTCCGCCGGCTTGCCGGCCAGCACCCGTTGTTCGGGCATTTCGATACCGTGGTCGACGGCATTGCGCAATAAATGAGTGAGCGGCGCTTCGAGCTTTTCCAGCACGTCGCGGTCGACCTGAGTCTTTTCGCCTTCGATTTCCAGGCGTACCTGTTTGCCCAGGCTGCGGCCCAGGTCGCGCACCATGCGCACCTGCCCGGCCAGCACATCGGCAAACGGGCGCATGCGGCACGCCAGCGCGGTGTCATAGAGCACTTGCGCACGCTGCCCGGCCTGCCAGCCGAACTCGTCGAGCTCGGCGGTTTTTTCCGCCAGCAGCGCCTGGGCTTCGCTGAGCAACCGCCGGGTATCGGCCAGGGCCTCCTGGGCTTCAAGACTCAACGCCTGGGTCTTGAGCTGGCCGTCCAGCGTATCCAGGGCACGCACGCTCTGGCTTTGAATACGCTTCAAGCGCTGGAGGCTGGCCAGGTAGGGTTTGAGCCGCTGGGTTTCCACCAGGGATTTGCTGGACAGGTCCAACAGGCTATTGAGGCGTTCGGCGGTCACCCGCAACACACGCTCGCCACCTTCAGTCATACGCTTGCTCTGGCGTACCGGCTCAGCGGCAACCGGCGGCGCTGGTTCGGGCTCCGGCGGCAACTCTTCAACGAGCGGTGCAGGCGCAGGCTCCGGCGGCGCGACAGGCGGGGGTGACGGTGGTGGCGTGACCTTGACCGGCGCCTGGGCCGGATCGAGCAGGCGTTCCATCAACGCCACATACCCTTCGATATCCGCCGGGCCCACGTCATTGCCCGGCGTGGCGATGCGCATCAGCAGGTCGGTGCCCTGCAGCAACGCGTCGATATGTTCGGGTTGCAGATACAGACGACCTTCCTGGGCGCTGACCAGGCAATCTTCCATGACATGGGACACGCTGACCCCGGCGTCCACGCCGACAATCCGCGCCGCGCCCTTGAGCGAGTGGGCGGCGCGCATGCAGGCTTCCAGTTGGTCGGCCTGGGTCGGGTTGCGCTCAAGGGCCAACAGGCCCGCGCTCAAGACCTGGGTCTGCGCATCGGCTTCCAGGCTGAACAGTTCCAGCAGCGAGGCATCGCGCATCTGGTCTGGGGTCATGTGAGGCTCCGGGTCACGGCGGACAACAATTGCGCCTCGTCCAGCCAACGCAGGCTTCGGCCTTTCCACTGCAACACACCCTGGGTGTAGCGCGCACTGGCCTGGGGGCCGGAAGCCGACGCCGCCTTCAAGGTGCGCTCATCGATGGCATGGATGCCGTCGACCTCATCCACCGGCACCACCACCGGGCCATCCTGCGCGGCGATGATCAGCATGCGCGGCATGATGCGTCCGCCGCCGGTGCCCTGGCTGGTGGCATCGAGCCCCAGCAGTTCCACCAGCGACAGGCACGCCACCAGCGCGCCACGCACATTGGCCACGCCGAGCAAGGCTCGGGAGCGCTGGTGCGGCAGGGAGTGAATCGGCTGCAACGGCGCGACTTCGACCAGGCAACGGGTGGCGATGCCCAGCCATTCCTCGCCCAGGCGGAACATCAGCAGCGAGCGGGTGACAATCTCCTCATCGGCCTCCACGGTGGCCTGGGGACGATGTTCATCCTGTTGCAAGGCATAGCGGTCCAGCAGGCGCGTGGCGGCTGCGGAATACACCGAGCAGTTGCGGCAGTGGATGTGGTCCACCAGCAACGGGCAGGATTTGTCGCCATGGATGCCGATGCGGTTCCAGCAATCGTCGATGGCTTGGGTATCGGCCAGGGTCAGGTCCAGGCCGGTGGTATCGAGGGAGGCTGGGCTACTCATCGTTCAGGCTCACTGTCAGCTCGCTCGCTACGGGCGGCCCGCGCCTGCAGACGGCGCGCCCCCGCGCTGTCACCCTGGGACTCGAGCAGCGCGGCCAGGTGCATCAGGGCCTGCGGATGCTGGGGTTCCAGGTACAAGGCTTTCCGGTAAAAACCCTGGGCTTCCAGGGTGCTGCCGGCCACATCGCTGAGCAGCCCCAGCCAGTAGAACACCTGGGCGGCCGGCGGGTGGTTGTTCAGATACGCTTCACAGGCCGCACGAGCCTCGGTGCTGCGCCTTTCATTGGCAAGGGTCGCGATGCGGCCGAGCAAGTCCCCGGCCTCGGACGGCTGCGCCTTGGGCAGTGTTTCCTGGGGACGAACGCTGCTGAATGGCCGCGGCCGCGTCGCAATCGGCGCTGCGCTGCGCTGGGGAACGGGAACAGGCATCGGCGTAAACACCGGTTCCGGCCGGACAGGTTCGGCATGCCGGCTGAACGCAAACGACTGCGGCACACCGATCGAACGCATGCCATGGCGCCCCAACAGGCTACCTTCGGCCGGGCCGATGAACAGCACGCCGTCCACATGGGTCAAGTCCTTGAGCACCTCGAACACCTGTTTCTGGGTCGGCTGGTCGAAGTAGATCAGCAGGTTGCGGCAAAACACGAAGTCGTAAGCGGCCTCATTGGCCAGCAGGGCCGGGTCGAGCAGGTTGCCGACTTGCAGGCGCACCTGTTCACGCACCCGCTCGGCCAGGTGATAACCATCGGCGTGCTCGGTGAAGTGGCGCTCGCGAAACTCGGTGTCGGTGCCCCGAAACGAATTGCGTCCATACACCCCGCGACGCGCGCGCTCCACCGACAACGGGCTGACGTCCATGCCCTGCACCTTGAATTGGTGCGGGGCGAAACCGGCATCGAGCAGGGCCATGGCAATCGAATAGGGTTCTTCACCCGTGGAACAGGGCAGGCTCAGGATGCGCAGTGCGCGCATCTGCTTGAGGCGCGTCTTGGCCAGACGGGCCAGCGTCGCGAACGATTCGGGGTAACGGAAAAACCAGGTTTCGGGGACGATCACCGCCTCGATCAGGGCCTGCTGTTCATCGTGAGAGCTGTGCAAATGCTGCCAGTAGTCGTCCGCCGTACGCGCATTGAGCGCCTGAATGCGTTGGCGCACGGCACGTTCGATGATCGCTTCGCCCACCGACGCCACGTCCAGGCCGATACGCTCCTTGAGGAAGGCCGAAAAGCGCGGATCGCTGCTCATAGGCTCAACTCGGCGGAAAACAACAAGGTGCGCACCTCGTCGGTAAGCAAATCGGCCACACCGATCCATTGCATCAAGCCTGCGGCGTCTTCGCGCACCGGGCCCAGGTACGGCGCCTGGCGATTGTCCAGGCCATAGGGCTGGAACTCGGCGGGATCGCAACGCAGGGTGTCGGTGGCCTGCTCCAGGATCAGGCCCAGCGGGCGCGCATCGATCCAGGGTTGCGGTTGATAGTTGACCAGCACCAGCCGCGTACTGGTACGCACCTGGGCGGCGACGCCGAAGCTCAGTGCACTGAGGTCGATCACCGGCACCAGCGCGCCACGGTGGGCAAAAATGCCCGCCACCCACAGGGGTGCATGGGCGATGGGTTTGAGCGGCAGGCGCGGCAATACCTCCGCCACTTCCGTGGCCTTGAGGGCATAGCGTTCGCTGCCGATGTGAAACACCAGGAACAGCACCTTTTTCGCTGCCGGGACGGCGCCGCGTTTAGCCGCGAGGTCGCTCATCAGACTTTGAAACGCGACACGCCGCTGCGCAGACCGACCGCCACCTGGCTCAGCTCATCGATGGCGAAGCTGGCCTGGCGCAGGGATTCGACGGTCTGGCTGCTGGCATCGCCCAGTTGCACCAGGGCGTGGTTGATCTGCTCGGCGCCGGTGGCCTGGGCCTGCATGCCTTCGTTGACCATCAACACCCGCGGCGCCAGCGCCTGTACCTGATGAATGATCTGCGACAGTTGCTCGCCCACTTGCTGCACTTCGAACATGCCCCGGCGCACTTCTTCGGAGAACTTGTCCATACCCATCACCCCCGCCGACACCGCCGACTGGATCTCGCGCACCATCTGCTCGATATCGTAAGTGGCCACCGCAGTCTGGTCGGCCAGGCGACGCACTTCGGTGGCCACCACGGCAAAACCGCGCCCGTATTCGCCGGCCTTCTCGGCCTCGATGGCAGCGTTGAGGGACAACAGGTTGGTCTGGTCGGCCACCTTGACGATGGTCACCACCACCTGGTTGATGTTGCCGGCCTTCTCATTGAGGATCGCCAGCTTGGCGTTCACCAGGTCGGCGGCGCCCATCACCGAGTGCATGGTCTCTTCCATGCGTGCCAGGCCTTGCTGGCCGGAGCCGGCGGCGACCGATGCCTGGTCGGCGGCGGTGGAGACTTCGGTCATGGTGCGGACCAAGTCCTTGGAAGTTGCGGCGATTTCCCGCGATGTGGCACCGATCTCGGTGGTCGTGGCAGCCGTTTCGGTAGCGGTGGCCTGTTGCTGCTTGGAGGTGGCGGCAATCTCGGTGACGGAGGTAGTCACCTGCACCGAAGAACGCTGGGCCTGGGATACCAGGGCCGTCAGCTCGGTCATCATGTCGTTGAAGCCGGTTTCCACCGCGCCGAATTCGTCCTTGCGCTCCAGGTTCAGGCGCTTGCTCAGGTCGCCATCGCGCATGGTTTCGAGGATATCGACGATACGCTGCATCGGCGACATGATCGCGCGCATCAGCAGCAAGCCACACAGGCCGGCGGCGAGGATCGCCACGGCCAATGACACGAACATGCTGATTTTCGCCGCCGATACCGCCTCATCAATGGCGTTGGTCGCACGGTCGGCGACGTTCTTGTTTTCGGTAATGATGTCGTTGAGCTTCATCCGGCCTGCGGTCCAGGTCGGCGTCAACTCTGTGTCGAACGCCTTGCGCGCGGCAGCCAGGTCACCGTTTTGCAGGCTGTCGAGCACGGTGGACAGGCTCTTGTTATAGGCCTGGTGCAGGGCTTCGAATTTGTCGAACTCGGACCGATCGTTGCTGCCGGAGATGGTTTTTTCGTAGTTGTCCATCTGCTGCAGGATGCGCGCTTCGAAGGATTTGAACTCGGTCTTGTCGGCCTCGCTCAGTTTCTTGTCTTCGCGCAGGCCCAGCAATTCAAGGGTTTGCAGGTAACTGTCGACCCAGGCGCTGCGGATCATCGAACTGAGGTACACCCCAGGCACCGCGTCGTCGCGCACCGCGACTTCGCTGCTTTCGATCTTCAGCAACCGTGAATAGGAGACCACAACCATTAACAGCATGATGGCGATAATGACCGCAAAGCTTGCCAAGATCCGTTGGCGCAAGGTCCAGTTCTTCACAGTGAGTCCTCGAAGGGCCGATCAAATGTCGGGCAGTATAGCTGAGCAGAAGCCCTCATTTATCAATGGGTTTTGATGTAGCACTCACAGAATGCAAAAAACTCGATGTGGGACAACTGTCTTGAGGACCGATCGTTCCCACGCTCTGCGTGGAAACGCATCCTGTGACGCTCCGCGTCACGACTTCAAAGGTGGACGCAGAGCGTCCAGGGGCGGCGTTCCCACGCGGAGCGTGGGAACGATCAAAAAACACCACAGTTATTGGTTCAGGCGTACCTGTTTTTCCAGCTCCGCCTTCAAGCCTGGCTCAAGCCCGAGCTGGCGCGCCAGTTCGTCGAGGTAGGCTTTTTCCATGAAGTTCTCCTCATCCACCAACATGACGCTGGCGATGTACATCTCGGCGGCCATTTCCGGCGTACCCGCTGCGCGGGCCACATCAGCCGGATCCAGCGGTTTGTTCAGCTCGGCGTGCAGCCAGCCTTGCAGTTCACGGTCACTGTCGAGCCGTGAGAATTCGCCTTCGATCAGCGCACGTTCGCGCTCGTCGACGTGGCCGTCGGCCTTGGCGGCGGCGACCAGCGCCTTGAGGATGCCCTGGCTGTGCTGCTCGACCTGGGCCGGCGGCAGGCGGTCGAGGGTTTGCGGCTCGCCCTTCGGCGCGGTGGCCTGTTGCGCCTGCCAGTTACCGTAAGCCTTGTAGGCAATCACCCCGAGGGCGGCCAGACCACCATAGGCCAGGGCCTTGCCGCCGAATTTGCGAGCCTTCTTGTTGCCCAGCAGCAGGCCCATCGCGCCCGCCGCCAGGGCACCGCCTCCCGCGCCACCGAGCAGGCTGCCGAGGCCGCCACTGCCGAGCAGACCGTCCAGAGCGCCTTTATCTTGCGGTTTACGTTGACCCGTTGCCTTGTTCTGCAACAGGTCCTGACCAGATTTGAGCAATTGATCGAGCAATCCACGGGTATTCATTCGCAGCCTCCAGACGCCTGGGTTCATAGGGTCAACCGGCCCCCAGCGTAAAACCAAGTGCCAAAAGACCGCGATCTAGAGTGCTTCCAGATGTAACTCGGCCGCCCTTCACTTAAATCGATATACACTCGAGAACATCTATAAAAACACCCCACTGGTAATTCCAGCATGATGACCCTGCGTCAAATCCGGCACTTTATTGCCGTGGCCGAGACCGGCTCGATCTCAGCCGCCGCGCAAACCGCGTTCATCTCCCAGTCGACCCTGACCCTGGCGATCCAGCAACTGGAGCAGGAGATCGGCGTCAACCTGTTCAACCGCCACGCCAAAGGCATGACCCTGACCCACCAGGGCCATCAATTCCTGCGCCAGGCGCACTTGATCCTCGCCACCGTCGACAACGCCAAGCGCAGCCTGCAACAGAGTACCGACCAGGTGGCCGGGCAACTGATCATCGGCGTGACCAGCCTGGTGGCCGGCTACTACCTTGCCGACCTGCTCACCCGCTTCCAGCGCGCCTACCCCAATGTGGAAATTCGTGTCATGGAGGATGAACGCCCCTATATCGAGCATTTGCTGGTCAGCGGCGAAATCGATGTGGGCGTGCTGATCCTCTCCAACCTCGAAGACCGCCATGCATTGCAAACCGAAGTGCTCACCCACTCGCCCCACCGCCTTTGGCTACCGGCGCAGCATCCGTTGCTCGAGCACGACAGCATTAACCTCGCAGATGTCGCCCGCGAGCCGCTGATTCAGCTCAACGTCGATGAAATGGGCCACAACGCCCAACGCCTGTGGACCGGCGCAGGCCTGCAACCACGCGTCACGTTGCGCACCGCCTCCACCGAAGCCGTGCGCAGCCTGGTGGCCGCCGGACTGGGCGTGTCGATTCAGCCCGACATGACCTATCGACCCTGGTCGCTTGAGGGCGACATCATCGAGGCGCGAACGATTGCCGACCTCAGCCAGACCCTCGACGTCGGCCTGGCCTGGCGCCGGGGCACGGCGCGCCCGGCGCTGGTGGACCCGTTCCTGACGGTGGCCCGCGAACAGCCGCATCCGCGCAAGCCATCTATTTAATCGAATGCTGCATTCAATATTTAGTATTTGTTGACCTCGCGCCTGACCTCTAGTCTCTGCTTATCCCATAAGAGAAAGGTCAGGCGCTCGTAAGAGAACGTCCATGGCCATACAAGAAAAGAGATCGCGAAAAATGTCCGGCGCGCCCACCCCGCTGCTCACTGCGTTGTTGATCGACGGCGAACTGGTCCAGGGCCAGGGGTTTGCCGAGCCGATTCTCAACCCGGCCACCGGTGAAGTGCTCACCCAGATCGCCGAAGCCGGCACCGAGCAGGTCGAAACCGCGATCCTTGCCGCCCATCGCGCTTTTGCCGGTTGGTCGCGCACCACGCCGCAGCAACGTTCAAACATTCTGCTGGGCATCGCTGACGCCATCGAACAACAAGCCGACTATCTGGCCCGGCTGGAATCCCTGAACTGCGGCAAGCCGTTGCACCTGGCGCGCCAGGATGACTTGAGCGCTACCGTCGATGTATTCCGCTTCTTCGCCGGGGCCGTGCGCTGCCAGACCGGCCAACTGAGCGGTGAATACCTGCCGGGTTATACCAGCATGGTCCGTCGCGATCCGATTGGCGTCGTCGCTTCGATTGCGCCGTGGAACTACCCGCTGATGATGGCCGCGTGGAAAATCGCCCCGGCCCTCGCCGCCGGTAATACCTTGGTGTTCAAACCGTCGGAACATACGCCGCTGTCGATCCTGGCCCTGGCCCCCGTGCTTAAAGAGCTGTTGCCACGCGGCGTGATCAACATTTTGTGTGGCGGTGGTGAAGGCGTTGGCAGTCACTTGGTCAGCCACGCCAAGGTGCGCATGGTCTCGCTGACCGGCGATATCGTGACCGGGCAAAAAATCCTGCAAGCCGCATCCAAGACCCTTAAACGCACACACCTGGAACTGGGTGGCAAGGCCCCGGTGATCGTGTGCAACGACGCCGACCTGCAAGCCGTGGTCGAGGGCGTTCGCGCCTACGGTTACTACAACGCCGGCCAGGACTGCACCGCCGCCTGCCGCATCTACGCCCAGGCCGGTATCCACGACAAGCTGGTCGCCGAGCTCGGCGCCGCCGTCAGCAGCCTGCGCTTTGCCGGCAAGCGCGATGCCGACAACGAACTCGGTCCGTTGATCAGCACCCGCCAGCGCGACCGCGTGGCCAGTTTTGTCGAACGCGCCCTCGGCCAGCCGCATATCGAACGCATCACCGGCGCCGCGGTGCATTCCGGCCCGGGCTTCTATTACCAGCCCACCCTGCTCGCCGGCTGCAAGCAGCATGACGAAATCGTGCAGCGCGAGGTGTTCGGCCCGGTGGTCACCGTGACCCGCTTCGATGAGCTCGAGCAGGCGGTGGACTGGGCCAACGACTCCGAATACGGCCTGGCCTCGTCGGTGTGGACCCAGAACCTGGACAAGGCCATGCAAGTGGCGGCGCGCCTGCAATACGGCTGCACCTGGATCAACAGCCATTTCATGCTGGTCAGCGAAATGCCCCACGGCGGCTTGAAGCGCTCGGGGTACGGCAAGGATCTGTCCAGCGATTCGCTACAGGACTACAGCGTGGTGCGACACATCATGGCGCGTCACGGCCAACATCTTTAAAACAACAACTAAGCTCATGCGTTACGGCTTCACAGACTGCCCCGACCATAATTAAAGAAGAGGGAAACCCCATGTCCGCGCACAAGACCGCACTGCTCAGTGCCCTGACCACCGCGTTGCTGGCCAGCGCCAGCCTGCAGGCCGCCGAACCGCTCAAAGCGGTGGGCGCCGGCGAAGGCCAATTGGATATCGTCGCCTGGCCCGGCTACATCGAGCGGGGCGAAAGCGACAAGGCCTACGATTGGGTCAGCGGTTTCGAGAAGGAAACCGGCTGCAAGGTCAATGTGAAAACCGCCGCCACCTCTGACGAAATGGTCAGCCTGATGGCCAAGGGCGGCTATGACCTGGTCACCGCATCGGGCGATGCCTCGCTGCGCTTGATCGTCGGCAAGCGGGTGCAGCCAATCAACACGGCGTTGATACCCAACTGGAAGAACATCGACCCGCGCCTCAAGGATGCGCCCTGGTACGTGGTCAACAAGGAAACCTACGGCACCCCGTACCAATGGGGCCCGAACGTGCTGATGTACAACACCAACGTGTTCAAGACCGCGCCCACCAGCTGGAACGTGCTGTTCGACGCGCAGAACCTGCCGGACGGCAAGCCGAACAAAGGCCGCGTGCAAGCCTATGACGGCCCGATCTACATCGCCGATGCGGCGCTGTACCTCAAGAGCGCCAAGCCGGAATTGGGCATCCAGAATCCCTATGAGCTGACCGAAGCGCAATACAAGGCTGTGCTTGAACTGTTGCGCGCCCAGCAGCCATTGATCCACCGCTACTGGCACGACACCACCGTGCAAATGAGTGACTTCAAGAACGAAGGCGTGGTGGCCTCCAGCGCCTGGCCGTATCAGGTCAACGGCCTGCAGAACGAGAAACAGCCGATCGCCTCGACCATTCCCAAGGAAGGCGCCACCGGCTGGGCCGACACCACCATGCTGCACACCGACGCCAAGCACCCCAACTGCGCCTACAAGTGGATGGACTGGTCGCTCCAACCGAAAGTCCAGGGCGACGTCGCCGCCTGGTTCGGCTCGCTGCCGGCCGTACCGGCCGCGTGCAAGGAAAGCGAACTGCTCGGCGCCGAAGGCTGCAAGACCAACGGTTTCGACCAATTCGACAAGATCGCCTTCTGGAAAACCCCGCAGGCCGAAGGCGGCAAGTTCGTGCCGTACAGCCGCTGGACCCAGGACTACATCGCGATCATGGGCGGTCGCTGACTCCTGGCTCCCTTGGGGAGGCTGGCTTCTGTGGGAGCTGGCTTGCCTGCGATGGCATCACCTCGGTGTAACAGACACACCGGGGTGCCTGCATCGCGGGCAAGCCCGGCTCCCACAGAAAAGCGCCCACATTTGAGTTGCGATTACAGATTCCACGTTTTTTCAGAAGTCCAGGCCGGGCCGCTGCGACGACCCGCGCCTTTTTGGAGCACCGCACCATGACGCTTGCAGTCCAATTCACCCACGTTTCCCGTCAGTTCGGCGAAGTGAAGGCCGTTGACCGGGTTTCCATCGATATCCAGGACGGCGAGTTCTTTTCCATGCTCGGCCCATCCGGCTCGGGCAAAACCACCTGCCTGCGCCTGATCGCCGGGTTCGAGCAGCCCAGCGCCGGCTCGATCCGCATCCACGGCGAGGAAGCCGCCGGCTTGCCGCCGTATCAGCGCGATGTGAACACAGTGTTCCAGGACTACGCGCTGTTCCCCCATATGAACGTGCGCGATAACGTCGCCTACGGCCTCAAGGTCAAGGGTGTGGGCAAGGCTGAACGCCTGAACCGCGCCGAAGAAGCCCTGACCATGGTCGCCCTCGGCGGCTACGGCGACCGCAAGCCGGTGCAGCTTTCCGGCGGCCAGCGCCAGCGGGTCGCCCTGGCCCGCGCGCTGGTCAATCGTCCGCGCGTGCTGTTGCTGGACGAACCGCTGGGCGCCCTCGACCTGAAATTGCGCGAGCAGATGCAAAGCGAACTGAAGAAACTGCAACGCCAATTAGGCATCACCTTTATTTTCGTGACCCACGACCAGACCGAAGCACTCTCGATGTCGGACCGTGTGGCCGTCTTCAACAAGGGCCGTATCGAGCAGGTCGACACCCCGCGCAATCTGTACATGAAACCCGCCACACCGTTCGTGGCCGAATTCGTCGGCACCTCCAATGTGATTCGCGGCGAGCTGGCCCAACGCCTCAGCGGCAAGGCCCAGCCGTTCTCGATCCGCCCCGAACACGTGCGTATCGCCGAAGGACCATTGGGCGCCGACGAGGTGGAAATCAGCGGTCTGCTGCACGATATCCAGTACCAGGGCAGTGCGACCCGGTATGAGCTGACACTGGACAACGGCCAGACGCTGAACATCAGCCGCGCCAACAACCAGTGGCTGGACACCAGCGCCGGCCATCAGGTCGGTCAGACCCTCAGCGCACGCTGGGCCCGTGAAGCCATGGTGCCGCTCACCGATACCGCAGGCGAGGTGTGACATGAGCCTGGCCATTTCCCATCCGCCGATGCGCAGGTTTTCCAACCTGCTGTACCGCAAGCCCAACCTCTATCTGGCGATGCTGCTGGTGCCGCCGCTGATCTGGTTCGGCGCGATCTACCTGGGTTCGTTGCTGACGTTGCTGTGGCAGGGTTTCTATACCTTCGACGACTTCACCATGGCGGTCACGCCGGACCTGACCCTGGCCAACTTCGCCGCGCTGTTCCAGCCGTCGAACTTCGACATCATCGTGCGCACCTTGAGCATGGCGATCGTGGTGTCCATCGCCAGCGCTATCGTCGCCTTCCCGATCGCCTACTACATGGCGCGCTACACCACGGGCAAGACCAAGGCGTTTTTCTATATCGCGGTGATGATGCCGATGTGGGCCAGCTACATCGTCAAGGCGTATGCCTGGACCTTGCTGCTGGCCAAGGGCGGCGTGGCGCAGTGGTTCGTGCAGCACCTGGGCCTGGAGCCGCTGTTGCAATTCGTGCTGGGCATTCCCGGCGTGGGCGGCAGCACCTTGAGTACCTCGCACCTGGGGCGCTTCATGGTGTTCGTCTATATCTGGCTGCCATTCATGATTCTGCCGATCCAGGCCTCCCTGGAGCGTTTGCCGCCGTCCTTGCTGCAAGCCTCGGCCGACCTGGGGGCCAAGCCGCGCCAGACCTTCATGCAGGTGATTTTGCCGCTGTCGGTGCCGGGCATTGCCGCCGGCTCCATCTTCACGTTTTCGCTGACCCTGGGCGATTTCATCGTGCCGCAGCTGGTAGGGCCGCCGGGTTACTTCGTGGGCAGCATGGTCTACGCCCAGCAAGGCGCCATCGGCAACATGCCCATGGCGGCGGCGTTCACCCTGGTGCCCATCGTGCTGATCGCGGTTTACCTCTCCATCGTCAAACGCCTGGGGGCCTTCGATGCACTCTGAGAAATCTTCGCTGGGTCTGAAGATCGCAGCCTGGGGCGGGTTGGTGTTTCTGCACTTCCCGATCCTGATCATCTTCCTCTACGCCTTCAACACCGAAGAAGCCGCGTTCAGCTTTCCGCCCCAGGGCTTCACCCTGAAGTGGTTCAGCGTGGCCTTCGCCCGGCCGGACGTGCTGGACGCGATCAAGTTGTCGCTGCAGATTGCGGCCATCGCCACGCTGATCGCCATGGTGCTCGGCACCCTGGCCTCGGCGGCGTTGTATCGCCGCGAGTTCTTCGGCAAGCAAGGGGTATCGCTGATGCTGATCCTGCCGATTGCCTTGCCGGGGATCATCACCGGTATCGCGTTATTGGCGACGTTCAAGACACTGGGCATCGAGCCCGGGATGTTCACCATCGTCGTCGGTCACGCGACCTTCTGCGTGGTGATCGTCTACAACAACGTCATCGCCCGCTTGCGCCGCACGTCCCACAGCCTGATCGAAGCCTCGATGGACCTGGGCGCCGACGGCTGGCAGACCTTCCGCTACATCATCCTGCCCAACCTGGGCTCGGCCTTGCTGGCCGGCGGCATGCTCGCCTTTGCGCTGTCGTTCGACGAAATCATCGTCACCACCTTCACCGCCGGCCACGAACGCACCTTGCCGCTGTGGCTGCTCAACCAACTGAGCCGCCCACGGGATGTGCCGGTGACCAACGTGGTGGCGATGCTGGTGATGTTGGTGACGATGTTCCCGATTCTCGGTGCCTATTACCTGACCCGCGGCGGTGAAAGCGTGGCGGGGAGTGGCGGTAAATAACGGACAACACATAGCCACTGTTGAAACACGGTCAATGTGGGAGCTGGCTTGCCTGCGATTGCAGTCTGCCGGTTGATGAATCGGCCAGCTGATCTGCCGCTATCGCAGGCAAGCCAGCTCCCACAGTTGAACAGCGTTTCTTCAGGGAGAAACAGTCGTTTTGAGGAGAACTGAACCATGCAAACCAAACTCTTGATCAACGGCCACCTGGTCGAAGGCGAAGGCCCGGCCCAAGCCGTCTTCAACCCGGCCCTGGGCCGCGTGCTGGTGGAAATCAACGAGGCCAGCGAAGCCCAGGTCGATGCCGCCGTGCGCGCCGCCGATGCGGCGTTCGAAAGCTGGTCGCAAACCGCGCCCAAGGACCGCTCCCTGCTGCTGCTGAAACTGGCGGACGTGATCGAAAGCCACGGCGAAGAGCTGGCCAGGCTGGAATCGGACAACTGCGGCAAGCCCTACAGCGCCGCGCTGAACGACGAGATCCCGGCGATTGCCGATGTGTTTCGCTTCTTTGCCGGCGCCAGCCGTTGCATGAGCGGTTCGGCGGGCGGCGAATACCTGCCCGGCCACACGTCGATGATCCGCCGCGACCCGATGGGCGTAATCGCCTCCATCGCACCGTGGAACTACCCCTTGATGATGGTCGCCTGGAAAATCGCTCCGGCCCTGGCCGCCGGTAATACCGTGGTGCTCAAGCCGTCGGAACAAACCCCGCTGACCGCGTTGCGCCTGGTTGAACTGGCAGCGGATATTTTCCCCGCCGGCGTACTCAACCTGGTGTTTGGCCGTGGGCCAAGCGTCGGCAGCCCGCTGGTAACCCACCCGAAAGTGCGCATGGTGTCCCTGACCGGCTCCATCGCCACCGGTGCGAACATCATCTCCAGCACCGCCGACAGCGTGAAACGCATGCACATGGAACTGGGCGGCAAGGCCCCGGTGATCATCTTCAATGACGCCGATATCGATGCCGCCGTGGAAGGCATTCGCACCTTCGGTTTCTACAACGCCGGCCAGGATTGCACGGCGGCGTGCCGGATCTATGCGCAAGCAGACATCTATGATGCCTTTGTCGAGAAGCTTGGCGCAGCGGTCGCCAGCATCAAGTACGGCTTGCAGGATGACCCGGCCACCGAGCTGGGCCCGCTGATCACCGCACAGCATCGCGACCGCGTGGCCGGGTTTGTCGAGCGTGCGGTGGCGCAACCGCACATTCGCCTGGTCACCGGCGGCAAGGCGGTGGAAGGCAATGGGTTCTTCTTTGAACCCACCGTATTGGCCGACGCACAGCAGGACGATGAAATCGTGCGCCGCGAAGTGTTCGGGCCGGTGGTGTCGGTGACAAAGTTCACCGACGAGGCACAGGTGCTGGGCTGGGCCAACGATTCGGACTACGGCCTGGCGTCGTCCGTATGGACCGCCGATGTCGGCCGCGCCCATCGCCTGGCCGCACGCTTGCAGTACGGCTGCACCTGGGTGAACACCCACTTCATGCTCGTCAGCGAAATGCCCCATGGCGGTCAGAAACTGTCGGGGTATGGCAAGGACATGTCCATGTACGGGCTGGAGGACTACACCACCGTGCGCCATGTGATGTTCAAGCACTGAGGCTTGTGTGGGAGCGGGCTTGCCCGCGAAAGCAGTCTGTCAGTCACCGTATTCATCGACTGGTCCACCGCCTTCGCGAGAAAGCCCGTTCCCACAAAAAGCCCGTCCACACAAGTTTCCTCTCATAACAATAAAATTCAGGTTCTTCCCCATGGATATCACCCGCCGCGACTTCCTCAACGGCGTCGCCATTACCGTTGCCGCCGGTATGACCCCGCTGCAACTGCTGCAAGCCGCCCCGGATGGCCGCTACTACCCGCCCGCCCTCACCGGCTTGCGCGGCAGCCATGCCGGCTCGTTCGAAGTGGCGCACCAGATGGGCTGGGAAAAGAAGGTGTTCGACACCGACCCACTGCCGATCAGCGAAGACTACGACCTGGTGGTGGTGGGCGGCGGTTTGAGTGGTCTGTCGGCGGCCTGGTTCTACCGCGAGAAGCACCCCAAGGCGAAGATCCTGATCCTGGAAAACCACGATGATTTCGGCGGCCACGCCAAGCGCAATGAATTCCAGGCGGGTGGCCGCCTGATCATCGGCTACGGCGGCAGCGAAGCGTTCCAGTCGCCCAACCACCTCTACAGCCAGGAAGTGAACGGGCTGTTGAAGAAACTCGGGGTGAATATCAAGCGCTTCGAAACCGCGTTCGACCGCCCGTTCTACCCCAGTCTCGGGTTGTCGCGCGGGGTGTTTTTCGACAAGGAAAACTTCGGCGAAGACAAACTGGTGACTGGCGACCCGACACCCATGGTGGCCGACGACATCGCGCCGGACCAACTCAATGCACGCGCCCTGCGCGACTTCATCAATGACTTCCCGCTGCCCCAAGCCGACCGCCAGGCCCTGATCGAACTGCACACCGCCCCCAGGGATTACCTGCCGGGCAAAACCGCCGAGGAAAAGGCCAGCTACCTCGCCGCCACCAGCTACCGCGATTTCCTGCTCAAAAACGTAGGTTTGTCGGAAGGTGCGGTGAAGTACTTTCAGAGCCGCACCAATGATTTCATGGCATTGAGCATTGATGCGGTCGCTGCTGCTGATGCTTACAGCGTGGGTTTCCCAGGGTTTGGCGGCATGAACCTGGCACCGATCAGCGAAGAAGCCGCTGCGGAAATGGAAGAGCCCTACATCTACCACTTCCCCGATGGCAACGCCTCGCTGGCGCGCCTGCTGGTGCGCAGCCTGATCCCAGGCGTGGCGCCGGGACACACCATGGACGATATCGTGCTGGCGGCCTTTGACTACGCCAGGCTCGACCAGCCCAAAGCGCCGGTGCGCCTGCGCCTGAACAGCACGGCCGTCAGTGTGCGTAACGTGGGCGACAGCGTGCACATCGGCTACAGTCGGGGTGGGCAATTGGCCCAGGTGCGTGGCAAACGCTGCATCCTGGCCTGTTACAACATGATGATCCCGTACCTGTTGAAGGACCTGCCGGCGCCCCAGGCTCATGCCTTGAGCCAGAACGTGAAGTACCCGTTGGTGTACACCAAGGTGGTAATCCGTAATTGGCAGTCGTTCCAGAAGCTGGGGGTGCATGAGATTTATGCGGCGACCCAACCTTACAGCCGCATCAAGCTGGATTACCCGGTGAGCATGGGCGGCTACGACCACCCGCGCGACCCGACGCAGCCGATTGGCTTGCACATGGTCTACGTGCCGACCAGCCCCAACAGCGGCATGAACGCCCGCGACCAGGCCCGCGCCGGGCGAGGCAAATTGTACGGGCAGACGTTCGAGCAACTCGAAGCGCAGTTGCGCGACCAACTGCAACGCATGCTCGGCCCGGGCGGGTTCAACCATGAGTCCGACATTCTGGCGATCACGGTCAACCGTTGGTCACATGGTTATGCGAGCTTCTCCAACAGTCTGTTCGATGATGCGGACCAGAGCGAAGCGTGGATGAAACTGGCGAAACAACCGGTGGGGCATGTGAGCATCGCCAACTCCGACGCGGCGTGGAGCGCGTATGCCCATGCGGCGATTGATGAGGCGTACCGCGCCGTTGGCGAAATCACCTGACCCCCCCTGCTATCACAACTCAATTGTGGGAGCTGGCTTGCCTGCGATAGCGATTGTTCAGCCACTAAAGGGTTGAATGATGCACCGCTATCGCCGGCAAGCCGGCTCCTACGGTGGAATTGTGTTAGTTGGAAATGTCTTGTCGCATTTGCAAAGCCATCACCCCGCCATCAATCATTTTTCCTTCTTCATCGAACCGCTTAAGCTATCCGGCGTCTGTTTAACGTCCGTTGCGTTTGGCCGAAGGCATGTCCGAACCGTAATTTCTTATCCACTAAACGCCAGGAACGGCGTGGGATCAGCTCACGACAGGTTGTCTCTATGCACCGCAGGAATTTGCTCAAAGCGTCCATGGCCATTGCGGCTTACACCGGTTTGTCGGCCAGTGGCCTGCTGGCCGCGCAGGCCTGGGCCGGGAACCGCGCCGCTGACGGCAAGGCCGTGGCGTTCGACTTTGAAAGCTTGAAAGCCCAGGCCAGGCAACTCGCCGGGACCGCTTACAAAGACACCAAACAGGTGCTGCCGCCGACTCTGGCGACCATGACCCCACAGAATTTCAACGCCATCGGCTACGACGGCAAGCATTCGCTGTGGAAAGACTTGAATGGCCAGCTCGACGTACAGTTCTTCCACGTCGGCATGGGTTTCAAGACACCGGTACGCATGCACAGCGTCGACTCCAAGACCCGTGAAGCGCGCGAGGTGCATTTCCGCCCGTCGCTGTTCAATTATGAAAAGACCACGGTCGACACCAAACAACTGACCGGTGACCTGGGTTTCTCCGGCTTCAAGCTGTTCAAGGCGCCGGAGCTGGACCGCCATGACGTGCTGTCATTCCTTGGCGCCAGCTACTTCCGCGCGGTGGACAACACCGGCCAGTACGGTCTTTCGGCGCGTGGCCTGGCCATCGACACCTACGCGAAAAAACGCGAGGAGTTTCCCGATTTCACGCAGTTCTGGTTTGAAACCCCGGACAAGAACGCCACCCGCTTCGTGGTCTACGCCCTGCTCGACTCGCCGAGCGCCACCGGAGCCTACCGCTTCGACATCGACTGCCAGGCCAACCAGGTGGTGATGGCCATCGACGCCCATATCAACGCGCGTACCACCATCGAACAACTGGGCATCGCGCCGATGACCAGCATGTTCAGTTGCGGCACTCACGAGCGCCGCATGTGCGACACCATCCACCCGCAAATCCACGACTCCGACCGCCTGGCGATGTGGCGTGGCAACGGTGAATGGATCTGCCGACCGCTGAACAACCCGGCCAAGTTGCAGTTCAACGCCTTTGCCGACAAAGACCCGAAAGGCTTCGGCCTGGTGCAGACCGACCACGAGTTCGCCAGCTACCAGGACACGGTGGACTGGTATAGCAAGCGTCCAAGCCTGTGGGTCGAACCGACGACGGCCTGGGGCGAAGGCTCCATCGACCTGCTGGAAATCCCCACCACCGGCGAGACCCTGGACAATATCGTGGCCTTCTGGACACCGAAAAAGCCCGTGGCCGCCGGCGACTCGCTCAACTATGGCTACAAGCTTTACTGGAGTGCCCTGCCACCGGTGAGCACGCCGTTGGCGCAAGTGGACGCGACCCGCTCCGGCATGGGCGGTTTCACCGAAGGCTGGGCACCGGGCGAACATTACCCTGAAGTGTGGGCACGTCGTTTTGCCGTGGACTTCAAGGGCGGCGGCCTGGACCGTCTGCCACCGGGTACCGGCATCGAACCCGTGGTGACCTGTTCCCACGGCCAGGTGAAGGATTTCAGCGTGCTGGTGCTCGACAGCATCAAGGGCTACCGCATCCTGTTCGACTGGTACCCGACCAGCGACAGCGTAGAACCGGTAGAACTGCGCCTGTTTATCCGCACCCAGGATCGCACCTTGAGCGAGACCTGGTTGTACCAGTACTTCCCGCCGGCACCGGACCAGCGCAAGTACACCTGATAGCCGATCGCTCCCACGCGCTGCGTGGGAGCGATCTCTTTCAGGTTGCTTTAAAACCGCGAAACACTCCTCATCGCCCCGATCAGATAACGCATCGCCACCTGGTCGTTCTCAGTCAGCGCTCGATACTGCGTCAGCAACTCTGCCTCTTCCACGCTCAACCGGCGCCCCCGCAAAGGCAGCCCGCGGAACAGAAAAGACACCAACATAACCGCTACGCCATAGGATTTGGCCATGGACTGTTTCTCCTGATATCAATCAAATGCTCCTGGTGCCCATCACCCGCCTCCCGTGAAGCGCAATGCCTCAGCGAGCAAACAGACTGACTCCCTGGGCCAGAAATCAGACTTACCCTAAGCGTAGAAACAATCTCGTGACACGTGGGATTTTTTTAGAGTATTCACTTAAAAAAACCGCTTCGGTAACAAAGACCTACAGCCCTTTCTCATCCAGCATTCGATACAGATGAATATCGTGAGGCTCCTGGGCATACAGATCCGGATCGGGCCGGGACAACAACCGGCAGCCATGGCGCCGATAGAAGTCCACGGTGTTGCGCGATTCGGTGGCCGACACGTACAGGGCATCCGCTCCGGCTTGCCGACCCTGCTCGCAGGCCAGCGCGAACAAACGGCTGCCCAGCCCCTGGCCGCGAGCGGATTGGCTGACATGCAGAAACTTCAACTGGCGCAAGTGCAGGCCCTGCTGGTGAAGAGGCCGGTTGTCCACCACCACCGCCGCTACCAGCGCCGGCCCGTCGAACACGCCCCACAGCCAGCCGCCTCGCTGGAGGCAGGCACGCAGCGCAATGGCATCCTGTTCGGCCTCGCCTTCAGGCCAGCCGCGCATGTCGTGGTAATCGGCGTACAGCACCAGCTCGCCGTTTTCCACGCGATAACATTCGTGAACCTGCTCCGTACGGTCGATGGTCGCCAGCAACGGGATATCGTTTTCGGTTAACGCTCTTTCCACCCACATGATGGCCTCCTGCTTTGAAGCCATAAGGATCAGCATTCCCCTCGGCCCGAGCAACAAAAAACCCACCGGTCAGGGTGGGTTCGGGTGAAACGCAAGCGGGGTCAATCCCTCAGATCAGACTCATGGATCGGCTGGTCGCGGTGGGTCGCCCGCTGGTATTGCGCCGGCCACACCGCCTTGCGCCCGCCCAGGTCGTCATCGGCATGCAGTGGCCAGTAAGGGTCGCGCAACAACTCGCGGGCCAGGAAAATGATGTCGGCCTGGCAGGTGCGCAAAATATGCTCGGCCTGGGCCGGTTCGGTGATCATGCCCACCGTGCCCGTGGCGATGCCGGACTCCTTGCGCACGCGCTCGGCGAACCGCGTCTGGTAGCCGGGGCCGGTGGGGATCTCGGCATTGGCCGCCGTGCCGCCCGACGACACGTCGATCAAGTCCACGCCCAGGTCTTTGAGGCGTCGCGCGAGCTCCACGGTTTCATCCGGGTTCCAACCGTCTTCCACCCAATCGGTGGCCGACACTCGCACGAACAACGGTAGCTCCCGAGGCCAGACTTCGCGTACGGCCCGGGTCACGTCCAGTACCAGGCGGATACGGTTCTCGAACGAGCCACCGTATTGGTCCTGACGCTGATTGCTGATCGGCGACAGGAACTGGTGCAACAGGTAGCCATGGGCAGCGTGCACTTCCACCACCTTGAAACCGGCGGTCAATGCGCGTTTGGCCGCCGCGACGAAATCATCGATTACCTGACGGATCTGCCCTTCATCCAACTGCCTGGGTTGTGTATAGGTCGGGTCGAAGGCAATGGGCGACGGCCCCACCGGCACCCAGCCGCCGTCTGCCGGTTTGACGCTGCCATGCTTGCCGATCCAGGGACGATGGGTGCTGGCCTTGCGCCCGGCGTGGGCCAATTGAATGCCGGCCACGGCGCCTTGGGCGGCGATAAATCGAGTGATGCGCTGCAAGGGTTCGATCTGTGCGTCGTTCCACAGACCAAGGTCCTGGGCGGTAATACGACCGTCGGCGGTCACAGCGATGGCTTCGGTGAAGATCAGGCCTGCGCCGCCCACGGCGCGGCTGCCCAGGTGGACAAGGTGCCAGTCATTGGCCAGACCGTCGACCGCCGAGTACTGGCACATCGGTGAGACCGCGATGCGGTTGAGCAGGGTCAATTCACGGAGGGTGTAGGGTTCGAGCAGCTGACTCATGGCGCACCTCTTCTGGGTTCTATGGGCACTGTTTCGTGCTTAGAGCCTAGTCGACAACGTCGAAATGCACAGGGTTCAGAAAGGAAAACGGGAGCCGATTGCCGGCTCCCGTACAACGACGGATTACATTTCGACCTGGGTACCCAGCTCGATCACGCGGTTGACCGGCAGCTTGAAGAAGCGCAGGTTGCCGTTGGCGTTCTTCAACATGAACGCGAACAGCGCTTCGCGCCAGCGTGCCATGCCCTTGATGCGCGAAGCGATGACGGTTTCGCGGCTGAGGAAGTAAGTGGTGCGCATCGGGCTGAAATCCAGCTCGTCCAGATGGCACAGCTTCAAGGCTTCGGGCACGTCCGGTTCGTCGGCAAAACCGAAGTGCAGGATCACCCGGAAGAAACCTTCGCCGTAGGAATCCACCTCGAAACGCCGCGTGACCGGCACGCGGGGAATGTCCTCGTAGACCACCGTCAACAGCACCACTTGCTCATGCAGCACCTGGTTGTGCAACAGGTTGTGCAGCAGCGCATGGGGCACGGCATCCGGGCGGGCCGTGAGGAACACCGCCGCGCCCTGCACGCGATGCGGCGGCTGCACGCGGATGCTGCCGATGAAGATCGGCAACGGCAGACCGCCCTCGTCGAGACGGTCCACCAGCAGTTGCTTGCCGCGCTTCCAGGTGGTCATCAGCACGAACAGCACGATCCCCGCCAGCACCGGGAAGGCGCCGCCCTGAATGATCTTCGGCACGTTGGCGGCAAAATACAGGCCATCCACCAGCAGGCAGCAGACCAGCACCGGCACGGCCAGCACCGGTGGCCACTTCCACAGCAGCAGCATCACCGCCGACACCAGAATGGTGGTCATCAGCATGGTGCCGGTCACCGCCACGCCGTAAGCCGAAGCCAGCGCGTTGGAGGACTCGAAACCCAGCACCAGCAGAATCACGCCGACCATCAACGACCAGTTCACCGCGCCGATGTAGATCTGGCCCTGTTCGGCACTGGATGTGTGCTGAATGTGCATGCGCGGGATGTAACCCAACTGGATCGCCTGGCGTGTCAGCGAGAACGCGCCGGAAATCACTGCCTGGGAGGCGATCACAGTGGCCAGGGTGGACAGCACCACTAGCGGAATCAGCGCCCAGCTTGGCGCCAGCAGGTAGAACGGGTTGCGCGCGGCTTCCGGATCGCCCAGCAACATGGCGCCCTGGCCGAAGTAGTTGAGCACCAGCGCCGGCAGCACCAGGATGAACCAGGCACGGGCAATGGGTTTACGGCCGAAGTGGCCCATGTCGGCATACAGCGCCTCGGCGCCGGTCAGCGCCAGGACCACCGCGCCCAGGATCGCCAGGCCGATGCCCGGGTGAGCCTCGAAAAACCGCACAGCCCAGATCGGGTTCATGGCATTGAGCACTTCAGGGTGCAGGGTGATGCCATACACGCCCAGGCCGCCCAGTACCAGGAACCAGGTGACCATCACCGGGCCGAACAGCTTGCCGATGCGGTCGGTGCCGTGTTTCTGGATCAGGAACAGGGCCACCAGCACGATCAGTGCGATGGGCACGACCCATTTTTCCAGGCCATCGAATGCCAGTTCCAACCCCTCAATGGCCGAAAGCACCGAAATCGCCGGGGTGATCATGCTGTCACCGTAGAACAGCGCCGCCCCGCACAAGCCGCAGACCACCAGGAAGCTGCGCAATTTCCTGCGCTCGCCTGCCGCCCGACGCGCCAGCGCCGTCAGGGCCATGATGCCGCCCTCGCCCTGGTTGTCGGCCCGCAACACGAACAGCATGTATTTGATCGACACCACCCAGATCAGCGACCAGAAGATCAGCGCGAGGATACCCAGCACGCCGTCGTGATTGACCTGAACCCCATAACCGCCAGTGAACACCTCTTTAAGGGTGTAGAGCGGGCTGGTGCCGATATCGCCATAAACCACCCCGACCGCCGCCACCAGCATGCCAATCGGTTTGGCATTGGAATGCTCGACACCTGCTGCCTGACTACTTGCGTGACCCATCAACCACTCCTGCCCTTTGACCTGCGGTCATTTATAAACAGCGCGCTGAACTGACCCTAGCATGCGCTGTTTTACTTCTCGTAACAGACGTTTTATTGACCCAGGGGTTTTACCTGTGTGCAACGGCGCGAAGCATAGCGCAGCACTCGTCGTATTTCGCTGATCACGTGATCCGGGCGTCTTTTTAGCCGCCAGTCATTAAAGGTCAGGGCATTTTGGAGCTGTTTTGCCTGCATTGATCGCATTTATGGCCGACCGTATATTTCCGGCCCGGCTCAGTCGATATAGAAACTCAATCATCGACCTGTCTCTTTTAAGGTACATTCCGCATGTACGAAGTGAAGCACATGCTTTCCGTCAATGGCGTGGATATCTACCAGGCTTGGCTGGATACCGTGCATGACACCCGTTCAAAAGCCAGAATCACCACCCGGGTGGACCGAGCGGCGCTCGGCCACTTCGGTGTTACAGAGCCAGTGGGGGATGGCGTCTTTGAGATGAAGCTCGACTTCGGGCCCGGGTTTCGCGTGTATTACGCGGTCCAGGATCGGAAAATTGTTTTCCTGTTGGGTGGTGGCTCAAAGGCCAAACAGCAGAACGACATCAATCAAGCCAAAGCTCTCTGGAAGTCCTATAAGGTGCAGCAAAAATGACCATTCGTACTCGCCCCCATGAAGATAGCGTTCTTGAAATGCTCCGGGACGACGAGGCATTTGCCCTCGAGTATCTATCTGTTGCGCTTGAGGAGATCGACGAAGCGGGTGGTGAAGATGCCTTCCTTGTCGCCGTTCGACGAGTGGCGGAGGCTCGTGGCGGAATGCTTAGCCTGTCGCAGAACACCGGGCTCAACAGGGCAAATCTCTACAGATCCATCGGCGTTGGCGGCGATCCAAAACTGTCCACTCTCCTGAAAGTGCTTCAAGCCTTGGGCGTGGGCATGTCTAAAGTGGTATCGCACCGCACGGAGCAGGACTTGCGGGCCTGAACGCGCAGGACGAGCGATGCGGATCACCCAGCGCAGCACTCGTCGTATTTCCCTGCATAAAGCTGGTCAAGTGCGCTGCCCGTCGCTAGAATTGCGCACTTTTTGATCAGAGGCGCGCCAAGCGCCCGTCCGCTGCCCTGCCTTTCATGGCGGCGGCGTCATTCAATACCGAGGTTAGACATGTCCACCACTCCCGCGACGGCCAATCCAAAGGTCGGCTTTGTATCCCTGGGCTGCCCGAAGGCCCTGGTCGACTCCGAGCGCATCCTGACCCAACTGCGCATGGAAGGTTATGACGTGGTGTCCACTTATCAGGACGCCGACGTGGTAGTGGTCAACACCTGTGGCTTCATCGACTCGGCCAAGGCGGAGTCCCTGGAAGTGATCGGCGAAGCGATCAAGGAAAACGGCAAGGTCATCGTGACCGGCTGCATGGGCGTGGAAGAAGGCAATATCCGCGATGTGCACCCAAGCGTCCTGGCCGTGACCGGTCCGCAGCAGTACGAGCAGGTGGTCAACGCCGTGCACGAAGTGGTGCCGCCCAAGCAGGACCATAACCCGCTGATCGACCTGGTGCCGCCGCAAGGCATCAAGCTGACGCCGCGCCACTACGCGTACCTGAAGATTTCCGAAGGCTGCAACCACAGCTGCAGCTTCTGCATCATCCCGTCGATGCGCGGTAAATTGGTGAGCCGCCCGGTGGGCGATGTACTGGACGAGGCCCAGCGTCTGGTGAAATCCGGCGTGAAAGAGCTGTTGGTGATCTCCCAGGACACCAGCGCCTACGGCGTCGACGTGAAATACCGCACCGGTTTCTGGAACGGCGCGCCGGTGAAAACCCGCATGACCGAACTCTGCGAAGCCTTGAGCAGCCTGGGCGTATGGGTGCGCCTGCACTACGTTTACCCGTACCCGCACGTAGACGAACTGATCCCGCTGATGGCCGCCGGCAAGATCCTGCCGTACCTGGACATCCCGTTCCAGCACGCCAGCCCTAAAGTATTGAAGGCGATGAAACGCCCGGCCTTCGAAGACAAAACCCTGGCGCGCATCAAGAACTGGCGCGAAATCTGCCCTGAACTGATCATCCGCTCGACCTTCATCGTCGGCTTCCCCGGCGAAACCGAAGAAGACTTCCAGTACCTGCTGGACTGGCTGACCGAAGCCCAGCTGGACCGCGTCGGCTGCTTCCAGTACTCCCCGGTTGAAGGCGCCCCGGCCAACCTGCTCGACCTGGAAGTGGTGCCGGACGACGTCAAGCAGGACCGTTGGGAGCGCTTCATGGCGCATCAACAGGCCATCAGTTCCGCGCGCCTGCAATTGCGCATCGGCAAGGAAATCGAAGTGCTGATCGACGAAGTCGACGAGCAAGGCGCCGTTGGCCGTTGCTTCTTCGATGCGCCGGAGATCGACGGTAACGTGTTCATCGACGATGCCAGCGGCTTGAAGCCGGGTGACAAGGTGTGGTGCACCGTGACCGATGCCGACGAATACGACCTGTGGGCTGAAAAACGCGACTGAACCAGGATGTGACGCACAGCGTCACGGGATGTATTCCCACGCGGAGCGCGGGAACAATCGACTGAGTGTAAAAAATTGAAAAAGCCCCGCCTCTGGACAAGATGCGGGGCTTTTTTACGTCTATCGTTTTGCCCATTGGCGCCAATCATCGGCGAGGGGCAGCGGCATGCGTCAGCATTCGGTTATCCACACACCTAAAACCAGTGACTTCGCGGACCTTGCGCGCATCTGGGAGGCTTCGGTGCGGGCCACCCACGACTTTTTGCCGGACAGCTACATCGTATTGCTGAAAAACCTGGTGCTGACCCGCTACCTGGACGCAGTGATGCTGATCTGTACCAAAGACGCGCGCCAGCACA
Organism: Pseudomonas sp. SDO5271_S396; assembly: GCF_054071795.1. Classification (NCBI taxonomy): domain Bacteria; kingdom Pseudomonadati; phylum Pseudomonadota; class Gammaproteobacteria; order Pseudomonadales; family Pseudomonadaceae; genus Pseudomonas; species Pseudomonas sp. SDO5271_S396. The sequence continues at coordinate 96,197 of NZ_JBSVWB010000005.1, forward strand.
TCACCGGGTTTGCCGGGGTAGCGGCGGGCAAGGTCGAGATGCTGTTTATTGACCCGCAGCATCGGGGCGAAGGCTTGGGCCGACAATTGCTGACGTACGCGATCGAGCATTTGAACGCCGATGAGCTGGACGTGAACGAGCAGAACCCCCAGGCGCTGGGGTTTTACTTCAAACAGGGATTCGAGGTGGTCGGGCGCACGGAGCATGATGGCCTGGGGCAGCCCTATCCGTTGTTGCATATGCGCTTGCGCCAGCAGCAAATCAGTCATGGCTGACAAAACACCGAATACCTGTGGGAGCGGGCTTGCCTGCGATGCAAACAACTCGGTATATCAGGTGTATCGAGGCGATGCCATTGCAGGCAAGCCAGCTCCCACAAAAAACCACGGCATTGAAATGGAGCCGGGATTAACCGGCGCCAGGCAGGTACAATAACCGCCCCCTTTTGTTACGGCCCTTGTCATGACTGACCCCATACGCCTCTCCAAACGCCTGATCGAACTGGTCGGTTGCTCCCGTCGGGAGGCTGAGCTGTTTATCGAAGGCGGCTGGGTCTCGGTGGACGGTGAAGTGGTCGACGAGCCCCAGTTCAAGGTCACCACCCAAAAGGTCGAGCTGGACCCGGATGCCAAGGCTACCGCACCGGAGCCGGTGACGATCCTGCTGCACGCCCCGGCCGGCGTGGATGTCGACACGGCCATGGCCTCGATCAGCGCCGACACCCTGTCCGAAGAACACCGCTTCGGCAAACGCCCGCTCAAAGGCCACTTTCTGCGCCTGACCGCCAGCGCCGACCTGCAAGCCAGGGCCAGCGGCCTGCTGGTGTTTACCCAGGACTGGAAGATTCTGCGCAAATTGACCGCCGATGCCGCCAAGATCGAGCAGGAATACGTGGTCGAGGTGTCCGGCGACATGATCGAGCACGGCCTCAACCGCCTGGCCCATGGCCTGACGTACAAAGGCCGTGAACTGCCGGCGGTCAAAGCCAGCTGGCAGAACGAAAACCGCCTGCGCTTCGCCTTGAAGAACCCGGCACCAGGTGTGATTGCCGCGTTCTGTGAGGCGGTGGGCCTGAACGTGGTTGCCATTCGTCGTATCCGCATCGGCGGCGTGTCCATCGGCAAGGTACCGGTGGGTCAATGGCGTTACTTGTCCGGCAAAGAGAAGTTCTGAGCCGCCCCTCTTTTCTCGGCATCGACACCGTTGCGCGGTGCCCTCAGTTGAATACCAGGATTGCCCAATGATTCACAACGACGTACTGCGCAGCGTGCGCTACATGCTCGACATCAGCGACAACAAGATGGTCGAGATCATCAAGCTCGGCGGCCAGGACGTGACCCGGGACGACTTGCTCAACTACCTCAAGAAAGAAGAGGAAGAGGGCTTTGTGTTCTGCCCGGACGAGGTCATGGCGCACTTTCTCGACGGCCTGGTGATTTTCAAACGCGGCAAGGACGAGAGCCGCCCGCCCCAGCCCATCGAAACCCCGGTGACCAATAACATCATCCTCAAGAAGCTGCGCGTGGCCTTCGAACTGAAGGAGGACGACATGCACGCCATCCTCAAGGCCGCCGAATTTCCGGTGTCCAAGCCTGAACTGAGCGCGCTGTTCCGCAAGTTTGGCCACACCAACTACCGTCCGTGCGGCGACCAGTTGCTGCGTAACTTCCTCAAGGGGCTGACGCTGCGGGTTCGTGCGTAAACCATGAGTTACCCGGTCTCCCCTGTCGGCTTTGTGCGCTCCTGCTTCAAGGAGAAATTCGCCATCCCACGCCAACCGCAGCTGGCGCCAGCGGCACGCGGCGTGCTGGAACTGGTCGCGCCGTTCGACAGCGGCGAGGCGGTACAGGGCCTGGAGCAGGTCAGCCACGTGTGGCTGTTGTTTCTGTTCCACCAGGCCCTCGAGGGCAAGCCCCGCCTGAAGGTGCGACCGCCGCGCCTGGGCGGCAACACCTCCATGGGGGTTTTCGCCACCCGTGCGACCCACCGACCCAATGGCATTGGCCAGTCAGTGGTCAAACTGGACAAGGTCGAGCCGGGACGGCTGTGGATTTCCGGGATCGATCTGCTGGACGGCACGCCGGTCCTGGATATCAAGCCCTACGTGCCTTATGCCGACATCATCGACACCGCCACCAACGAGATGGCCAGTGGCGCACCGCCGTTGATTCCCGTGCAGTGGCTTAAGACCGCGCTGCAACAGGCACAAGGCCACGCTCAACGCCTTGGCGAACCGCTGGTGGAGTTGATCGATCAGTGCCTGGCGCAGGACCCGCGGCCGGCGTATCAGACGCCTGGGCCGGAGCGCGAGTACGGTGCGCAGTTCTGGGATGTGGACGTGCGCTGGCACTATCCCGAGGCTGGGGTGATTTGTGTGCTGGAAGTGCTGGTGGCCGGCTAAATAAACCGGGAACCAAAATGTGGGCTGGCTTGTGTGGGAGCCGGGCTTGCCCGCGATGCAGGCACCGCGGTGTGTCAGTCACGCCCCAGTGATGCTATCGCAGGCAAGCCAGCTCCCACAATTTTTTGTAGCGGTGTTTACTTCTCGACGAACGCACGTTCGATCAGGTAATCGCCCGGCTCACGCATCCGTGGCGAAACTTTCAGACCGAAGCTGTTCAGCACTTCGCTGGTTTCGTCCAGCATGCTCGGGCTGCCGCACAGCATGGCGCGGTCGTCCTCGGGGTTGATCGGTGGCAGGCCGATGTCGCTGAACAGCTTGCCGCTGCGCATCAGGTCGGTCAGGCGGCCTTCGTTTTCGAACGGCTCGCGGGTCACGGTCGGGTAGTAGATCAACTTGTCACGCAGGGCCTCGCCGAAGAACTCGTTCTGCGGCAGGTGCTCGGTGATGAACTCGCGATAGGCGACTTCGTTGACGTAACGCACGCCGTGGCACAGGATCACCTTTTCGAAGCGCTCGTAGGTTTCCGGGTCCTGGATCACACTCATGAACGGCGCCAGGCCAGTACCGGTGCTGAGCAGGTAGAGGTGTTTGCCCGGCTTCAGATCGTCAAGCACCAGGGTGCCTGTCGGCTTTTTGCTGATGATGATCTCGTCGCCTTCCTTCAAGTGCTGCAATTGGGAAGTCAACGGGCCATCGGGGACCTTGATGCTGAAGAACTCCAGATGCTCTTCCCAGTTCGGGCTGGCAATGGAGTAAGCACGCATGAGTGGGCGGCCATTGGGCTGTTGCAGGCCGATCATCACGAACTGACCGTTCTCGAAGCGCAGGCCCGGATCGCGGGTGCACTTGAAGCTGAACAGAGTGTCGTTCCAGTGATGAACACTGAGGACACGCTCGTGGTTCATGTTGCTCATGTACGGGGGACTCCTGGAAATGGGTCTGCGCCAAAGATGGGATGCGCAATTGCACAGCATTCTAATGGCGGCGACAATATCTGTTAACTGGATTATTAAGATAAGGGTTATCGGTTATATCGATATGCGATTTACTCTCCGTCAACTTCAAGTGTTCGTCGCCGTTGCCCAGCAGGAAAGCGTCTCCCGCGCTGCGGGTCTTCTGGCCTTATCTCAATCTGCCGCCAGCACCTCGATCACCGAGCTGGAGCGTCAATCCAGCTGTCAATTATTCGACCGCGCGGGTAAACGCCTGAGCCTCAACGCCCTCGGCCATCAGCTGTTACCTCAGGCGGTAGCGCTGCTGGACCAGGCCAAGGAGATCGAGGACCTGCTCAACGGCAAGTCAGGCTTCGGCTCCCTGGCAGTCGGCGCTACCCTGACCATCGGCAACTACCTGGCCACGCTGTTGATCGGCAGCTTCATGCAGCAACACCCCGAGAGCCAGGTGAAGCTGCATGTGCAGAACACTGCCCATATCGTGCATCAGGTGGCCCATTACGAAATTGACTTGGGTCTAATCGAAGGCGACTGCAGCCACCCGGACATCGAGGTCAAAACCTGGGTCGAAGACGAACTGGTGGTGTTTTGCGCGCCCCAGCATCACTTGGCCAAGTGTGGCGTGGCCACCCTGGAGGAACTGACCCATGAGGCGTGGATCCTGCGGGAGCAGGGTTCGGGCACGCGTCTGACCTTCGACCAGGCAATGCGTCATCATCGCAGCGCGCTGAATATCCGTCTTGAGCTGGAACACACCGAGGCGATCAAACGGGCAGTCGAGTCAGGCCTGGGGATTGGCTGCATTTCCCGACTGGCACTGCGCGACGCGTTTCGACGTGGCAGCCTGGTGCCGGTGGAAACACCGGATCTGGACCTGTCCCGGCAGTTTTATTTCATCTGGCATAAACAGAAATACCAGACGTCAGCGATGCGCGAGTTTCTGGACCTGTGCCGCGCCTTTACCGCCGGGGTTCAGCGCAGCGACGAGATCGTGCTGCCGAGCATTGCCTGACCTCAGATCAGAATCACGGCCCACACCAGGGTGATCATGGTGAGCGCCACGAATTGCGCGGCACTGCCCATGTCCTTGGCGTTTTTCGACAACGGATGACGGTCCAGGGAGATACGGTCGATCGCCGCCTCCACCGCCGAGTTGAGCAGTTCGACGATCAAGGCCAGCAGGCACACGGCGATCAGCAGCGCGCGCTCCACACGGCTGACGTGCAGGAAAAAGCTCAGCGGAATCAGGATCACGTTGAGCAGCACCAACTGACGGAAAGCCGCCTCGCCCGTGAAGGCCGCGCGCAGGCCATCCAGGGAATAGCCCCCCGCATTGAAGATCCGCTTGATACCGGTTTGACCCTTGAAAGGTGACATAGACGTAGGCAACTGAACCAAAGAAGTGGGGAAACTAGATCACGCCAAGTCAAAAAAGCGTGAAGCGGTGACAACTCAATGCTGCGAAATTGACTCAAGTTGTTGCAAAAGCAACGCCGCCTGGGTCCGGGTACGCACGCCCAGCTTGCGGAAAATCGCCGTGACGTGGGCCTTGATGGTGGCTTCGGACACGTTCAACTCGTAGGCGATCTGCTTGTTCAGCAACCCTTCGCAGACCATGGTCAGCACGCGAAATTGCTGGGGGGTGAGGCTGGCGAGGCCATCACGGGCGGCCTTGGCCTCGTCGGACACGTTGATGTGCTCGAATGCCTGGGGCGGCCAGGACACTTCGCCGTCCAGCACCGTGCGCACGGCTTTCTGGATCTCGTCCATGGTGCTGGACTTGGGAATGAAACCGCTGGCGCCAAACTCCTTGGAGCGCACCACCACATCGGCTTCTTCCTGGGCTGAGACCATCACCACGGGGATCTGCGGGTACTGCCCACGCAACAGCACCAGACCGGAAAACCCATAGGCGCCGGGCATATTCAGGTCGAGCAGCACCAGGTCCCAGTCGGACTTCTCGGTCAGGCGCGCTTCCAGTTCGGCAATGCTGGCCACTTCAACCAGGCGCACGTCCGAACCCAACCCCAGGGTCACAGCCTGGTGCAGTGCACTGCGAAACAGCGGGTGGTCATCGGCTATCAGGATTTCGTATGTGGCCATTGATTAAATGATCCTGTTTTTTATGGGAGCCCTGATCGGCGCCCAGCATGCCCAGCGTAGTCTGGGGGGTCAAGCTCTACGCCCGCAGGCATTTTAGCGGGTTACGGGTGCGGGGTGCCATCATGCAAACGTCGTCTGGTCATGGCGTCGGGACATAGGGCGCAAGGCGCGTGTGAACACTGTCCGTCGGGTCCAGGGGCAACTGAAACTTGGCAGCCAGATAATGGCTGCTGAACACATCCAGATAGGCGTCGAGTACTTCACTGGCGGCATTGTCGTCGGCCAGTTCCAGGCACAGCGCTGCGACTTCGGCCGTGCAGAAATGATCATCGCGCTTGGAACGGCGCAGTTTGTAGCGTGACAACTGTTCCGACGCCAGGCTCAACACCGGCAAGTGTTCCAGGTACGGGCTCTTGCGGAACATCTTGCGTGCTTCGCTCCAGGTGCCATCCAGCAGGATAAACAGCGGGCGCTTGCCCTCCTCGACCCTGACTTCACTGACAACACGCTCGGGAGCGACGAATTCACCAGGAAACACGATGTAGGGTTGCCACTGCGGATCGGCCAGCAGGGTGAGCAAATCCGGGTCGACTTCCGTGCGTGACCAGGTAAAGGCCGTCGTGTCCTCAATCACATCGGCAATCAGCCAGCCGGTGTTGCTGGGCTTCATCGGCTCGACATCATGCATCAACAGACACATGGCGGATTGGGCCACCACCTTGGGCCGCCAGGCGCACAGGCAGTATTGCGGGATAACCCGGCAGCCGGGACAGCGCTCGGCACGGGAACCCCGATTGAGAAACGGCCGTACAGCGCGGGCCAGGCGCTGGGTGCGCAGGCGGGAAACAGCGTGGCTCATGGGTGACGCCGCCGGGACGGGTAAATCGGCACAGTGAAAACTCGGGGCAAGACTGAAGTGGCCGCAGTTTACCAGCGATACGCCTGGCTGTAGTGGCGAACGGTCACCTATAATTGCGCGCCACTGAACGCCCAGCGCAGTGGCTGGTCTATGCACCAGTACCCGAATCAGGAGAGTTTCATGTTGCGTTCCATGCTGCGCCTTGCCGCCCCCTCCATCGCCCTTGCGCTGGTAGTGCCCGTGGGCGCCCAGGCGGCCTCGCTGCTGGAGGTCCAAATGAACCGCAAGCTGCAAAGCGTCGCAGCTGAAAGCAACAAGGACCTGCCCCGGGAAATCGACGAAAAAACCCTGGAAGTGGCCTATACCGTCGAGGGCATGCAACTGATCGATCACCTGAGCGTCATGCCGGACCGTGCCGAACAGATGCGCGCCAACCCCAAGGCGGTGTATTTCCAGTTGGGCCAAAGCGTGTGCCTGAACAAGGGCTATCGCGAACTGATGGCCAAAGGCGCCGTGATGCGCTACGAAATCACCGAGAACAAGACCAACCGCCCGGTGGCGTCGGTCAAGTTCGTGGAAGCCGATTGCCCGGCACCGGCTGCTGCGAAGAAGAAAAAGTAAGCCTTCCCGTCTCCCCTCGCGCGCTGCTGTCCCGTAGCGCGCAACTCCCCCGCTACCGATTGCCAGGCAGCCGCTAAACTCCGTGGTGAATGATCAATAAGCGGTTGCCAGCCAAGGGTTTTTCAGCCCATGATCGAGTCATTCCAGCCGCCCGTTCACAATGGTTTCTACACCGTTCTGTAACATTTTCAGGGCAAAAGAGGGTTGCCCTCCTGCAACGTGCAGTGCAAAGGTTTCCAAATCACAAGGAACATACAGAGCCCGTTTGCCGCCTGGCGAATACCGTGCAATGCCAGCGGCATGCAGCGACACAAGCTGTGTCGTGGCCCCGGACGAATTTTTCGCCGTGGCCCCGGGTTCTGTGAAGAAGGAGAAGTTGAATGCCTTACGAACCGAATGACAGCCTGCTTCGGCATTTTGAAGAAAACGGGACCGACCTCACGCAGCAGGTCGACGCACAACTCCAGCTGATCGCGCCCAACAGCCCGAATATCCCTCTGTACCGCGACATGATCCTCACCGTGTTGCGCATGGCCCAGGACGACCGCAACCGCTGGAATGCCAAGATCACCCTGCAAGCCGTCCGCGAACTGGACAACGCCTTCCGCGTGCTCGAACAGTTCAAGGGACGACGCAAGGTGACGGTGTTCGGCTCGGCACGCACCCCGGTGGAAAGCCCACTGTATGCCTTGGCCCGGGAAGTCGGCGCACTGCTGGCAAAATCGGACTTGATGGTGATCACCGGCGGCGGCGGCGGCATCATGGCAGCGGCACACGAAGGTGCTGGCCTGGCGCACAGCCTGGGTTTCAATATCACATTGCCGTTTGAACAACACGCCAACCCGACCATCGATGGCACCGACAACCTGCTGTCATTCCACTTTTTCTTTACCCGCAAGCTGTTCTTCGTCAAAGAGGCTGATGCACTGGTGCTGTGCCCCGGCGGTTTTGGCACCCTGGATGAAGCGCTGGAAGTATTGACCCTGATCCAGACCGGCAAGAGCCCGCTGGTGCCGGTGGTGTTGCTGGACGCACCAGGTGGTGGGTTCTGGCAAGGCGCCCTGGACTTTATCCGCAGCCAACTGGAAGCCAATCGCTATATCTTGCCGACCGACCTCAAACTCGTGCGACTGGTGCACAGCGCAGAAGAGGCCGTGGAGGAAATCAATCAGTTTTATGCCAACTTCCACTCTACCCGCTGGCTCAAGCGTGAGTTTGTCGTGCGCATGAACCATCCACTCAGTGAGCGGGCGCTGGCTCACTTGCAGAACGAGTTCGCCAGCCTGCGACTGAGTGGGGAATTCCAGCAGCTCGCGTATACCGACGAAGAACATGACGAAGCAAAGTTCAGCCATTTGACGCGCCTGGTGTTCAATTTCAATGGGCGCGACCAGGGGCGGTTGCGGGAGTTGGTGGACTACATCAACTTGCCGGAAAACTGGGCACAGGCGCAGGGGAAGACGCAGCAGCGGGTGGCGCCACAACCGGCTTGATTTTTTGCAGACGAAAAAAAAGGGCCCACTATTTTCATAGTGGGCCCTTGGATGCTTTGAATACTTCCGATTTAAACCGTGGGGCGATTGGGGCTGCTGTGCAGCCCAGCGCGGGCGGTGCGACGATTCGACAAGCCCGCTCACCACAACAGCCTATGCTCAGTCGTCCAGATCACGGCCACTCAATAAGCGGCTGATCATGTCCATCGAGAATCCGCGATAGCTCAGGAAGCGCCCCTGTTTGGCTCGCTCCTTGGCATCAATGGGCAGATGCCCCGAAAACTTGCGGCGCCAGGTGTCTTCCAACTGCGCTTGCCAGCTGATACCACACTCACGTAGGGCAAGGTCAATATCAGCGCGTTGCAGGCCACGCTGGCTCAATTCCTCGCGAATCCGTGCCGGACCATAGCCGGAACGGGCTCGATAGGAGACAAAACTTTCGAGGTAACGGGCTTCCGATAACAGCCCCTCTTCCGTCAAGCGATCAAGGGCTGTCTCGATCATCTCGGGTTCTGCGCCGCGCTGACGCAATTTACGCGTCAGCTCGACTCGACCATGCTCACGGCGAGCGAGCAGGTCCATGGCAGTGCGCCGAACGGCGACGAGTGTATCCAGTACAACTGTCATCGCTGGGTTCAGATGTCGGTATCGACTTCTTCTTCCATTTCTTCAACCGGCTCGCGGTTGGCAGCGGCTTTCACATCCGGCGCTGCGGACAACAGCTTGTCGCGAATCTGCTTCTCAAGGGCGGCTGCAACTTCCGGATTGTCCTGCAGGAACTTGGCCGAGTTGGCCTTGCCCTGACCGATCTTGCTGCCGTTGTAGGCGTACCAGGCGCCGGACTTCTCGACGAAACCGTGCAGCACACCCAGGTCGATCATCTCGCCATTCAGGTAAATACCCTTGCCGTAGAGGATCTGGAACTCAGCCTGACGGAAAGGTGGCGCCACCTTGTTCTTGACGATCTTGACGCGGGTTTCGCTACCCACCACCTCGTCGCCTTCCTTCACCGCGCCGGTACGGCGGATATCCAGACGGACCGACGCGTAGAATTTCAGCGCGTTACCACCGGTGGTGGTTTCAGGGCTGCCGAACATCACGCCGATCTTCATACGGATCTGGTTGATGAAGATCACCAGGCAGTTGGCGTTCTTGATGTTACCGGTGATTTTACGCAGCGCCTGGGACATCAGACGGGCTTGCAGGCCCACGTGCATGTCGCCCATTTCGCCTTCGATTTCAGCCTTGGGTACCAGGGCAGCCACGGAGTCGACCACGATCACGTCGATGGCGTTGGAGCGCACCAGCATGTCGGTGATTTCCAGGGCCTGCTCACCGGTGTCCGGCTGGGAAACCAGCAGGTCGTCAACGTTGACGCCCAGCTTGCCGGCGTACTCAGGGTCCAGGGCGTGCTCGGCGTCGACGAACGCACAGGTGGCGCCCATTTTTTGCGCCTGGGCGATCACCGACAGGGTCAGGGTGGTTTTACCGGAAGATTCAGGACCGTAGATTTCAACGATACGGCCTTTTGGCAGGCCGCCAATGCCGAGCGCGATGTCCAGACCCAGAGAGCCCGTGGAAATGGCCGGGATCGCCTGACGGTCGTGATCGCCCATACGCATTACGGCACCCTTGCCGAATTGACGTTCGATCTGACCCAGGGCCGCAGCCAAGGCTTTCTTCTTGTTGTCGTCCATTAAAGTCCTCACGTAATCAATAAGGCCTGACGGCCAACACCTGTATAAGTAGACAGTATTGTTCCACAAAGATCGGGGATCGCCTACCCCTGATTTTCTATTTCTGCTGCAGCTCGTCGCAACAAGCCCTCTAGCGCGGCCTTTACCGTTTGTCGGCGGACCTCGTCGCGGTTGCCGGAGAAGTGCTGGCGTTCGGCCGTGACCTCATCACCCACGCCAAACGCCAGCCATACCGTGCCCACCGGTTTGTCCGGCGAGCCGCCGTCCGGCCCCGCCACACCGCTGACCGCCACGGCGAAACGCGCCAGGCTTTTCTCCTGGGCGCCACGGACCATGGCCTCCACCACCTCCTGGCTCACCGCGCCGACTTTGGGAAACAACGCTTCCGGCACATTCAACTGCCGGGTCTTCTGTCGGTTGGAATAGGTGACATACCCAGCCTCGAACCAGGCCGAACTGCCCGGGATGCGCGTAATCGCTTCGGCAATGCCACCGCCGGTGCAGGACTCGGCAGTGGTGACGTGGGCATTGAGCACCTGCAAGCGGCGACCCAGTTCGGCAGCCAGTTGAGTGATTTCCTTCACGGTCGTCTCCGGGAATGGGCGGGGGTTCGCCTACCCTACAGGAGCCAATCGGCCATGCAAGTTGCAACGTGCGTCAAAACGCTAACGGGTGATGGCTTGCACATAGGCCTGGCAGGCACACCCCACCTGCCGTCACCACCAGCAACACAACCAGCCCGATCAGACGGGCACGCATAGCACCTCCCTGGCTCGCGCCCACAGTTGCAAACGATGATCCAGCCCATTGAGGCCACCATTGATCCGCCGAGTGATAGTGGTGAACTGGTCTTTGTCGGCCAGTTCGTTGAGGCCATTGCTCTGCCAGAACCACGCAGCGGACTCACAGGCCCATTGCGGTTGCTCCAGCAATTCCGGTTGTCGCAACAGCCGATCATCACCGAACAACGCCCGGCTGCACGCCAGGTAGTTGCGCCGCCCGGTAATCTGGATCAGCCCCCTGCCCCGATACCGCTGACCATCGCCATCCGCTTCGGGCGTGTTGCCCAGACGGGCAGCAAGAGCGCCGGTGTCATATTTGCTGAGGTATTGATCGCTGCCCAGTTCACGTACGTAGCGCAACTCGCCGGATTCGTGGCCGATTTGGGCGAGGAAGGCAGCGATGCGTTTTGGCTGATCAACCTCGAACCTGGACATTGCCACGTTCAATACGGGCAAAAAAAAGCCCGCTCTGAAGCGGGCGCCAGGCAAAATCTGGATCAGTTGAGAAAGCGTTATAACCATGGTTCTTCACGTCTCGAAATAAAACATGTCACAACATGACCGACGACAACCAAGACAACGCACCGGCCGATTGGCAGGACGGGGGATGGCTAATGGGCCAGCCCCAGCGCCGTGACCGAGCTGCGATAGCCTTTCTCATCGTGGGTGTGGATCACCTTGTCGATCGACCAGCGCCCACGCATGTACGCCGGCCAGGACTCGTCCAGCAGCACCAGGCCTTCGGCGCAGAGTTGCGGGTTGCCTGGGCATTCGATGACCAGCGTCAGCGCTTGCTGGCCGACACGGCGCAGCTCGCCTTCGGCCACGGCCCGGGCTTCGGTTTCGTTCTGGCAGCGTTGGCGCAAGGTCTTGAACGGCGCGCTGCCGACCTGCACCATCCGTTCGCTACAGCGGGTGTTGTCCCACCAGTAGACCCGACAGCCGCGGTATTTCGAGCGGGCCTTTTCGTCGATCTTGGCCGTGATGAACGCCTGGCTGCCCGGGCGGTTGTCCTGGGTGACCGACAGCGTGACATCGGGCAGTTGCTGGCCGGACAACGACTTGACTTGCCCGCTCTGGGCCAGCACGTACAGGTTGTCGATCGGCTTGCACACGGCGCGGTAGCGCGCCGCGAGCCGGGTGAGAAAGCCCATGTCGGTTTCGTTGGACTGGTCGATATGGGTAATCGCAATCCCTTCCAGAGCCGGCGCCACACGGGGCGAAAAACCATGGCGCGTCACCAGCTGGCGAAACAGCGCGCCCAGCGTCGTGGCGCCATGGCTGACCGAGCGTCGCTGACGATAGCCGCTGACGTCCGACACACTGAACGGCGCAGCAGACGCCACGATGTGCAGGCGCATGGGAAACAGCACTGGCGTGCGTTGCGTCACCACGAACTCGCCCTTTTCCACCAGCCCGGACTCGCGATAACCGACCCTCAGGCCGATCTTGCCGCCCAGGCTCGGCAGCCCGTCCAGCCCTTCGGTATTGATCGTCAACTCCAGCCGGTCAGACTCGATGCCGGCGGCGTCGGTATGGGTCCAGGTCATCACCCGCTGATTGAGCAGCGCCGCATTGGCGCCGTAAAACTCCACGCTCGGCGTAAATCCCAAGGGCATGACGCCTCCTTAATCCCAGGCGGTGACAGGGCGCGCAGCGGCCGGCTGCGACGGTACTTCAGGCACATTCACCCAGACGCCCGCCGGCAAGACCGGGCCCTGCTCGGCCAACGCGGGATTCAAGCGCCAGAGCATCTCTTCTGCGGCATCGTCACAACGGCCCAGCTCGCGGTACAGCAGCAGGTTGACCGAATCACCGGCAATGCTTCGTGCTCTACGCATTGACGAACTCCTCCAGGGTGAGTGTCCAGCCGATAAGCATGGCCGTGCCGTCATCGATCACGCCGCTCTGATTCTCGGCAATCGTATTGATGCGCCACAGGCCCCAGTTGCGACCGATACCGTCGACCAACGGCAACGGTCGGCGCTCGGCCTGCAAGGCACGCAGCTCGTCGAGCCGTTGCATGCCGGTGGCGTACATGGCTTTGCCGGTGAACGTCAGGGTTTCCGACTTTTGCCCGGACTGCCGCGATTGCGGTTTGCTGGCGATGATGTCCAGGCTGGTCCAGCCGCCATCCGAATTGCGCGCGAGCGTGTCATAGGCAAAGTCGCGGGCCAGTCCGAAAATGAAATTGCCCAATACCATTTGTTGTCGCATCAGACCCTCCCATCATTCAAAGCGGCGCCGCTGCGCGCGCCCAAGAGATCACCCATCGACAGCGGCGTGAACTGCGCTTCGATCTGCTGCACCACCAGGGTGGCCAGCTCTTGATTGCTGGCTTGTTCAGGCGCGTTGATGGTGATTTGCGGAGCGAAGGTGAGTGCTTGATTGGCCGCCTGGACAGCGCCGAGGTTTTTGCTGACGTCAGCCGGCGGGGGCAGGCGGTCCGCAGGGCCCATGACTTTTTCGCTCAGCCATCCGCCGAGGTCGCTGCCGACAAAATTGCCCACGACGCCTCCGACGGCCTTGCCCAGCAGGTTCCCCGCCACGCTGCCCAGCACGCCGCCCAACAGGGTACCGGCGCCCGGAATGATCGAGCCGAGCGCGGCCCCGGCGATGCCGCCAATCCTGGCGCCAACGAACCCGCCAATGGCACTGCCGGCGTAACCACCGGCCACCGCACCGCCGGCCGAAGCCACTCCGGTGCCGACCGCCTTCATGTCGCCCGACGCCAGCCCACGGCCAATGTCGACACTTGCGCCCACCAGCATCAGCGGCAATGCCGCTTTCTCAACCGCGCTGCCCACCTTGGCCACCTGGCCGAACAAACCCTGGCGCCCTGGTTTGATCGAGGCGCCTTTGGTTTTACCCGGTTTGGTTGGGGTGGATGTGCTTTCGCCCGTCTTTCCCGCGCCAGAACTGGCCGGTGAAGCGCCACCGCCGAGGATTTTCTCGGCGGCCTTTTCGTACAGTTTGTCCGTGACCGCGCCAAAAACTCCAGAGACCAACGGCGCCAGCGCCGCACCCGCCAGACTCAACGCGGCGGTGGTTTTCGGCAGCGCTTCGGCCAACGCCGTCAGGCCATCGACAATGTCGGTGAGGAGCATCAGCGAGGTATCCACCACCGGCGCCTGGGCTTTATCGACAGCGGTGGAAAGGCGCGTCGTACTCGCCTCATAAGCTTCCCGGCGCGCCTGGGTCGAAGCCGGTTCCGTAGAGGTCTTTTTCTCGGTGGCGCTGCCGTCAACCGTCTGCCGCACTTCCAGGCTCTTGAGCAACGAAGCGTTGAACGTCTCAAGGGTTTCCCTGAGCAGCACCTGCTCCATGACTAGGCGATTGATCACCACGCCCGCGTTGGCCAACGCCAGGCCCAGGCGTGAAAAGGGCTGTTGTACGGCATCCAGCGGTGACGGCCCGACAAGGTTTTGCGGCTGAGGCCGCGCGTCATCCGTGACGCTTGCGCTGTACGTCAGCCCGGCCGACGCCAGCGAATAATTGATTTGCATACCGCTCTACTCCTGTTTGACGCCAAGGCGAGTGATCGCGATGTCGTAGCGGCGCAAGGCTTTGGCGGCATCCCACTCCAGGATTTCCGCCTCATTGACCGAATAAACCAGCGGTACCACATCGAGGATTACGTCGATGTCGCGTTGCGAAAGAAGGCCGCCGGTTGATTTAAAAAATCGTTGATGCGCACCTGCAACTCGGTCCAGTCGGGCACCGTGAGTTGGGCCAGGTCGGGGATCATCAGGCCGGTGCAATGGGCGGTGATGAACTCGGCACGGTCCTTGTCGCTGGCGAGTTTTTTCATCACCTTGGTGGCACGCAGGGCGGGCATTTCCAGGGGCAGTTCGGCGTGGCTACGACCGGCGGCCTCCAGGGGCAGCAGCAGCTTGACCGGCGCATCGGCCGAGGCATCTTCGGGTTCGCCACGGAAGAACGACGCAGGACGCGTCGACATCTCGTGTACGTACTGGGCAATGCTCACGTAATCCGGACGCTTGAGCTGGTCGAGTTCGTTTTCCGACAGGCCGGTGGCGAGTTTCGCCAGTTCGAAGAACTGATCGTCCTCGTCGTCACCGGCCCGGGCCAGCGCATCTTTCTGCGCGGCGTAGTACAGCGGTTTGAGCTGAACCTGCTCGATCTTCGCGCCGGTATCGGCGGTGATCGAAGACAGCAGGACATGCAGGGGTGGCATCCAGGCCATAGGGCAATTCCTTGGTCAACAACTGTTGAAGAAAACGCAGATACAAAGAGGAGCGCGGTCAATGTGGGAGCCGGGATTGCCCGCGAAGGCATCACTGCGGTGCAGCGGATAAACCGGGTCGCCTGTATCGCAGGCAAGCCAGCTCCCACATTGACAGTGCCCACCTCAGATCACGGGGTCTTTAAGGCATCAGCACCGCACGGCGGGCATCGCCGAGGATGTCCACGCCGTTGAGCACGAACTTCTGGGTGCGCACGTCGATGTCGATTACCGGGATGCCGTTTTCCAGGCGGTTGTAGGTGCGGCAGGACAGCTCCAGGGTGGTGGTGGCCTTGTCACCCATCTTCAGCTTCGCCTCCTCCAGGGATTTGAGCTTGCCGCCGACGGTGTGGTAGGTGAAATAGGTCTTGCCGTCCTGGTCCTGGCCGGCTTCACGCACATTGAGCAGGATGTCGTCCCCCAGGCGCACGCCCAGGGCCAGCATCACTTCCGGGCCGGCGCCTTGCAGCACCAGCTTGGCACCCAGCACCTTGCCGTTCTTGGCCATTTCTTCGGCGATGAAGCGGCCACCGGACATGGCTTCCATCTCGAACTCGATCTTCGGCGGGGTGAACTCTTCCACCGTCGCGGACAACGGCAGGCCTTGCAGGGTGGCCGCAATGGCCTGTCTTACACGGTTGGTAAACATTAGAGAACGTCCTCCAGGAACTGCTCGATGATTTCATCGCGGGCATTGAGTTGATAAATCATGTGTTCGTTCGGCGCGTAGCGGCCGTAGTCGATGACGATGTACCAGGTGCCGTTCTTGTACTTCTCGACACTGTTGAGTTCCGGGTGCAGGTACACGCTGCCACCGGGAATGGTTTCGTCGGCGACCAGGGTTTGCAGCCAGTCGTTGATGCGCTTGACCTCCTGATCCATGAAGGACTTGGTGAGGTTCTTGGCCATGGCTTTCTGGCCGGCCTTGACCAGCTTGCGGCTGATGGCGTCTTCCAGGCCCACGTAGCTGATGAACTTGCCGGTGATGGACCGGTTGCCCAGCAGCGAGAAGCCGCCAAGGATGGTGCGGGCGTAGTAGCTCACGCCGTAGCGGTTGAGCAGGTCGCCTTCGGTGGAAGTGTCGAGGATGTTGTACTCGACCACGCGAGAAACGTCCTCGGCGAACGTCACCTGATTGCCCGGGCTTTCCCACTGTTTGACCTTGGCCAACGCGGCGATGGCCAGGGACGACGGCGACAGGAATACGTTTTTCTTCGCCGCCCTGGAGTACACCGAAGGCAGGTTGTGCACCAGCAGGCAACGGTCGAAGCCGAGGTCGGCACCGCCCAGTTCGCCGCTGTACTTCACTTGATCGGCGACGCTGACGTCTTTGCCATCCAGCACCACACGGGCCTTGATGCGCTTGCCGAACGCAGCGAACTCACCGGCCACGGCCTTGGTACCGGTAAAGCCCGGCGCGCCGATGATGGTCAGGTCTTCCGGCACACTGGCCAGCGCGGCCAGGCCCAGCTTGCGACCGGTCACCGGCTCGTCGCCGCCGATCACGTTATTGACGGTGTCCGCCGGGGTGGCGCCCTCGTCGACGATCACCACATAGACCGGCACCTTGACCACTTTGAGGATCTGGTACACCGCCTGGAACAGCGTGCCCGACTCGGTACCGGTCGGGTCCAGCAGCGCCTGGGTGGTGAAACTGTTGATACGAAACGGCGCGTTCTTGGGGATCGACGCATGGGCCTTCGGCGCGGTGCCGACCAGCCCGATCACGTTATCGCCCAGGCCACCCATGGCCTCGGGGGATTCGGTGGCGTTGACGGTGATGCCGTTGTGCTCGAAGTTCAAAACCTCAGCCATGATTAGTCAGCCTTCTTGGTAGTGGCCTTTTTGGCCGGGGTGGTGTCCTTTGCGGCGTTCAGCACGCTGGTCAATTCCAGACGGCCGGCGGCGCGCAGGGCGGATGCTTCGACGTCCATCAGTTCCAGTTCCTCACCGACGGAGGACCAATGGCCGGCGCCGGTGGGGAATGGGGTGAGGACGGTGTAGGTTTGGCGAGTGGCCATTGGTGGATCTCCATGCACAAAAAAGCCGCTCATGGCGGCGATTGTTCAGGTTGGAAAGAAAACGCCCCGTCAGAGCGGGGCGTTTATTCGGTTTGACCTGCGATCCAGAGCGGCGCTACCGGACGGTGGGCGCTATCCGGGAAGTCAGGAGACTGGGGCCAATCACGCAGGGCCTGTACAAAGGCCAGCAACTCAGCGAACTGCTCGCCGGACAAGGTGGTTGCTTTGCCTATTTCCTGCTGGTCACGGTGACGTTCGCGCAACCACAGGATTGAGGCCAGTTCAGCGTCGCGCCAGGCTCTTTCCGAGGCATTCAAGGCAACCTGCACATCCTCGGGTGAAAGAACAGGAACGACCCAAACGCCCTCCTCCGATGCCACGTGAGCGGATGAAGGACGATCACCCTGCATCACGATCCAGCCCGGCGGGCAATCACCGCCCACCTGCTGGAAACCACTCTTCAACTCTGCATAGACGTTCATGCCATTACCCCTTTCAATCGCCATACAAGTACACGGCAAGGCAACGGCGAAACGCCAGTCGTTGCCGACAGCAAAAACGGCGATCCGGATAAGGTATTCGGATAAACGAGGCCGTTGATGCCGGTTTGAACCACAATCGAGTTACCCATTTGGTTGGCTTGCACACCATGGCCATAACGATCCGGGCCGCCTACTCCGCTGTAGTGATCCCCGAATTCGGGGTTCGCCCACTCGCCGTTGTAAAGCACTTGCGCAGTGCAAAACACGTGGTAGCCAGGAAATGGGTTGGTTGCGACGTAGCGACTATTGACGGCTACGCCTCCCGGACTGGCCTTGTTGCCACCGCCCGGGTAAATAACCGTGAAGTCCACCATGCTGGAGAGGTTGGAAACCTCGAGTGCCAGTGCGCTGATGTCTATCTGGCCTTGGTTGACGGGGGCGTTCCAGGCTTTGATGCACCACATCACCGCAAGATTTCGAGGACGTGTAACCCCGAAATTATTGCCTTCAGCAGCCATCGTGCCGCCACTGCCTGTCACGCCACCATAGGCGGCACCTGGATAGTCCGCCGAGTTCGCCACATCCAATCCGTACGCCGAACGTGCGTTCGATTCAGGTGATGTCGTGGCGTTATACAGCCCAGTGACAGAGACGGTGGAGACCGTCGAATCGACCGTCTGCAAGCTACCCTTTTGGACTGTCCCCACTTCTCGTCCAGCATCTACGCCACGGCCATGATCCCAACCGCGCAAGAACTCCCCGCGCGACTCTGGCAGGCGAAAGAACCCGGCTGGCTCATTACCGGTGTTGAACGTAGTCCCTAGATACGTCGCCAGGTCAGGGTAGGTCGCAATGCTCTTCACACTGCCGTCCAACTCCAGGTATCCGGGCGGCACGGCAGCTTTGGGGAACGGAACGATCGAGCCGATGGGCACGGCAGATTTCAAGGTATCGAGCTCGCTGACCAGCGCTGCAACGTCGATGTTTCCCTGGTTGATGGGGGCGTTCCAGGCTTTGATGCAGTACATCACGGCAATACTGCGTGGGCGTGTTTCATTCGCAGTGCGAGGGTCGCCGTTCACGCCATCAGTAATCGGTGTGGCAACTGTAGGACCAAGGACCGTATCACCTGCTTTATTGGATACGAATGGCCCATTTGACGCTTCACTGATAACGCCCGCCCTACCACGCAACTCATGACCATGGCCCTGGAAAGAGTCTGCGCGCCAACTACCGATTACACGCCCAGCATCCACCCCCCGCCCATGATCCCACCCACGCAAAAACTCCCCACGGGACTCCGGCAGTCGAAAATTCCCAACGCCCTCATCGCCCTTGTTGAACGCCGTCCCCAGGAACTTCGCCAAGTCCGGATAGGCCGCCGCACTCTTGACGCTGCCGTCGATTTCCAGGAAACCCACCGGGACCTTGTCGACCGGAAACGCGACCATCGATCCCACGGGCAATGCCGAAGACTGGGCAATCAGCGTCTCGATCTCCGCCTTCGAATAGGTGCCCTGCTTCAGGTAGTCCATCACCCAGGCCCGTGTCGCCTTCACCACTGTGTCGTCAATCAACAACGTCACGATCGAAGCGTTGCTGGTTTCGAAGATCGAGCGGATGTAGAACTCTTTCCCCGACCCGGACGTGGCCAGCACCGGCTTGTAGGATTCGGGGTATTTGACGATGGCGTACAGGATGCCGGTGTCGGTCCACAGCCCGGCCTCGCGCACATACCAGCCGCCAACATCGGAGGGGATGGTGACTTCGGCCATCAGCCAGCTGGAGTTCTTTTCGTCCTGGAACAACGCGTTCAACGGGCCGCGCCAGACTTCGCGTTTCAGCGCTTTTGCGTTGGCGTCGGGGTTGTAGACGGCGCCGTTGCCGTCGCCGACGGAGATCTGCGCCAGTTTGATCGGTACGCCTGCGGCCTTGCAGGCGGTTTCGTAGGCGATCCCCGCATTAGTGAGCAGGGTGTAATAGTCAGCCATTTAATGCTCCTGTGGATAAAGAGTGGTGGTTTCGACGGTGTAGAGACCGGCCGCCATAAAAGCGCGTCCTGTGGCCTCGACCCCTGCCAACACGCTGGGGTAAATCGTGGTGAGTTCGCCGCACAACGTGGCGGCGCCGATGCTGTGGCGACCCGAGGCGCTCAATCCGACGGAAATCGACAGAATGTCGCGCTCGCTTTTGGCGTCCGCCAGGCGGCGGTCGAGTCGAGCGTCGACGGTTTCGCTGTAAGGCAATTCGGTCCAGGCCCGTACGGCAAAGCTGTAGGGCACGCCGGGCGGTGTCTGTTCGTACCAGGCGCGCACTTCGGGGCTCAGTTGCAGCCCCTTGGCGGCGTTTTCCAGGGCCTGGCGGGTGCCGGCCTGGCGTGCGGTGGGCCAGGCCAGTTTGACGGTCAGGCGCTTCTCGATTTCGGGCGCCGTGGTGCTCCACTCGTTCACCGCCCGATCCGCCGCCAGGTACGGCAGGAATGCTGCCGGGGTGCGGTCCGGGTCCATCAATTCGGGAAAGGGTGGCGTGACCCGCTCCAGTAAATAACCAAAACCCAGGTCCAGGGCTTTTTCCAGGGGGGCGCTGTTGACGGGCAACAGGCTCGGTTTGGGCTCACTCATAGTGTGCGCACCTCCACCTCGACACCCGTGCAATACGGGGCCTGGAACGCGGTGCTGATAATCGGCGCCAGCGGTTCGAGGATCTGCAATTGCACCGCGCCGGCGCTGTGGATGGCATAGTCGATCCAGCTGGGGTCCACGCGGCCTTCCAGGCGGTGACACGAGTCAGCGTAGGTTTGCAGCAGGTTTTGCGCCGCGACCTGGGTCAACCCCGAGTCGGGGCCGGCGTTGATTTTGGCGACCACACGAATCTTGTAGCGTTGAATCTGCGCCCCCTGGACGCTGACGAGATCGGTCTCCGGGCGGACATCGGGCCGTGCGAAATGACGCCGCACGCCGTCGAGCAAATCGGCGGACGGCGTGCCGTCGCCCTCCCGTGAAAGCACGGTGACCATCACTTCGCCCGGTGCCGTGCGCCGACCGTTGCCGTCCTTGACCTGGGCCGCAAAGCCATCCGGGTCGAAGGTGTAACTGACGGTGACCACGCCAGGCGTCGCGCTTTGCACCTTGACCGAGGGCCGTTCGCCAAGGGTGAACACTTCGCGGCGATACTGCATGCGCGAACCCGCCGCCGGCGCGTGGGGCGCCAGGTAATAGCGCAGGCGGGCGTCGTCATCGCTTTCCAGCACCGGCGGCACAGGCGGGAATGCCGACGGGTCACCGGGGTCGAGTACCTGGCGCTCCAGGCCCATGTCGGCCAGACGCGCATCCAGGTTGCTGCCGGTGGCCCACCACGCCAGCATCTGCTTGATGCGGGCGTTGTATTTGCGCTCGTGGGTTTGCAGGCGCACGCAAAACGCTTCCAGGGCCAGGGTCAGCAGTTCGCTTTCGTTGTCGAGACTGACCTTGAGCTTGGCCGCATTCTGCGGCGCGCGGGTGGCGACGTAATCGATGACAAACGCCTTGAATTCCGCCAGCAACGGTTCGAACGCATCGACGGCGATGATGGCCGGTTCCGCCAGTTGGTTCTGGCCAGGGATCAGCATGCTCATGTGACGACCTCGAAGGATTGTTGACGGTTTTTCCAGGTGCCAGCAAAACGCAGCAACAGACCTGCGCCCTGGCGGCTGGCGACGATGACCTGGGGTTGAAAGTCGGTGATGCCGTTCTGGGTGTTGTAGAACGCCTGGGCGGCATGGCTCTGGGCGAGGATCAGCAGGTCATCGCCCAGGTTCTGGCCTAGCAGTTGCGGGATCATCGAGCCGTATAGCGGGCGCTTCTGCCGAGTGCCCACGGGGGTAGTCAGCGCTCGGGTGGCACGCTGCACGAATTGCAGCCAGTCATCGACCGCTGCCCCGGTGTTCCTATCGATTCCGATCATGGCAAATCCTTATGCGCTGCTGATCACGCGGCCCTGGTGATCGACCACCGGGCCGCTCAGGTGAATGCCGGCGGCGTCGAGCACAAGGCCGCTGCCACCGAGTTGCAAATTGATGCGGTCGGCGCTCATCAGCAGCGTCGCCGCGCCGACCGTCGCCGTGACCTGCTCACGGGAACCGCTGACGGTGGTGGGGCCGTTGACCCAGTTGAAGGTGTGGCTGGCATCGTCGTAATCGCTTTGAGTGCCGTCCTGATAGCGGCGCCGCGTCAACGACGCCACACCGGACACTGGTGGAAACTGGCCGCTGTTGAGGCCGAACAGGGCGACCGATTGTTCGCCCCCTTCCCCACCGCCATAGTTGAGCAGCAGGCATTGTTCGCCCACCGAAGGAATGCGGGTTTCCGTCTGCGCACCGGCGCTGGGGTTGAAGAAGCGGATGGACGGCGAGAGCAACTCACCGTGACTGACCCGACAGGTATTGCTGGCCGGGTCGACCGCCTGGCAGACGCCGATCCGGCAGAAGCTTTCGGCACGGCGATAGAGGTCGTCGAGTTGGGCCTCCATTTCGGCCAGGCGCTCGACAATCGGCCCCAGTTGCATGCGCAGCAATGCATCGAACATGGGCGACTCCTACAGGGGGCGGTATTGATCCGGGTCGTCGATGTTCGAGACTTCCCAGGTGCGGGCAAACAGCGGAATACCGGTGGGATCTTCGAGCAGCAGCGGTCCGATATAGAGGGTTTGGGTGAAGGACACGGTCCAGGTGTCGTAGTCCGTTTCCGCGCTGACTGATACCGACGGTGCCGCGACAATCTCCACAGGCAAATCGCACTGGTCTGGAGGCAGACCCCAGCGGTTATCCAGGGCCAGGTCCATCAGTTGGCTGGCCAGGTCGCAGGCCGCGAAAGGTGCCGAACCGCTGGCCACGGTGGCCCTGAGTGAAACCGACAAGGCGTGGGCCTTGCGGCCCTCGACTGAACGGGTGCCGGGGCCGTTGCGCTCCACGCTGATCAGTACGCCGGCGCCGGCAAAGTCGTGGTGATTGCCTACACGCAATTGTGGGAAAGCACTTTTCAGCGCGTCTCCAATCGCGACAGGCAGTTGAGAAGGTTTTTCGAGAGGTGTCATCGCGTTGCGTCCTTGCGGCGGTTATTGCTGATCCGGGCGGGAGGTCGGGGCCTGGTTGACCCCGATGCGTTTGGCTGCCCACCGTTCATACAGGCCGATGGCGACATCCGCGCCAGCCATGGCCGTGAGGCAACCAATGGCGCCGGCGGTCCAGATCGACATGCCGGCGGCGTAACACAGCATCAGTGCCGATACCCCGCAGACCATGCACGCCCCGGAGCGCAGGGCGAGGCGCCGTATCAGCGACCAGCCACGGGCGCCCTCCTTGTCGGCGCGCCACATCTCACCCGACACCCCGCCGATCAAGGCCAGTGCGATCACCAGCCAGATAGGCATTTCCGCTAACGCTTGCTGCTCGTTTGTCATGTCACGCCTCCTGGCTGAGCATTACCGGCAACGGGCCGGTTTCTGGGTAAATCCATGGGTAGGTAGGCATTCCAAAAAGCCCGGTTGCCCGGGCTTTTCAGTAATGCGGTCCTTCTTCGATCTTTCGGCGCTACTGGCGCGGTACGGATCTTTCCTCGATGTTTTTCCGACCACGATCCCTGTCTGCCGGATAACTGCTTCTGGTGCTTTACGCTGCACACCCGGGTCAGTTGCCAACCCTCTGAACCGTTATGAGGCCGGTTCATCGCTGCCTGTTGTTGAAGCGGTGAAACTAAAGAGCGTCGGCATCCTTGCCGGTGTTGCCTGGCATCCCTGCCATCGCTTCGATGGCGTCCTTGCCGGTGTTGCGTGCCTTCCTTGTCTTCCTTGGCGGCATCCTTGCCACCTCCACCAGACCTTGTTGGCTGGCTTGAGACGAAGAATATGCATGCATGCATATACAGTCAATGCGTAAATGCATTTATTTTTCTTGATGGCATGCATGAGTGCATCAAAAGCCTTGCAGGCATTGGGCTGGATGATTTTTACAGGCGAAAAAAAGCCCGCTCAGGTGCGGGCTTTGTCTTGGGCAAGGCGGTCAGCGGGCGTACATGCCCCACCAGAACACGTGGCCGAGGATGCTGATCTGCTCCTCCTGGATTTCCTGGAAGCTGTAGTCTTCGTCCGGATGTTCATCACGATTGAAACTGCGCAGGCGAATCCCGGAAGGCAGGCGGTAGAGCTGTTTCACCCGCAGTTGACCATTGTGATTGATGGCATACAAGTCGCCATCGACGATATCGCCAATGCCGCTCTTGCCCGCATTCACGCCGACCGTCGCGCCGTCGCGCAGCACTGGCAGCATGCTGTTGCCACGCACGGTCACGCACTTGGCCTGGTCGAACTGCACGCCGTTGTGCCGCAAGCTGCGCTTGCCGAACCGCAGGCTGGCCTTCTCGCTTTCCTCGATGACGAATCTTCCTGATCCAGCAGCCAATTCAACCTCGCGCAGAAAGGGGATCGACACCTCGTCGTCATTCACGGGGGTGTCGTCATCCCACAGGCTTATGTCCTTGAGTTCCGAATGCATCGGGTCACGCCCCTCCTCCCGCGAAACGCCCACCGCCGCGCGGCCGCGCAGCTGGTCGGTGCTCACGCGAAAGTACTCGGCGATACGGGAAATGTGCTTGTCCGAGGGGTCAACGATCTTGCCGCTGAGGATCCGGGACAACGTGGATTGAGGCACGCCGGTACGCCGGTGAAGCTCCGTGGGGGAGATCCGGTCGCGGTCCAGCAGTTCTCTTAAGACGGATGAAACGTTGCGTTTTTGCATAACGGGGATAATGACGGGGGATTTTGGGGTTTGCAAATGCTGATTTGCATATTTCTGGCATTTACCTTGCCGGGGTACCTATCCGCTTGTGAACTGCGCCCGCCCGACCTCGCGTGTTAACCTTGCCGCCATCGCAAAATCGCAGGGCGGAATGCCCCACCTTTGCCCCACTCCTTTCAACGAATTTGCCTACTATCCAATGAGTAAGAACACTCCCGAGCTGTCCTCCCACACCCCAATGATGCAGCAGTACTGGCGCCTGAAAAACCAGCACCCTGATCAGTTGATGTTCTATCGCATGGGCGACTTCTACGAGATCTTCTATGAGGATGCGAAGAAGGCTGCCAAGTTGCTCGACATTACCCTGACGGCGCGTGGGCAGTCGGCGGGGCAGTCGATTCCGATGTGCGGGATTCCTTACCACTCTCTGGAAGGTTACCTGGTCAAGCTGGTGAAGCTTGGCGAGTCGGTGGTGATTTGTGAGCAGATCGGCGATCCGGCGACGAGCAAGGGGCCGGTTGAACGTCAGGTGGTGCGCATTATCACGCCGGGCACGGTGAGTGACGAGGCGCTGCTGGATGAGCGCCGCGATAACCTGATCGCCGCCGTGCTGGGGGATGAGCGGCTGTTCGGGCTGTCGGTGCTGGACATCACCAGTGGCAACTTCAGCGTGCAGGAGATCAAGGGCTGGGAGAATCTGCTGGCGGAACTGGAGCGCATCAACCCGGTGGAGTTGTTGATCCCGGATGATTGGCCGAAGGACCTGCCGGCGGAAAAGCGCCGTGGGACCAAGCGCCGTGCGCCGTGGGATTTCGAACGTGATTCGGCGCTGAAAAGCCTGTGCCAGCAGTTCTGCGTGCAGGACCTGAAAGGCTTCGGCTGCGAAACCCTCACCTTGGCCATCGGCGCCGCCGGTTGCCTGCTCAGTTATGCCAAGGAAACCCAGCGCACTGCCCTGCCGCACTTGCGCAGCCTGCGCCATGAGCGTCTGGACGATACCGTGGTGCTCGATGGCGCCAGCCGTCGCAACCTGGAACTGGACACCAACCTGGCCGGCGGGCGTGACAACACCCTGCAATCGGTGGTCGACCGTTGCCAGACCGCCATGGGCAGCCGCTTGCTGACCCGTTGGTTGAACCGCCCATTGCGCGACTTGAGCGTGCTGCAAGCGCGTCAGTCGTCCATTACCTGCCTGCTGGACGCTTACCGCTTCGAGAAATTGCAGCCGCAGTTGAAGGAGATTGGCGATATCGAGCGCATCCTGGCGCGGATCGGTTTGCGCAACGCACGCCCCCGTGACCTGGCTCGCCTGCGTGACGCCCTCGGCGCGCTGCCGCAACTGCAAGTGGCGATGACCGAGCTGGACACGCCTCACCTGCAACAACTGGCCGTGACCACCGGCACGTACCCGGACCTTGCAGCCCTGTTGGAGAAGGCCATCATCGACAACCCGCCAGCCATCATCCGTGACGGCGGCGTATTGAAGACCGGCTACGACGCCGAGCTGGACGAGTTGCAATCCCTGAGCGAAAACGCCGGGCAATTCCTGATTGATCTGGAGGCCCGCGAAAAGGCCCGCACCGGGCTGGCCAATTTGAAGGTCGGCTATAACCGTGTGCATGGCTACTTTATCGAACTGCCGAGCAAGCAGGCCGAGTCGGCGCCGATCGACTATCAGCGTCGCCAGACTCTTAAAGGTGCCGAGCGCTTTATTACACCAGAACTGAAAGAGTTCGAAGACAAGGCGCTGTCGGCCAAGAGCCGCGCCCTGGCTCGGGAAAAGATGCTTTACGAAGCCTTGCTCGAAGACCTGATCAGCCGCCTGGCGCCGCTGCAGGACACCGCTGCCGCGCTGGCGGAACTGGATGTGCTGAGCAATCTGGCCGAGCGCGCGCTGAACCTTGACCTGAACTGCCCGCGTTTCGTCAGCGAGCCGTGCATGCGCATCGTGCAGGGCCGTCACCCGGTGGTGGAACAGGTGTTGACCACGCCGTTCGTCGCCAACGACCTGTCGTTGGACGACGATACCCGCATGTTGGTGATCACAGGCCCGAACATGGGCGGTAAATCCACCTATATGCGTCAGACGGCGTTGATCGTGCTGCTGGCGCATATCGGCAGTTTTGTACCGGCGGCCAGCTGTGAGTTGTCCCTTGTGGACCGTATTTTCACGCGGATCGGCTCCAGTGATGACCTGGCCGGCGGCCGCTCTACCTTTATGGTGGAAATGAGCGAAACCGCGAACATCTTGCACAACGCCACTGAACGCAGCCTCGTGCTGATGGATGAAGTAGGGCGCGGCACGAGTACCTTCGACGGTTTGTCCCTGGCCTGGGCGGCAGCCGAGCGCCTGGCGCATCTGCGTGCCTACACCTTATTTGCCACCCACTACTTCGAACTGACCGTGCTACCGGAAAGCGAACCGCTGGTGGCCAACGTGCACCTTAACGCCACCGAGCACAACGAGCGCATCGTGTTTCTGCACCATGTATTGCCTGGGCCGGCCAGCCAGAGCTACGGCCTGGCCGTAGCGCAATTGGCCGGTGTGCCGAACGATGTGATCACCCGCGCCCGCGAACACCTCAGCCGCCTGGAAACCACCGCCTTGCCCCACGAAACCGTGGTCGCCAGCCCCGCCAAGGCCAAAACCAAACCCAGTGCGCCGCATCAGAGCGATATGTTCGCCAGCCTGCCCCACCCGGTGCTGGAGGAGTTGGCCAAGCTTGACCTGGATGACGTAACGCCGCGCAAAGCACTCGAAATGTTATATGCACTGAAGGTTCGGATATAACGCTGACGCGTGCAAGCTGGTAGACTCTCGCGCGGTTTGGGATGCTGCGGGCTATTAGCCTGGCCTGCAGACTATCGCTCCCGAACCTCGCGAGCCCTGCCACAAAGGGTTTCGCCGCCGCCGCCTGAGGAGAAAATTAGAAATGACCTTCGTCGTCACCGACAACTGCATCAAGTGCAAGTACACCGACTGCGTGGAAGTATGTCCGGTGGACTGCTTCTACGAAGGCCCGAACTTCCTGGTTATCCACCCGGATGAGTGCATCGACTGCGCCCTGTGTGAGCCGGAATGCCCGGCCGTCGCCATTTTCTCCGAGGACGAAGTCCCGGCAGAGATGCAGGAATTTATTGCGTTGAACGTCGAGCTGGCGGAAATCTGGCCGAACATCACCGAACGCAAGGATCCGATGCCGGATGCAGCAGAGTGGGATGGCAAAAAAGGCAAGATCGCAGACCTCGAACGCTGATAGCGTCGCCGCCCCCAAAAGGCCCCTTGCGGGCCTTTTTGCCTTTCTGGAGACAGGGTTTCACTTTTCTGCAGGCAAAAAAAAGGGGCGGTATGACCCGCCCACATTTTTTCCCTAGTCCCTGTATTCCTTTTCATCATCCTGATGAATCGCATCCTGCGACGTTCCTTCAAACCATCGTTCCTTGATGGCTGTGCCAATCCGTGGACACAGGGCTGATGTTAAAGAGTTCCAAGGGAAGTTCAACGGGATCCAACCCAGGGAATGACAGGTTTCTTGATTCCACATCCAATATTTAATTCTTATATTTCAACAAGATAGAAAACTCTCTCGTCGATTCGAGACAGACATGGATGGTAAAAAAACCAAACACTTACGAAAAAGTAAGCAAATGCTTACACGAGCAATTGCGTAAAAGCGTAACGGGCTACTGTTGCCAATCTTCCAGACATGAAAAAGCCCCGGCAGGGCCGAGGCTCTTTCCTTTCAATGGCCGTCAATCATCACTGACGGTAATGGTCGGCATCGCCGGAGCAGCCGCTTCCTGCAGCACAATCCGAGCGCCCACGTGGCGAGCCAGTTCCTGGTAGATCATGGCGATCTGGCTATCAGGTTCGGCCACAGCGGTGGGCTTGCCACTGTCAGCCTGCTCACGGATCAGCATCGACAGCGGCAACGAAGCCAACAGTTCGACACCGTACTGGCTGGCCAGCTTCTCGCCACCGCCCTCGCCGAACAGATGTTCTGCATGGCCGCAGTTGGAACAGATGTGTACCGCCATGTTTTCCACGACACCCAGCACCGGGATATTGACCTTGCGGAACATTTCCACGCCTTTCCTGGCGTCGAGCAGTGCCAGGTCCTGAGGCGTGGTCACGATCACCGAGCCGGCCACCGGAACCTTTTGCGCCAGGGTCAGCTGGATATCGCCTGTGCCTGGCGGCATATCGATCACCAGGTAGTCCAGGTCGCCCCAGGCGGTCTGGGTGACCAGTTGCAGCAAGGCACCGGATACCATCGGTCCGCGCCAGACCATCGGCGTGTTGTCATCGGTGAGGAAAGCCATGGACATCACTTCGACGCCCAGAGACTCGATGGGCACGAACCACTTCTGGTCCTTGACCTTGGGTCGGGTGCCTTCGGCGATGCCAAACATCACACCCTGGCTCGGTCCATAGATATCCGCGTCGAGAATACCCACGCGCGCGCCTTCTCGCGCCAGGGCCAGGGCCAGGTTAGCCGCTGTGGTGGACTTGCCCACGCCGCCTTTGCCGGAGGCTACGGCCACCACGTTCTTGACGTTGGCCAGGCCCGGGATCTGCGCCTGCGCCTTGTGCGGCGCAATCACGCACTGGATGTCGACCTTGGCCGAACGCACGCCGTCCAAACCTTCGATGGCCATTTGCAGCATCTGCGCCCAGCCGCTCTTGAACAGGCCGGCGGCGTAACCCAGTTCCAGGCGAACGTCCACTTGGTCACCCTGAACCTCGATGGCACGAACACACCCGGCGCTGACCGGGTCCTGATTCAAATAGGGGTCGGTGTACTGGCGAAGAACGGCTTCCACCGCTGCGCGATTGACGGCGCTCATGGGCTACTCCCGAAAAAGACTGACTGAAACAGGCGGCTATCCTAACCGTTCCAGAGGCTTAACGGCATGCTTTCGCAGGTTTGGACGCAGCGGAAACAGCGCCACGGGGTGAAATAAATTTCCCGGCGCTTTATAGTGGCCGACCTCCGTTTCATCAAGTAGCCGAGCCCCATGTCCGAGCCACGCAAGATCCTCGTCACCAGCGCCCTGCCCTATGCCAATGGCTCCATCCATCTTGGCCATATGCTTGAGTACATCCAGACCGATATGTGGGTGCGCTTCCAGAAGCATCGCGGCAACCAATGCATTTATGTCTGCGCGGACGACGCCCACGGTTCGGCCATCATGCTGCGCGCCGAAAAGGAAGGGATCACGCCAGAACAACTGATCGCCAACGTGCAGGCTGAACACAGCGCCGACTTTGCCGATTTCCTGGTGGACTTCGATAACTACCACTCGACCCACGCCGAAGAAAACCGCGAGCTGTCGACCCGGATTTACAAACGGCTGCGGGACGCGGGGCATATCGACCAACGTTCGGTCACACAGTATTTCGACCCGGAAAAGAAAATGTTCCTGGCCGATCGCTTCATCAAGGGCACCTGCCCCAAATGCGGCACCGAAGACCAATACGGCGACAACTGCGAGAAGTGCGGCGCCACCTACGCGCCTACCGAATTGAAGGACCCGAAGTCGGCGATTTCCGGCGCGACCCCGGTGCTCAAGGATTCGCAGCACTTCTTCTTCAAGCTCCCGGACTTCCAGGCCATGCTGCAAACCTGGACCCGCAGCGGCACCTTGCAGGACGCCGTGGCCAACAAGCTCGCCGAATGGCTCGACAGCGGCCTGCAACAGTGGGACATCTCCCGCGATGCACCGTATTTCGGCTTCGAGATTCCTGACGAGCCAGGCAAATATTTCTATGTGTGGCTGGACGCGCCAATCGGCTACATGGCCAGCTTCAAGAACCTGTGCGACCGCACGCCGGCGCTGGACTTCGATACGTTCTGGGACCAGGACTCAACCGCAGAGCTGTACCATTTCATCGGAAAAGACATCGTCAACTTCCACGCCCTGTTCTGGCCGGCAATGCTCGAAGGCTCGGGCTACCGCAAGCCGACCGGCATCAACGTGCATGGCTACCTGACAGTCAACGGCCAGAAGATGTCCAAGTCCCGGGGCACCTTTATCAAGGCGCGCACCTACCTGGATCATCTGTCGCCGGAATACCTGCGTTACTACTACGCCTCCAAGCTGGGTCGTGGCGTCGATGACCTGGACCTGAACCTGGAAGACTTTGTACAGAAGGTCAACTCGGACCTGGTGGGCAAGCTGGTCAACATCGCCAGCCGCTGTGCAGGGTTCATCCACAAGGGCAATGCGGGCCTGCTGGTGAGCGAAAATGCCGCCCCGGAGCTGACCGAAGCGTTCCTGGCCGCTGCGCCCAGTATCGCCGATGCCTACGAGGCCCGTGACTTTGCCCGTGCCATGCGCGAGATCATGGGCCTGGCCGACCGCGCCAATGCCTGGATCGCCGACAAGGCGCCGTGGTCACTGAACAAGCAGGAAGGCAAGCAGGCCGAGGTCCAGGCGATCTGCGCCACGGGCATCAACCTGTTCCGCCAGTTGGTGATCTTCCTCAAGCCGGTGCTGCCAGTGCTGGCCGCCGACGCCGAGGCCTTCCTCAATGTCGCACCGCTGACCTGGAACGATCACACCACCTTGCTCGCCAACCATCAATTGAACGAATTCAAGCCACTGATGACCCGTATCGACCCGGTCAAGGTGCAGGCCATGACCGACGCGTCGAAAGAAGACCTGATCGCCAGCCAGACCGATACCGGCGAATCGGCGCCAGCCGGCAATGGCGAACTGGCCAAGGACCCGATTTCCCCGGAAATCGAATTCGACGCCTTCGCAGCCGTGGACCTGCGTGTCGCATTGATCGTCAAGGCTGAAGCCGTGGAAGGTGCCGACAAGCTGCTGCGCCTCACGCTGGACATCGGTGACGAGCAACGCAACGTGTTCTCGGGCATCAAGAGCGCCTACCCGGATCCGTCCAAGCTCGATGGCCGCCTGACCATGATGATCGCCAACCTCAAGCCGCGGAAAATGAAGTTCGGTATCTCCGAAGGCATGGTGATGGCAGCCGGCCCTGGTGGCGAAGAAATCTACCTGTTGAGCCCCGACAGCGGTGCCAAGCCGGGCCAGCGCATCAAGTAAGCGAGTAAGGCCGGTGTCGAGCGGGCTTGTGTGGCCAGCGGGCTTGCCCGCTTGCTACAAAAGCTGCTCACAACTCAAACCCGCTCAATACGACACGCCGCCTGCCAATGATCGCCCCCATGAACCTCATTCAACGCATCGATGCACTCTTGCCGCAGACCCAATGCGGCAAATGCGGGCATCCTGGCTGTAAGCCTTACGCCGAGGGTATCGCACGGGGCGAAGCCATCAACCGGTGCCCGCCAGGCGGGCAGGAAACCATCGCGGGTCTGGCGCAATTGCTGGGCGTGCCGGTGCTGGAACTGGACATCAGCCGGGGAGAAGCGCCGGCGCAGGTCGCCTATATACGCGAAGCCGAGTGCATCGGCTGCACAAAATGTATCCAGGCATGCCCGGTTGATGCGATTGTCGGCGCGGCGAAGTTGATGCACACCGTAATCCTCGACGAATGCACCGGCTGCGACCTGTGTGTAGCCCCCTGCCCCGTCGATTGCATTGAGATGCGCCCGGCAGCCAGTGTGTTGCCGATTGTAGGTGGCTTGGCGGCCAATGATCAGCAGCGTCATGAACGTGGCCTTAAACGCGACCGGGCACGCCGACGCTTTGAGCAACGCAACGCACGACTGCAACAGGAAGAAGCCTACAGGCTTGCCGAACGGCTGGCTCGGACCAATCGCCCTGCGCCCACCTTATCCATACCGTCCGTCGACGCTCAGGATGCAGCGGTCAAGAAAGCCAAAATCACGGTGGCCATGAGTCGTGCCCAACTGCACAAATCATTGAAGGCATTTGGTCACCCACCAACGTTTGAACAGCAGTCACAGCTGATCACCCTGCAACAGCAGTTCGAAGCCGCAGAGCAGGCGCTGGCTGCGCTGGAGACGCCCAGTGCCCCCACGACAGCGACGGCATCCAGCAAGACCGCCGACCTCAAGCGTGCCAAAATCCAGTTGGCAATGCGCCGGGCCGAGCTGAAGAAGGCCCTGGATGCGAACGCAGACCCTCAGCGACTAGCCAAAGCACACCATGATCTCGACGAGGCGCAGCGCCACGTAGATGCTCAAGGCAAGGCCTGACACGCGATAACGCTTGCCGTGTGTATCGCTACAATTTCGCCGACCGCCCGCAAGGAACTCACGCCCCCATGAATGCCGCAAAGCGCCTGGAAATTTTTCGCAGGTTTCACGAAGACAATCCGGAACCCAAGACCGAGCTGGCCTACACCACACCGTTCGAGTTGCTGATTGCCGTGATCCTCTCGGCACAGTCCACGGATGTGGGCGTCAACAAGGCCACGGCCAAGTTATACCCGGTGGCCAACACGCCCGAGGCAATTCATGCCCTGGGTGTGGACGGTTTGTCGGAGTACATCAAGACCATCGGGCTCTATAACAGCAAGGCCAAGAACGTCATCGAGACCTGTCGCTTGCTGGTGGAGCTGCACGGCAGCGAAGTGCCACAGTCCCGCGAGGCCCTGGAAGCACTGCCTGGCGTAGGCCGCAAGACCGCGAATGTGGTGCTCAACACGGCGTTCAGGCAACTGACCATGGCGGTGGACACGCATATTTTTCGTGTAAGCAACCGTACTGGCATCGCCCGTGGCAAGAACGTGGTGGAGGTGGAAAAGCAGTTGATGAAGTTCGTGCCCAAGCCGTACCTGCTTGACTCCCACCACTGGCTGATTCTGCACGGGCGTTATGTCTGCCAGGCGCGCAAGCCGCGCTGCGGGAGCTGTCGCATCGAAGA
Source organism: Pseudomonas sp. SDO5271_S396 (assembly GCF_054071795.1). Classification (NCBI taxonomy): domain Bacteria; kingdom Pseudomonadati; phylum Pseudomonadota; class Gammaproteobacteria; order Pseudomonadales; family Pseudomonadaceae; genus Pseudomonas; species Pseudomonas sp. SDO5271_S396. Next base: position 129,444 of record NZ_JBSVWB010000005.1, read on the forward strand.
CCTGTGCGAATTCAAGGAAAAGACTTCCGACGATTGAGTGTTTATTGTTTTTTTCGATCCATCGATTGAAAAAATCTTTTTTACCCGTTCATGGATTATCGTTATAAGGAGCGCCAACGGCAGTCTTAGCCTGGAGTTAACCTTATGAGCACTGGCAAAGAACAACTGGATGTAGAAGACGACCTGGTTAGCGAGTCGGAGGACGACGGGGCGGAAGCGCCTGTGGTGGAGGTAGCCAAGACCAATCTCAGCAAACGTCGCACCATCGACAATCTCCTGGAAGAACGACGTTTGCAAAAACAGCTGGCGGATTACGACTTCGATCTCTGACAAGATCGCCGGCAAGCAGAAGCCTCCCTGACGGAGGCTTTTTTCTGCCCGAAGGCTTGTGCTTTTCGGCCTAGACCAGGCCGTTACGCTGGGCCAGTTCGATAAGGTCTACCAAAGAGCGAGCATTGAGCTTGAGCAGCAGGCGAGTCTTGTAGGTACTGACAGTCTTGTTGCTGAGAAACATACCGTCGGCAATCTCCTTGTTGGTCCTGCCGCGGGCCAGTTGCTGCAGCACCATCATTTCCCGGCCCGACAGGCGCTCGACCATTTCCGCTTCACTGGCATTCCCCAGGGTAGACCGTACAGAGTTGAGCGCCTGGTTGGGAAAGTAGCTGTAGCCCGACAAGACTGCCTTGATCGCACTCAGCAACTCTGTCAGATCCTGTTGTTTGCATACATAGCCAGCAGCTCCCGCCTGCATGCAGCGCATGGAGAAATGACCAGGGGCCTGGGATGTCAGCACCAACACCTTGAACGGAGCCGGCTGCTTGGTGGAGGACAGCCGGCAAATGACTTCCAGCCCGTCGAGTTTGGGAATTCCAATATCCAATATGACAATGTCCGGCATATGTTCCCGTGCAAGCTGCAACGCATCGACACCGTTATCAGTCTCGGCAACGACCTCATAACCATGACGCTCCATTAGCATACGCACAGCAAGACGAATGACGGGATGATCATCCACGATCAGCACTTTATTCATGAGGAAAGTCCAATTTCGCTGTTCGAATTATTTAGAGCAAGCACAATAGCCTAGTCGTTTCTCCGTTGGCATAGCGTCCCCCCCCCCCGAGCAACAGTAAGCAGAGACCCAACCCACATCGATATCGGAATTACCTTACAAAAAATCGCTAAGCCGGATGTATCAGCCTCTATTGAAGCTTTCAGAACTTTCCGGGGCCTTACATATTTTGAGTGAAATATCCCCCCTGAAAGGCATACAGGGTAAACATTGCGCACATCAGTTTCAGCAAATGCCCCTTGCACGAAGGAAAACAACTGGAAGAAAGGCGAAAAAGATCCAATTTTTTAGTTCCATTCAACATATTTATTTACACCCAAAATCCCTACAGATTCTTTAACCCCTACACATCCAACTCCGCTAAGTGAGTGAAATTTCTGTAGGACATAGTTCCTGCAAAGGTGTAAAAAAACATTCCCCCCTTCAAATAACCATAACCACTTAAAAGCACAAGAACGATTTAAATTAAACACCCATAAACATGGGTAAAAATCAGCGCCAAAAAAATGGCCCCTTGAACAGGAGCCATTTTTCCATAACGTGCTTGAAACTCAGAACAACAAGCGACCCTTGTTGGCCGCAATGCGCATACGCAATGCATTCAACTTGATAAAGCCTGCAGCATCCGCCTGGTTGTAGGCACCGCCATCTTCTTCGAAGGTGGCAATGTTGGCATCGAACAGCGACTCATCGGACTTGCGACCGGTCACGATCACATTGCCCTTGTACAGCTTCAGGCGCACCACACCGTTCACGTGAACCTGAGAGGCGTCGATCATTTGTTGCAGCATCAGACGCTCAGGGCTCCACCAGTAGCCGGTGTAGATCAGGCTGGCGTACTTGGGCATCAGCTCGTCTTTGAGGTGAGCGACTTCGCGGTCCAGGGTGATGGATTCGATGGCGCGGTGAGCGCGCAGCATGATGGTGCCGCCCGGGGTTTCGTAGCAACCACGGGACTTCATGCCCACGTAACGGTTCTCGACGATGTCGAGACGGCCGATGCCGTGTTCACCGCCAATGCGATTCAGGGTCGCCAACACCGTGGCCGGGGTCATTTCAACGCCGTCCAGCGCGACGATGTCGCCGTTGCGGTAGGTCAACTCCAGGTATTGCGGCTTGTCAGGCGCGTTCTCCGGGGAGACGGTCCAACGCCACATGTCTTCCTCGTGCTCGGTCCAGGTGTCTTCCAGCACACCGCCTTCATAGGAGATGTGCAGCAGGTTGGCATCCATCGAGTAAGGGGACTTCTTCTTGCCATGACGTTCGATCGGGATAGCGTGCTTTTCGGCGTAATCCATCAGCTTTTCACGGGACAGCAGGTCCCATTCACGCCAAGGAGCAATCACTTTCACGCCAGGCTTGAGGGCGTAGGCGCCCAGCTCGAAACGCACCTGGTCGTTGCCCTTGCCGGTAGCGCCATGGGAAATGGCGTCAGCGCCGGTTTCGTTGGCGATTTCGATCAGGCGCTTGGCGATCAGCGGACGTGCGATGGAGGTACCCAGCAGGTACTCGCCTTCGTAGACGGTGTTGGCGCGAAACATCGGGAAAACGAAATCGCGGACGAACTCTTCGCGCAGGTCGTCAATGTAGATCTCCTTCACGCCCATGGCTTGCGCCTTGGCACGTGCAGGTTCGACCTCTTCGCCCTGACCCAGGTCAGCGGTGAAGGTCACCACTTCACAGTTATAAGTATCCTGCAGCCACTTGAGGATCACCGAAGTGTCCAGGCCGCCGGAATACGCGAGAACGACCTTGTTTACGTCGGCCATGCCATCACTCCACGGGGTTGTACGGAAAGGCGTCGATTCTACCGACCAAAACCGTGAAATTACAGGGGCGCGACAGCAAATGAAAATAAAGCGACAGATTATGTCGAACGGGCGACCCAGAACCGCACTTTATGACGTGGCGGCCGGGTTCGCCGGTGCAGTTGCCTGGGGGGCCGGCTTTTCGGGTGCCGCCACACGTTCGAGCTGAATGTTCACGCGGCGGTTCCTGGCGCGGTTAGCGGCATTGGTGTTGGGCACCAATGGGTAGCTTTCCCCATGGAAACGCACGGTGATCTGGGATTCCGGAATGCCGTTGGCCTTGAAGTAATCCACTACGGCCAGCGCGCGGCGACGCGAGACGTCGCGGTTGGTCAGGCGATTGCCGCTGTTGTCGGAATGCCCATTGAGCTCGATATGGTTGACTGTGGGGTCCGCTTTCATGAACGCGAGGATCACCGCCAACTTCTGCTTGGCGGCCGCATCCAGCTCAATACCACCACCCGGGAAGCCGACTTCTGTCTGCTTGACCTGATCGTAGTTCATCGGTAACAGCTTGGCGGTGCACACCTGATAGTCGTTGTAAGCCTTGTTGAATTTCACCGGCAGCAGACGAATCTCCGAGTATCCGCCCTCACGCCCGTAATGCCGCACGGTCGGGCTGCGCCCTTCAAGCAAACCACTGAACAGGCGCCCGGCCTGGGCCTGGGAACTGTTGAACAGTACATCGCCACTACCGGCGCGCACGGCGCCGAGATTGATGTCCCCCCGGCCCGGCTGCCACGGTGCGGCGGCGGCCAGCAAAGTGGCCGAGCCTGCCCCAAGCGCACCGTTGTAGGCTTTGAGACGAAATGTGGCCTGCTCTCCGGCCCGGCGCACGAACTCGCCCGAGCCGAAATCGGTGATCGGCTGAGTCAGACGGCACTCGAACTGGTCGCCTTCCACCTTCCACTCGATGTTCTCCAGACGCGTCTGGAACGTGAGGGCCATCGCAGGCAGGCTGGCGAACACACTGAGCAGGGCTAGATAATGCTGGCGCACGGGAGGCTCCACTGGTTTCTACAACACTTCAAAGCGTCATACATCGTTAAGGCATACCCAGGGATATCGGTCGCATCCGGCAAAACTTGATAGCGAGTGCCTGCAAGAGTCTTTTCCGGTAGCATTCCCACCAGATTGACCCGCCTGGAATCCCCAATGTCCGACCGCCTGACCCTGCTGCGTCCCGACGACTGGCATATTCATCTTCGCGATGGTGCTGCGTTGCCCCACACCGTGGCCGATGTAGCGCGCACGTTTGGCCGCGCCATCATCATGCCTAACCTGGTACCTCCGGTGCGTAATGCCGCCGAAGCCGACGCCTATCGCCAGCGTATCTTCGCTGCACGGCCGGCCGGCAGCCGCTTCGAGCCGCTGATGGTGCTCTACCTGACCGACCGCACCCAGCCTGAAGACATTCGCCAGGCCAAGGCCACCGGTTTCGTGCATGCCGCCAAGCTGTACCCGGCCGGCGCGACCACCAACTCCGATTCCGGCGTGACCAGTATCGACAAGATCCTGCCAGCCATCGAAGCCATGGCCGAAGTGGGCATGCCGCTGCTGATCCACGGTGAAGTCACCCGTGGCGATGTGGATGTCTTCGATCGCGAGAAGATCTTCATCGATGAACACATGCGCCGCGTGGTCGAGCTGTTTCCGACCCTCAAGGTCGTGTTCGAGCACATCACCACCGCGGATGCCGTGCAGTTCGTCACCGAGGCCTCGGCCAACGTTGGCGCGACCATCACCGCACATCACTTGCTGTACAACCGCAACCACATGCTGGTGGGTGGGATACGACCGCACTTCTATTGCCTGCCGATCCTCAAGCGCAACACCCACCAGGTAGCGTTGCTGGACGCAGCCACCAGCGGCAGCCCGAAGTTTTTCCTCGGTACCGACTCCGCTCCACACGCCCAACATGCCAAGGAAGCCGCGTGTGGCTGTGCGGGTTGCTACACGGCGTATGCGGCAATCGAGCTGTATGCAGAAGCGTTCGAGCAACGCAATGCCCTCGACAAGCTCGAAGGTTTTGCCAGCCTCAATGGTCCGCGGTTCTATGGGCTGCCGGTAAATACCGACCGTATCACCCTGGTTCGTGAAGACTGGACCGCCCCCGCCAGCCTGCCGTTTGGCGAGTTGACCGTCATCCCGCTGCGCGCCGGTGAAACACTGCGCTGGCGCCTGCTGGAGGAAAGCAAGTGAGTGAAGACTTTTACGATGACGAACAAGAGCATGGTGGCGGTAGTTCCCGTCACCCGATGGCCGAGCGGTTTCGCGGCTATCTGCCGGTGGTCATCGACGTAGAGACCGGAGGTTTCAACAGCGCGACCGATGCACTGCTGGAAATCGCCGCCACTACCATCGGCATGGATGAACAGGGTTTTGTGTTCCCGGAACACACCCACTTCTTCCGCGTCGAGCCGTTCGAAGGGGCGAATATCGAAGCCGCCGCGCTGGAGTTCACCGGGATCAAGCTCGATCACCCACTGCGTATGGCAGTGAGTGAAGAAGCAGCGCTCACCGACATTTTTCGCGGCGTGCGCAAGGCCTTGAAAGCCAATGGCTGCAAACGCGCGATTCTGGTGGGCCACAACAGCAGTTTCGACCTGGGCTTCCTGAATGCAGCCGTGGCGCGGCTGGACATGAAGCGCAACCCGTTCCACCCGTTCTCCAGCTTCGATACCGCCACCCTCGCCGGCCTGGCTTATGGCCAGACCGTGCTGGCAAAAGCGTGCCAGGCAGCCGGCATCGACTTTGACGGTCGTGAGGCCCACTCGGCTCGCTACGACACCGAGAAGACAGCCGAGCTGTTCTGCGGCATCGTCAACCGCTGGAAAGACATGGGCGGCTGGGAAGATTACAACGACTGAAGTCATTTCCCGCGCATAAAAAAACCGGCCTGCTCAGGCCGGTTTTTTTTGCATTGAACCTGGCTTACAGCTTGCCAGCGTTCTCGCTCAGGTAAGCAGCAACGCCTTCTGGCGAAGCGTTCATGCCTTTGTCGCCTTTTTTCCAGTTGGCTGGGCAGACTTCGCCGTGCTCTTCGTGGAATTGCAGGGCGTCAACCAGGCGGATCAGCTCTTCCATGTTACGGCCCAGCGGCAGGTCGTTAACGATCTGGGAGCGAACGACGCCTTTGTCGTCGATCAGGAACGCGCCACGGAAAGCCACGCCGCCTTCGGACTCAACGTCGTAGGCCTTGGCAATGTCGTGCTTCAGGTCGGCAGCCATGGTGTATTTGACTTTGCCGATGCCGCCATCATTGATGGCAGTGTTGCGCCAGGCGTTGTGGGTGAAATGGGAGTCGATGGAAACCGCTACCACTTCGACGTTGCGCGCCTTGAAATCGTCCATGCGGTGGTCCAGAGCGATCAGCTCCGAAGGGCAGACGAAGGTGAAGTCCAGCGGGTAGAAGAACACCAGGCCGTATTTGCCTTTGATGGCTTCAGACAGTTTGAAGCTGTCAACGATTTCGCCATTGCCGAGGACTGCGGGTACGTCGAAATCCGGGGCTTGTTTGCCGACGAGTACGCTCATTGGATATCTCCTGATGTGAGGGTGACGATTGAAGTAAAAGGATCGCTTCCAAGCCTGCCTCAAATAAACGACAGCCCTGTGACGCAATCACGCTTCGTGAAGACCGACCATCATACACTGAAAAAACCGTTCGTCAGCGCGCCAGGGGCGCAAGTGCAAGGGTCGAGATTCTACTTTGACAATCATTCTCGTTAACATTAAGATCCATCGCACTGAAGCCTCAAACCCGCGATGGTTCTCCCTTATGTATGTGTGCCTCTGTACTGGCGTGACCGACGGACAAATCCGCGAAGCGATCTATGAAGGTTGCTGCAGCTACAAGGAAGTGCGTGAAACCACCGGCGTTGCCAGCCAATGTGGCAAATGTGCTTGCCTCGCCAAGCAAGTGGTACGGGAAACCCTGACTCAGCTGCAGACAGCTCAGGCCGCGCTCCCCTATTCAGCAGAATTTACACACGCGTGAATCAGCGTGTTTTGAAGAACCGGACTTAGTGTCCGGTTTTTTTATGTCTGCAATTCAATTAGTTAGCGTCAAGACGCGGAACACAAACATTCTTATTCCGATTAATTTTCATTTATTATTCAATAACTTAGGTTTGACACTAAGGTTTTCGCCGCTCAAACTCCGCCTTATACACAGCTATTACAGGGCAGGACCCCAGTCATGAAAGGCGACATCTCAGTCATCCAGCAACTCAACAAAATCCTTGCCAATGAACTGGTCGCGATCAATCAGTACTTTCTGCATGCCCGCATGTACGACGATTGGGGCCTGGAAAAGCTGGGCAAGCGTGAATACAAGGAATCCATCAAGGCCATGAAGGATGCAGATGCGTTGATCAAGCGGATTCTGTTCCTGGAAGGTCTGCCGAACGTGCAGGACCTGGGCAAGCTGAACATCGGCGAACACACCCAGGAAATGATCAGCAGCGACCTGAAGTTCGAACACAAGAGCCACAGCGACCTCAAGGCTGCCATCGCACATTGCGAAACCAAGGGTGACTTCGGTAGCCGTGAATTGTTGGAAGACATCCTGGAAGACCAGGAAGAACACATCGATTGGCTGGAAACCCAACTGGGCCTGATCAACAAAGTCAGCCTGGAAAACTACCTGCAATCGCAGATGGGCGAATAAACCCTCGGCGCGCAGGTACAAAAAAGCCCCGCTCTCTTTCGAGAAGCGGGGCTTTTTATTGCGCGAATCAGGCGTTGCTCTTCGCTGCCGCGTTTGCCGCCGCTTCTTTGATCAGCGCTTGCAGCGAACCATCAGCCGCCATCTCGACGATGATGTCACTGCCGCCGACCAGCTCACCGGCCACCCACAGTTGTGGGAAGGTAGGCCAGTTGGCGTACTTGGGCAGGTTGGCGCGGATTTCAGGGTTCTGCAGGATATCCACGTAGGCGAATTTTTCGCCGCACTGCATGATGGCCTGGGAAGCCTTCGCGGAGAAACCGCACTGAGGCGCGTTGGGTGCGCCCTTCATGTAAAGCAGAATGGTGTTGTTGGCAATCTGCTCTTTGATCGTTTCGATGATATCCATGGAACACCTCGGCTGGAACTTTGCGACTCACAGGTCGGCACGGTGGCGCATTGTAGCGCAAAATCCCAGCAGAATGCTCAGGCAAGCCGACAGTCTGACATCACGCCGCCGCCACCCGCACCGGCACCCCATTGAGCGCCGCATTGCCTGACAGTTCGTCCAGCTGTCGCTCATCGGTCAGGTCATTGGCGCTCGCGCCCGGCTGCCCACTGGCGATGCTCATTTGCACGCCGGGGCGGCCATGCCCCCAACCATGGGGCAGACTGACCACGCCGGGCATCATGTCCTGGCTGGCCATCACCTCCACTTCGATCATCCCGATCCGCGAGCTCACGCGCACACGTTGCCCGTCGCTCAGATCACGGCTGGCCAAATCATCTGGATGCATCAGCAACTGATGGCGCGGCTTGCCCTTCACCAACCGGTGATAGTTATGCATCCAGGAATTGTTGCTGCGTACATGGCGACGGCCGATCAGCAAGAGTTCGTCCGCCACCGGAACCGGTTGTGCGGCGAAGCGTGCCAGGTCGGCCAGGATCACCGCCGGCGCCGCCTGCACCTTGCCATCAGCGGTTTTCATCCGGGCAGCGAGATTGGGCTGAAGCGGCCCCAGATCCACGCCGTGGGGGTGGTCCGCGAGCATTGCCAGCGACAGTTTGTGGCTCGAAGCATCACCGTAGGCCCCGGCGCGCAGCCCGAAGTCGATCATCTGCGCAGGCGCCAGAGTCGGTTTAAGTGTCGTTCCGGTCTGGGCGGCAAACGCCCGGGCCAGGCCCACAAAAATCTCCCAGTCATGCAGCGCGCCCTCGGGCTTGGGCAGAATCGCCCGGTTGAAACGCGTGACGTTGCGCACTGCAAACATATTGAAAGTCGTGTCGTAGTGATCGTTTTCCAGTGCAGAGGTGGACGGCAGGATCAAGTCGGCATAACGCGTGGTCTCGTTGATATACAGATCGACGCTGACCATGAACTCCAGGCCCTCCAGGCCCTGCTCCAACTGCTTGCCGTTGGGTGTCGAGAGCACCGGGTTGCCGGCCACGGTCACGAGCGCGCGGATTTGCCCTTCGCCTGCGGTGAGCATTTCTTCGGCCAAGGCGGACACAGGCAGTTCACCACTGTATTCAGGGCGACCGGAAACCCGGCTCTGCCAACGATTGAAATGCCCGCCCGACGTAGAAGCCACCAGGTCCACCGCCGGAGTGGTGCACAAGGCGCCGCCGACACGGTCCAGGTTGCCGGTCACCAGGTTGATCAATTGCACCAGCCAGTGACACAACGTGCCGAATGCCTGGGTCGAAACCCCCATGCGTCCATAACACACCGCCTTGTCTGCCGCGGCAAAGTCCCGCGCCAGCTGGCGGATCTGTTCGGCAGGCACCGCACACTGCGGGCTCATTGCCTCGGCGCTGAACCCGGCGATTGCACGGCGCACCTCGTCCAGGCCTTCGACCGGCAAATGACTGTCACGCGTCAGGTTTTCACTGAACAACGTGTTGAGCACTCCAAACAACAACGCCGCATCACCGCCCGGGCGCACGAACAGATGCTGGTCGGCCATCGCCGCCGTCTCGCTGCGCCGCGGGTCGACCACCACCACTTTGCCGCCACGGGCCTGGATGGCCTTGAGGCGCTTCTCCACATCGGGCACGGTCATGATGCTGCCGTTGGAGGCCAGCGGGTTGCCACCGAGGATCAACATGAAGTCGGTGTGATCGATGTCCGGGATCGGCAGCAACAACCCATGCCCGTACATCAAATGACTGGTGAGGTGATGAGGCAACTGGTCCACCGACGTCGCGGAAAATCGGTTGCGCGTCTTCAACTGGCCGAGGAAATAGTTGCTGTGGGTCATCAGCCCATAGTTATGCACGCTGGGATTGCCCTGATACACCGCCACTGCGTTCTGCCCATGGCGAGCCTGGATGCCCGCCAGTCGCTCGGCCACCAACGCAAACGCGTCATCCCACGGGATCGGCTTCCATTCGCTGCCGACCCGCAGCATGGGTTGATGAAGGCGGTCGGGGTCGTTCTGAATATCCTGCAACGCCACAGCCTTGGGGCAGATATGCCCGCGGCTGAAACTGTCCAGAGGGTCACCCTTGATCGATGTGATCGCCAGGCTGCCGTCATCAGCTCGGGTGGTTTCCAGGGTCAGGCCGCAGATGGCTTCACACAGGTGGCAGGCACGGTGGTGCAGAGTCTTGGTCATGGCCAGTCTCTTTATCAGGCTTTGGCCCAACTATGGCCCGCGACTGAGAGGCGCGCCACCAACGTTAGTCCCGTGAATCGCCAAGCATCAGGCCGGACCATGAGTAAGCGTGAGCAAATGTTTCAGAAGCCATTGCCCCACTGCCAAAACCGACACAGCCTGGCTCGGGCCCGCCCTCGCGCATTGCAAAAGGCCTTGGGGCCAGTGTACAAATGGCCCGCTGCTGTCAGGAAATCGTCTTCAAAAGCGCTCGCGCGCCCTTCTTGAACACCCCTAAAAACCGTAGCCCTATTGGTAAGACGCGACATTTAATTATAAGATCGCGCCTTCCCCTATTTCGTCGCCCCGTGCGGCTTTCGCCGCAGGTCTCGCCCGTTGTCACAATAAACAAGGCTTTGAGTATCTGCGGTCTGTTGCAAAAAGGTAGTTAATGATGAGCGCAAGGCACTTTCTCTCCCTGATGGATTGCACACCCCAAGAGCTGGTCAGTGTGATCCGTCGAGGCATTGAGCTTAAAGACCTGCGTAACCGCGGCGTACTCTTCGAGCCTTTGAAAAACCGCGTGCTCGGCATGATTTTCGAGAAATCCTCGACCCGTACCCGCGTGTCGTTCGAAGCGGGCATGATTCAGCTGGGTGGCCAGGCCATCTTCCTGTCGTCGCGTGACACCCAATTGGGCCGTGGCGAGCCGATCGCCGACAGCGCCATCGTCATGTCGAGCATGCTCGATGCCGTGATGATCCGTACCTTTGCCCACAGCACCGTGACCGAATTTTCCGCCAACTCCCGGGTACCGGTGATCAACGGCCTGTCCGATGACCTTCACCCCTGCCAGTTGCTGGCCGATATGCAAACCTTCCTCGAACACCGCGGTTCGATCCAGGGCAAGACCGTGGCCTGGATCGGCGACGGCAATAACATGTGCAACAGCTATATAGAAGCGGCGATCCAGTTCGACTTCCAGCTGCGCGTCGCCTGCCCTGAAGGCTATGAGCCTGATGCACGCTTTCTGGAGCAGGCCGGTGATCGCGTCACGATCGTGCGCGACCCGCGAGAAGCCGTGACCGGCGCCCACCTGGTGAGCACCGACGTCTGGACCTCCATGGGCCAGGAAGACGAAACCACCAAGCGCCTGGCGCTGTTTGCGCCGTTCCAGGTTACCCGTGCCCTGCTTGATCTGGCCGCGCCGGACGTACTGTTCATGCATTGCCTGCCCGCCCACCGTGGCGAAGAAATCAGCCTCGACCTGCTGGACGACCCGCGTTCGGTCGCATGGGACCAGGCCGAGAACCGCCTGCACGCACAAAAGGCCCTGCTTGAATTCCTCGTTGCACCGTCGTACCAGCAGCCATGAGCCAGCCACTGTTGCTGAACCTGCGCAATCTGGCATGCGGTTATCAAGACCAACGGGTGGTACAGAACCTCAGCCTGCACCTCAATGCCGGCGACATCGGTTGCCTGCTCGGCTCCTCGGGCTGCGGCAAAACCACCACACTGCGCGCGATTGCCGGTTTCGAGCCGATACATGAAGGTGAAATCAGCCTGGCAGGCGAGGTGATCTCCAGCGCCGGCTTCACCCTGGCCCCGGAGAAACGCCGGATCGGCATGGTGTTTCAGGACTACGCGCTGTTTCCTCACCTTAGCGTGGCCGACAACATCGCCTTCGGCATTCGCAAGCACCCTCAAAAGGACCGAGTGGTGGCCGAGTTGCTGGAGTTGGTCAACCTGAAGAATCTGGGCAAGCGTTTCCCCCACGAGCTTTCCGGCGGTCAGCAACAACGCGTCGCCCTCGCCCGCGCCCTGGCTCCCGAGCCACAACTGCTGTTGCTGGATGAACCCTTTTCCAACCTCGATGGCGAACTGCGGCGCAAGCTCAGCCATGAAGTGCGCGACATTCTCAAGGCGCGTGGCACCAGCGCAATCCTGGTAACCCACGACCAGGAAGAAGCGTTCGCCGTGAGTGATCAGGTGGGTGTGTTCAAGGAGGGCCGTCTCGAGCAGTGGGATACGCCCTACAACCTCTATCACGAACCACACACGCCTTATGTCGCCAGCTTTATCGGCCAGGGTTATTTCATCCGTGGCCAATTGAGTTCGCCGGAATCGGTCGCTACCGAACTGGGCAACCTGCGTGGCAACCGCGCCTACAGTTGGCCAACCGGCAGCGCCGTGGATGTCTTGCTGCGCCCGGACGACATCGAATATGCGCCGGACAGCGCCCTGCAAGCTCGGATCGTCGGCAAGACCTTCCTGGGCGCGTCGACGCTGTATCGACTGCAACTGCCGACCGGTGCGCAACTGGAATCGATTTTCCCCAGCCATGCAGACCATCCGGTCGGGGCCGACGTGGGCATTCGTGTGGCCGCCGAACACCTGGTGCTGTTTCAGGCAACGTAGGCGCGAGCCTACGCCCGACCGATTTCCGCGAATTTGGCCTGGGTATGTTCAGCCAGCACCGCTGCCGGTAGCTCGACTTCCAAGCCCCTTCTCCCGGCACTGACGAAGATCGTCGCAAAAGGCTGCGCCGTCACATCGATAAACGTGCGCAGCCGCTTCTTCTGCCCCAGCGGGCTGATCCCACCCAACAGATAACCGGTCGAGCGTTGCGCCGCCGCCGGATCGGCCATCTCGACTTTCTTCACGCCAGCGGCATGCGCCAAGGCTTTCAGGTCGAGGCTTCCGACGACCGGCACCACCGCCACCAGCAGCTCACCTTTTTCACTGCTGGCCAGCAGGGTCTTGAATACCTGCGCCGGGTCGAGCCCCAATTTTTCCGCAGCCTCCAGCCCGTACGACGCCGCCTTGGGGTCGTGCTCGTAACTGTGGACGCGATGTTCGGCGCGAACTTTCTTCAACAGATCCAGTGCGGGGGTCATGAACACTCCGGGCATGACAGACAGAAGGCCAATTCTAGGCCAACGCCCTGCAAAACGCTCTAGTGCGGCCCCTTAAGCGCGAATGCTGGAAAAAAACCTGCATGATCATTCACCAGACCAATAGTTTGAAAATGACCAATGGTTCACTTTCGACCTTTGACAGCCATCTTTCTTGTCTATATTTTTTCGTTTACGAATACCGCAGGAAAACTCCTACGGTCTCATAGCTATCCGCCGTATCAGGGATGGGGATCCCGGCTACGGTGTACAGCGCGCAAGGCCCGTTGCGGCCAGGCGCCAGACAAGAAAAACAACTGAGGCTTTCAATGACTACTGCTCTTCAACAGCCCTCGCTTTCGAGCCAATGCATGGCCGAATTCCTGGGGACTGCGCTACTGATCTTCTTCGGCACCGGATGTGTCGCTGCGCTCAAGGTCGCGGGTGCCAGCTTTGGCTTGTGGGAAATCAGTATCATCTGGGGGGTTGGCGTCAGCATGGCGATCTACCTGAGCGCCGGCATTTCCGGGGCCCATCTCAACCCCGCCGTCAGTATTGCCCTGTGCATTTTCGCTGACTTCGACAAACGCAAACTGCCCTTCTATATCCTTGCGCAGATCGCGGGCGCCTTCTGCTCGGCTGCGCTGGTGTACACGCTCTACAGCAACCTGTTTTTCGATTACGAACAAGCCCATCACATGGTGCGTGGCTCCCAGGCCAGCCTGGAGCTGGCCTCGGTCTTTTCCACCTACCCGCACGCTCTGTTGAGCACGGCCCAGGCTTTCCTGGTGGAAATGGTCATCACCGCCATCCTGATGGGCGTGATCATGGCGCTTACCGACGACAACAATGGCCTGCCACGCGGCCCGCTGGCACCGCTGTTGATCGGCTTGCTGATCGCCGTGATCGGCAGCGCCATGGGCCCGCTTACCGGCTTTGCGATGAACCCCGCACGGGATTTCGGGCCCAAGCTGATGACCTTTTTCGCTGGCTGGGGTGAAATGGCATTCACGGGTGGCCGGGATATTCCTTACTTCCTGGTTCCTATTTTCGCGCCGATCGTTGGCGCATGCCTGGGCGCCGCCGCTTATCGTGGGCTGATTGCCCGCCATCTGCCGAGCGCCACACCTGCTATAGCTGAAACACCTGACACGGCTGTCAACGGCAAGACCCGCACCTCCTGATAGCGCCAGCCTGGTTCCGACTGCCCTCTCGCGGTCCAGGCTGATGACCGACTTACCTATTTTCGCCCAAGGCAATCGACATGACCGACCTCCAGAACAAGAACTACATCATTGCCCTTGACCAGGGCACCACCAGTTCCCGGGCGATCATCTTTGATCGTGACGCCAACGTGGTCTGCACTGCCCAGCGTGAATTCGCCCAGCACTACCCGCAAGCCGGTTGGGTCGAACATGATCCGATGGAAATTTTCGCCACCCAGAGCGCAGTGATGGTCGAGGCCCTGGCACAAGCCGGCCTGCACCATGACCAGGTCGCCGCCATCGGCATCACCAACCAGCGCGAAACCACGGTGGTGTGGGACAAGGTTACTGGCCGCCCCATTTATAACGCCGTGGTCTGGCAGTGCCGTCGCAGCACCGAAATCTGCCAGCAGCTCAAGCGCGACGGCCACGAGCAGTACATCAGCGAGACCACGGGCCTTGTGACCGACCCGTATTTCTCCGGCACCAAGCTCAAATGGATCCTCGACAACGTCGAAGGCAGCCGTGAACGCGCACGCAACGGCGAGCTGCTGTTCGGCACCGTCGACAGCTGGCTGATCTGGAAATTTACCGGCGGCAAGACCCACGTCACCGACTACACCAACGCCTCGCGCACGATGCTCTTCAACATCCACACCCTGGAATGGGATGCGAAGATGCTGGAGATCCTGGATATCCCTCGGGAAATGCTGCCGGAAGTGAAGTCATCGTCGGAGATCTACGGTCGCACCAAAAGCGGCATCGCCATCGGTGGCATCGCCGGCGACCAGCAAGCAGCCCTGTTCGGCCAAATGTGCGTCGAAGCTGGCCAGGCCAAGAATACCTATGGCACCGGCTGCTTCCTGCTGATGAACACCGGCGACAAGGCGGTGAAATCCCAGCACGGCATGCTCACCACCATTGCCTGCGGCCCACGCGGCGAAGTGGCCTACGCCCTGGAAGGCGCCGTCTTCAACGGCGGCTCCACCGTGCAGTGGCTGCGCGATGAGCTGAAGATCATCAACGATGCCCTCGACACCGAATACTTCGCCAACAAGGTCAAGGACAGCAATGGTGTGTACCTGGTGCCGGCCTTTACCGGCCTGGGCGCCCCCTACTGGGACCCCTACGCCCGTGGCGCGCTGTTCGGCCTGACCCGTGGCGTACGCGTGGATCACATTATTCGTGCAGCCCTGGAGTCGATTGCCTACCAGACTCGCGACGTCCTCGACGCCATGCAACAGGACTCCGGCGAACGCTTGAAGGCCTTGCGCGTGGATGGCGGTGCCGTGGCCAACAACTTCCTGATGCAATTCCAGGCCGACATCCTCGGCACCCAGGTCGAGCGCCCGAAAATGCGCGAAACCACCGCATTGGGCGCCGCCTACCTGGCAGGCCTGGCCTGTGGTTTCTGGGGCAGCCTGGAAGAACTGCGCGGCAAGGCGGTGATCGAGCGCGAATTCGAACCTCAGCTGGATGAGGCGGCCAAAGAGAAGCTCTACGCCGGTTGGCAGAAAGCGGTCAGCCGCACCCGCGACTGGGAACCCCACGAAGACGCCGAATAAGCCAAGCGCCGGACCGGGTTGGGGTTGTAACTGGCAGGGAGCGGATTCCTGCGTCATCATGGGCCACTTTTGTATGGCAGCCCAAAGGACGCCCCATGAATCTGCCTCCCCGCCAGCAACAAATCCTCGAACTGGTCCGCGAACGCGGCTACGTCAGTATCGAGGAAATGGCGCAGCTGTTCGTTGTCACCCCGCAAACCATTCGCCGCGACATCAACCAGTTGGCCGATGCCACCTTGTTGCGCCGCTACCACGGTGGCGCCGCGTATGATTCCAGTGTCGAAAACACCGCCTACGCCATGCGTGCCGACCAGATGCGCGACGAGAAACAGCGCATCGGCGAAGCCATTGCCGCACAAATCCCGGATCACGCCTCACTGTTCATCAATATCGGCACCACCACCGAATCCATCGCCCGTGCGCTGCTGAACCACAGCCATCTTAAAATCATCACCAACAACCTCAACGTCGCCGCGATGCTCAGCGCCAAGGATGACTTCGATGTGCTGCTCACCGGCGGCAACGTGCGTCGTGACGGAGGCGTGGTGGGCCAGGCCAGTGTCGACTTCATCAACCAGTTCAAGGTCGACTTTGCCTTGGTAGGCATCAGCGGCATCGACGAAGACGGCAGCCTGCTGGACTTCGATTATCAGGAAGTACGGGTGTCCCAGGCGATCATCGCCAACGCGCGCCAAGTGATCCTGGCGGCGGACTCCAGCAAATTCGGGCGCAATGCCATGATTCGCTTGGGGCCGATCAGCCTGGTGGACTGCCTGGTGACCGACCAGCAGCCGGTGCCGGCACTGGTTCAGCTTTTGAACCAGCACAAGGTTCGGTTGGAAGTCGTGTAGCCCTGTGGTGAGCGAGCTTGCCCCGGGGCAAGTCCGCTCACCACATCCGTCGGTTGCCTCTCCTGCAAATGTTCACAAATTTTCTTTTCTCGGCCTTTCGATGAGTTTTTTCAATCGAAGTCGAGTGGCTGTGCCCGCGTTTATCGGCTACCATTTTCGCAAATGAACATCAATGTTCGAATTCAAATACGAAAAATCGCGAGGCCAGCCGATGAACCCTTCTACCTTGCCTGCTCCACCGCTCGCCGAAGTCTATGACGTGGCCGTTATCGGCGGCGGGATCAATGGCGTCGGCATTGCGGCAGACGCAGCCGGTCGCGGTTTGTCGGTATTCCTTTGCGAAAAGGACGACTTGGCCAGCCACACCTCTTCCGCCAGCAGCAAGTTGATCCACGGCGGCCTGCGCTACCTGGAACATTACGAATTCCGTCTGGTGCGCGAAGCCCTGGCTGAACGTGAAGTGCTGCTGGCCAAGGCCCCGCATATCGTCAAGCAAATGCGCTTCGTGCTGCCGCATCGCCCGCACCTGCGTCCGGCCTGGATGATCCGCGCCGGCCTGTTCCTGTACGACAACCTGGGCAAGCGCGAAAAACTCGAAGGCTCGAAAAGCCTCAAGTTCGGTGCGAACAGCCCATTGAAAAGCGAAATCACCAAGGGTTTCGAGTATTCCGACTGCTGGGTCGACGACGCCCGCCTGGTGGTGCTCAACGCCATGGCCGCCCGCGAGAAAGGTGCTCATATCCACACCCGTACCCGCTGCGTGAGTGCCCACCGCAGCAAGGGCCTGTGGGAAATGAACATGGAACGCGCCGACGGCAGCCTGTTCTCGATCCGTGCCAAAGCGCTGGTGAATGCCGCCGGTCCATGGGTCGCCAAATTCATCAAGGATGACCTGAAGCTGGATTCGCCCTACGGCATCCGCCTGATCCAGGGCAGCCACCTGATCGTGCCCAAGCTGTACGAAGGCGCCCATGCACACATTCTGCAGAACGAAGACCAGCGCATTGTCTTCACTATCCCTTACCTGAACCACCTGACGATCATCGGTACCACCGACCGCGAATACACCGGGGACCCGGCGAACGTGGCGATTACCGAAGGCGAAACGGACTACATGCTCAAGGTGGTCAATGCCCACTTCAAGAAGCAACTGAGCCGCGACGACATCGTCCACACTTATTCCGGCGTGCGTCCGCTGTGCAACGACGAATCCGATAACCCGTCGGCGATCACCCGTGACTACACCCTGGCCCTGTCCGGCGCGAAGGGCGAGGCGCCGATCCTGTCGGTGTTCGGCGGCAAACTGACGACCTACCGCAAACTCGCGGAATCCGCGATGACGCAGTTGGCGCCCTACTTCACCCAAATGCGTCCGAGCTGGACCGCCAAGGTCAGCTTGCCCGGTGGCGAAGACATGACCACGCCGGAAGTCCTGGCCGAGGCCATTCGCAGCCGATTCGACTGGGTGCCGAGCGAAATCGCACGCCGCTGGTCCACCACCTATGGCAGCCGCACCTGGCGTCTGCTGGAGGGCGTGCAATCGCTGGCCGATCTGGGTGAACACCTCGGTGGCGGCCTGTACACCCGCGAAGTGGATTACCTGTGCGCCGAGGAGTGGGCCACCCAGCCTCAAGACGTACTGTGGCGGCGCACCAAGCTCGGCCTGTTCACCACGCCGCAGGAACAGGACAATGTGCAGCGCTACCTGTCCCAGGTCGAACAGAACCGCAGCAAGATCGAAGCGGCCTGACGCCGCAGCTCACAGCAGCGAGCCCGTTCGACAAAAACCAGAAACGCCGCGCTTATCCCGATGAGCGCGGCGTTTTTGCGTTTCCACAGGCAATTCAGCCCTGACGGAAGCGCCAACATCGCATTCGGTTTTCCGAACGCCATATCCGACACCATTCGGTTTGCCGGACCCATGGTTGAGCCAACAGCCGTCACACAAAGTTAATTTCCATATAAATCAAACGTTTAATCATTTTGTTCAGGTCTGGCACGAGTCATGCTCTACACTCCTTGACGATTGCCTGGGGCGTCTCAGCAGCCGTCACGGGCATTAGCTGTACAAAGAGAGCCGTTTAGCCGGCTTCATAAAAAAAACAAATGTCGAGGAAGTATTGATGCGCATCGTTCCCCATATCCTGGGCGCAGCTATCGCTGCTGCTCTGATCAGCACTCCAGTTTTCGCCGCAGAACTCACCGGCACGCTGAAGAAAATCAACGACTCCGGCACCATCACCCTCGCTCACCGCGACAGCTCCATTCCGTTTTCCTACATCGCGGATGGTTCGGGCAAACCCGTCGGCTACTCCCACGACATTCAGCTGGCTATCGTTGAAGCCCTGAAAAAAGACCTGAACAAGCCCGACCTGAAGACCAAGTACAACCTGGTCACCTCGCAAACCCGTATCCCGCTGATCCAGAACGGCACCGCGGATATCGAGTGCGGCTCCACCACCAACAACGCCGAGCGCGCCCAGCAAGTTGACTTCACCATCAACATCTTCGAAATCGGCACTCGCCTGCTGGTCAAGAAAGGCGCTGACGGCAAGCCGAGCTACAGCGATTTCGCTGACCTCAAAGGCAAGAACGTCGTGACCACCGCCGGTACCACGTCCGAGCGCATCATCAAGGCGATGAACGCCGACAAGCAGATGGGCATGAACGTCATCTCCGCCAAGGACCACGGCGAATCCTTCCAGATGCTGGAAAGCGGCCGCGCCGTTGCCTTCATGATGGACGACGCCCTGCTGGCCGGTGAAGAAGCCAAGGCCAAGAAGCCGGACGACTGGGTCATCACCGGTACTCCGCAGTCCTTCGAAGCCTACGCTTGCATGGTTCGCAAAGACGACCCAGCGTTCAAGAAGGCCGTGGATGACGCCATCGTTGGCCTGTACAAGTCCGGCGAAATCAACAAGATCTACAGCAAATGGTTCGAAAGCCCGATCCCACCGAAAGGCCTGAACCTGAACTTCCCGATGAGCGAAAAGGTCAAGGATCTGATCGCGAACCCAAGCGACAAACCAGCGCCAGACGTAAAAATCTGATACCTGACTAAGCTTATCTCCTGAGGGAGCCAACCCCTCCCTCAGGCGTCTGTTACTACCTGCTGGCTGTACTGTGGAACACTCGACCTGGCGGTTTTCGAGCCGATCGCGTGTGCCTGGCGTTCACCGCCAGGCGGGAAAGGATCTTCCCCAAGCGGGTGCTTGTACATCGATCGATCTTGAGGGGAGACCCTAATGAATTACAACTGGGACTGGGGCGTGTTCTTCAAGTCCACCGGCGTGGGCAGCGAGACTTATCTCGACTGGTACATCGCCGGCCTGGGCTGGACCATTGCCATCGCTATCGTGGCATGGATTATCGCCTTGCTGCTGGGCTCCATTCTGGGGGTCATGCGCACCGTGCCAAACCGCATCGTATCGGGCATCGCGACCTGCTACGTGGAACTGTTTCGTAACGTGCCGCTGCTGGTTCAGCTGTTCATCTGGTACTTCCTGGTACCCGACCTGCTGCCGCAAAACCTGCAGGACTGGTACAAACAAGACCTCAACCCGACCATCTCGGCCTACCTGAGCGTCGTGGTCTGCCTGGGCCTGTTCACCGCCGCCCGTGTGTGTGAGCAAGTGCGCACCGGCATCCAGGCGCTGCCACGCGGCCAGGAATCCGCGGCCCGCGCCATGGGCTTCAAGCTGCCGCAGATCTACTGGAACGTGCTGCTGCCCCAGGCCTACCGGATCATCATTCCGCCGCTCACCTCGGAATTCCTCAACGTCTTCAAGAACTCCTCCGTGGCGTCCCTGATCGGCTTGATGGAACTGCTGGCACAAACCAAACAGACTGCCGAATTCTCGGCCAACCTGTTCGAAGCCTTCACCCTGGCCACGCTGATCTACTTCACCCTGAACATGAGCCTGATGCTGCTCATGCGCCTGGTCGAGAAGAAAGTCGCCGTGCCCGGCCTGATCTCCGTGGGGGGTAAATAATGGACTTCGATTTCAGCGGCATCATCCCCGCTATCCCGGGTCTGTGGAACGGCATGCTCATGACCCTGCAACTGATGGTCATGGGTGTGATCGGCGGTATCGCCCTGGGCACCATCCTGGCGCTGATGCGCCTGTCGTCCAGCAAGCTGCTGTCCCGCGTGGCCGGCGCCTACGTGAACTACTTCCGTTCGATCCCGCTGCTGCTGGTGATTACCTGGTTCTACCTGGCGGTACCGTTCGTGCTGCGCTGGATCACCGGCGAAGACACCCCGATCGGTGCTTTCACCTCCTGCGTCGTGGCCTTCATGATGTTCGAAGCCGCGTACTTCTGTGAAATCGTACGGGCGGGCGTGCAGTCGATTCCCAAGGGCCAGATGGCGGCGGCACAGGCCATGGGCATGACCTACGGCCAGACCATGCGCCTGATCATCCTGCCGCAGGCGTTCCGCAAGATGACCCCGTTGCTGCTGCAACAGTCGATCATCCTGTTCCAGGACACCTCGCTGGTCTACACCGTGGGCCTGGTGGACTTCCTCAACTCCGCCCGCTCCAACGGCGACATCATCGGCCGCTCCAACGAGTTCCTGGTCTTCGCCGGTGTCGTCTACTTCATCATCAGCTTTTCCGCCTCGCTGCTGGTCAAGCGTCTGCAAAAAAGGTTTGCCGTATGATCTCTATCAAGAACATCAACAAGTGGTATGGCGACTTCCAGGTGCTGACCGATTGCAGCACCGAGGTTAAAAAAGGCGAAGTGATCGTGGTGTGTGGGCCGTCCGGTTCGGGCAAATCCACCCTGATCAAGTGCGTCAACGCGCTGGAACCGTTCCAGAAGGGCGACATCGTCGTGGACGGCACCTCCATCGCCGACCCGAAGACCAACCTGCCGCAACTGCGTTCGCGCGTGGGCATGGTGTTCCAGCACTTCGAACTGTTCCCGCACCTGACCATCACCGAGAACCTGACCATCGCGCAGATCAAGGTGCTGGGCCGCAGCAAGGAAGAAGCCACCAAGAAAGGCCTGCAACTGCTCGACCGCGTGGGCCTGTCGGCACACGCCCACAAGCACCCGGGCCAACTCTCCGGCGGCCAGCAGCAACGTGTGGCCATCGCCCGCGCCCTGGCCATGGACCCGATCGTCATGCTGTTCGACGAACCGACCTCGGCCCTCGACCCGGAAATGGTCAACGAAGTGCTCGACGCAATGGTGCAACTGGCCCACGAAGGCATGACCATGATGTGCGTAACCCACGAAATGGGCTTCGCCCGTAAAGTGGCCGACCGCGTGATCTTCATGGACGCCGGCAAGATCATCGAAGACTGCCCGAAAGAAGAGTTCTTCGGCGACATCAACGCCCGCTCCGAACGCGCGCAGCACTTCCTTGAGAAAATCCTGCAGCACTAAGCCCTACAAAGCTTCCACTGTAAAAACCGGGCCCATGTGGGAGCGGGCTTGTGTGGGAGCTGGCTTGCCTGCGATGGCATCACCTCGGTACCCCTGTGATACCGAGGCGTCTGCATCGCGGGCAAGCCCGGCTCCCACAAAAGCCAGGCCCCACACAAACAGGTCCATTCCAGGGCCGGCAAGCTCTGGTTGACCCAAGGCATCTGTGATGAAATGCGACCCCAACCCTTATCGCGCCGCGCCGCCATCACTTGCCGTGAAGCCCCGTCTGATACGCCAGCTTTTCCTGCCGCCGTTGATCATCGCCCTGATGATCGGCCTGGGTTACATCGGCTTCTGGGTCAGTGAGTACTATGGCATCCGCACCCTCAGCGACAACGGCGAGCGCCAGCTGGAGTTGCACGCCCGTACCGTCGAAAGCGAACTGAGCAAATACACCTACCTGCCCAGCCTGCTGGAACTGGAGTCCAGCGTCTCCACGCTACTGGCCGACCCGAACCAGGAAACCCGCAAAACCGTCAACGATTACCTCGAAGGCCTGAACCGGCGCAGTCGCAGCCGCGCCATCTACGTGATGGACACTACCGGCCGGGTACTAGCCACCAGTAACTGGCGCGATGCCGACAGTTACCAGGGTGAAGACCTGTCCTTTCGCGCCTATTTCCAGAACGCCGTCCGCGGTCAGCCTGGTCGTTTCTACGGCATCGGCAGCACCAACGGCGAACCCGGCTACTACCTGGCCCATGGCCTGGAAGAGCACGGCAAGATCATCGGTGTCGCGGTGGTCAAAGTGCGCCTCGAAGCCCTTGAAGAGCGCTGGCAACGCGCGCGCCTCGAAGCGTTTGTAAGCGACGAGAACGGCATCATCATTCTGTCCAGCGACCCGGCGCGCCGCCTCAAGGCCGTGCGCCCGCTCAGCGACGAGACCAAGGAGCGCCTGGCCCACAGCCTGCAATATTACTGGGCGACCTTGAACGAGCTGGAGCCCCTGGCCCGCGAACGCCTCAACGAAGGCACCGAAAAACTCACCTTCCCGGCCAACAGCGAAGTGGTGGCCGACGAACACGAAGTCAGTTACCTGGCCCAGACCCGCCCGCTCAACGACACGCCGTGGAATTTCACCCTGCTCACCCCGCTCAATGACTTGCGCCGCGCCGCGATCAACCAGGGCATCCTGGTGGCCGTCGCCTTCGGCCTGGTCGCCTTTCTGCTGATCGCCTGGAACGAGCGCCGCAAGGTCATCGCCACCCGCCTCGCCGCCCGGGAAGCCTTGCAGGAGGCCAACAGCCAGCTCGAACGGCGGATCGCCGAACGCACCACCGACCTGCGCGCTAGCAACGAACGGCTCAAGGGCCAGATTCGCGAGCGGCGCCAGGCCGAAGAAACCCTGCGTCGTGCCCAGGACGAACTGGTGCAGGCCGGCAAACTGGCGGCCATCGGGCAGATGTCCACCAGCATCGCCCACGAGTTGAACCAACCCCTGGCAGCGCTGCGAACCTTGTCTGGCAACACCGTGCGCTTTCTTGAGCGTGGCGCCCTGGACACCGCCAGCGCCAACCTCAAGACCATCAATGAACTGATCGACCGCATGGGCCGCATCACCGCCAGCCTGCGCTCCTTCGCCCGGCGCGGTGACGACCAGGGCGAAGCCGCATTGGGTAAAGCCGTGGACGCAGCATTCCAGGTGTTGAGCGCGCGCCTCGATAGCCTGCCGCTGACTCTGCACCGTGACTTCACCCCTGCCCAGTTGCAGATCGACCAGACGCGCCTGGAACAGATTCTGGTCAACCTGATCGGTAATGCCCTCGACGCCATGCAAGCGCAACCAGCCCCGCAACTGTGGCTGGAGGGTCAACAGATCGATGACAAATACCGCCTGTACGTGCGCGACAACGGTCACGGCATCGACCCCGAAGCGCGCAAGCATCTGTTCGAACCGTTCTTCACCACCAAGCCCGGCGAACAAGGCCTGGGCCTGGGCCTGACCCTGTCCGCCAGCCTCGCTGCGGCCACCGGCGGCAACCTTGCCGTGGAGCACCCGGCCAGTGGCGGAACCGCCTTTGTCCTGTGCTTGCCGATGGCCGGCGCTCAACAACACGAGCCGACATGAACACAGATCTGAATGCCAACCTGACGGTCCTGATCGTCGAAGACGACCCCCACGTGCTGCTCGGCTGCCAGCAGGCACTGGCGCTGGAAGACATTCCCAGCGTGGGCGTAGGCAGCGCAGAAGAAGCCCTGACCCGCATCGGCGAAAACTTCGCCGGCATCGTGATCAGCGACATTCGCCTGCCGGGCATCGACGGCCTGGAGCTGTTGAACCGCCTCAAGGCCCTGGATAAAAGCCTGCCGGTGGTGTTGATCACCGGGCATGGCGATATTTCCATGGCGGTCGGTGCCATGCGCAACGGCGCCTACGACTTCATGGAAAAGCCCTTCTCGCCCGAGCGCCTGGTGGACGTGGTTCGCCGTGCCCTGGAGCAACGCGGGTTGGCCCGGGAAGTCTGGTCGCTGCGCCGCCAGTTGGCCGAGCGGGATTCCTTGGAAGGTCGCATCATCGGCCGTTCGCCGGCCATGCAGAACCTGCGGGAACTGATCGCCAATGTCGCCGACACCTCGGCCAACGTATTGATCGAAGGTGAGACCGGCACCGGCAAGGAGCTGGTCGCGCGTTGCCTGCATGATTTCAGTCGGCGTCACACCCACCAGTTCGTCGCCCTGAACTGCGGCGGCCTGCCGGAGAACCTGTTCGAAAGCGAGATATTCGGCCACGAGGCAAATGCCTTTACCGGCGCCGGCAAGCGTCGCATCGGCAAGATCGAGCACGCCCATGAGGGCACACTGTTTCTCGATGAAGTGGAGAGCATGCCGATCAACCTGCAGATCAAGCTGCTGCGGGTATTGCAGGAGCGCACCCTGGAGCGCCTGGGTTCCAACCAGAGCGTGGCGGTGGATTGCCGGGTGATCGCCGCCACCAAGTCCGACCTCGACGAACTGAGCCGCGCCAGCCAGTTCCGCAGCGACCTGTACTACCGCCTCAACGTGGTCACGCTGGAACTGCCGCCCCTGCGCGAGCGCCGCGAAGACATCCTGCAATTGTTCGAACACTTCCTGCAGCAATCCTCCCTGCGCTTTGACCGCACCGCGCCCGACCTCGACAACCAGACCCTGTCCAGCCTGATGAGCCACGACTGGCCCGGTAACGTGCGCGAACTGCGCAACGTCGCCGAACGCTTCGCCCTGGGCCTGCCCGCCTTCAAGAAAAGCGGCGCCAGCGGCGGCAGCCATGGACTGGCCTTCACCGAAGCGGTGGAAGCGTTCGAGCGCAACCTGCTCAACGACGCCCTGCAACGCAGCGGCGGCAACCTGACTCAAGCGAGCCAGGAACTGGGGATGGCCAAGACCACCCTGTTCGACAAGGTCAAGAAATACGGGTTGAGCCACTGATGGACCTGGTACTCAAAGCCGCCCTTGGCGCGGCAGTGGTGTTGATTCTGGCGGCGCTGGCCAAGACCAAAAACTATTACATCGCAGGCTTGGTGCCGCTGTTCCCGACCTTTGCCCTGATCGCCCACTACATCGTCGGCAAGGGTCGCTCGGTGGAGGACTTGAAAACCACGATCCTGTTCGGGATGTGGTCGATCATTCCGTACTTTGTGTATTTGGCGACGTTGTATGTGATGGTCGACCGGATGCGGCTGGAAGCCTCGCTCGCGGTGGCGGCAGTGGCGTGGTTGATCGCGGCGACGGTGCTGGTCAGCGTCTGGGTGCGCGTCCATTCCTGACTGTGGGAGCGGGCTTGCTCGCTCCCACACAAGCCTGCTCCCACATTTTGGATTGAGGTGTATCAGATAGGTCAGCGAACGATCTTGTCGACCTGAATGCCCAGCTTCTTCAGCCGATACCAGAAGCTGCGCTCGGAAATCCCGATTTTCTGCGCCGCCGCGGCCTGCACGCCGTTGCTCTCCTGCAACGCCGCCAAAATATAGGCCTTCTCCACCTCAGCCAGCGCCGCATCCAGGTCCGGCGGCAGCCCCGGCCCGTCGCTCAGAATCGCCTCGACGCCGCCCTCGCTCGGCCTTGAGGCAAACAGGTAGCCCGGCAGGTCGATGTCTTCGATCACCGGCGACGCCGCCACGATGGTCGCGCGCTCGACGCAGTTCTGCAGCTCTCGGATATTGCCCGGCCAGTGATACGCCGCCATGGCCTGCAACGCTTCCGGGCTGAAGCCGGTGATGCGCTTGCCGGCGGTGGCGCTGAGGGTCTGGGCGAAATGGCGGGCCAGCGGCGCGATGTCTTCCACGCGCTCGCGCAGGGACGGCAAGGGAATCGGAAATACGTTGAGGCGGTAATACAGGTCCTCGCGAAACTCCTTGTTGGCCACCGCGTCCAGCAGGTTCTTGTTGGTGGCGGCGATCACCCGCACATCCACCTTGCGCTCGCGCGGATCGCCCACCGGCTCGATCACCCGCTCCTGCAACGCGCGCAGGATCTTGGCCTGCAAGGCCAGGGGCATATCGCCCACTTCATCGAGAAACAGCGTGCCCTTGTCGGCCTGTTGAAAACGCCCGACCCGGTCGGCCACGGCGCCGGTAAACGCGCCTTTGCGATGGCCGAACATTTCACTTTCCAGCAGGCCCTCGGGAATCGCCGCGCAGTTCACCGCCACGAAGGGTTGATCGGCGCGGCTGCCGTGCTTGTGAATCGCGCGTGCCACCATCTCTTTGCCGGTACCGCTTTCGCCGGTGAGCAGGATGGTTGCGTTGCTGTCGCGCACCGAATCCACCGCTTGCAACACCTTGCGAAACGCCGGGCTGTCGCCCACCAGGCTGTCGAACTGGGCGTGCTCGTCCAGCTCGGCGCGCATGCGGGCGTTGTCGCGCATGATGTCGCGAAATTGCAGGGCCTTGGCCACGGTGATGTCCAGTTCGTCGATATCGAACGGCTTGGCAATGTAGTCGTAGGCGCCGTTGCGCATCGACTGCACCGCGTTTTTCACCGTGCTGTAGGCGGTCATCACGATCACCGGCACCTGGGGGTAACGCACCTTGATCTCGGCCAGCAGCGCCGGCCCGTCCATGCCCGGCATGCGCCAGTCACTGATCACCAGGTCGATGCTTTCCTGCTCCAGCACTTTGAGCGCATGCAGGCCATTGCCGGCGGTAAATACCTGGATGTCCCCCTGGCCCAGGGCCGACGCCAGCAGGTCGCAGAGCTTGGGCTCGTCGTCGACCACCAATACGTTATGCGTCATGACTGTCCTCGTCGTCTTCGCCCGTCGCCGGAATGTACAGGCTGAAGGTGGCGCCGGCATCTTTCTCACTGGCACATTCAATGCTGCCGTCGTGACTTTCCATGATCGAATAGACTTTGGCCAGACCCAGGCCGGTGCCCGAGGCCTTGGTGGTGACGAACGGCGTGAAGATGCGCTCGATCATGTCCGCCGGGATACCTTGGCCGGTATCGGCAATGCTGATGATCGTGTTGTCGTCTTCGCTACGGATGCCCAGGGTCAGGCGCCCGCCCTCGGGCATGGCGTCGATG
The DNA here is from genome assembly GCF_054071795.1 of Pseudomonas sp. SDO5271_S396. NCBI lineage: Bacteria > Pseudomonadati > Pseudomonadota > Gammaproteobacteria > Pseudomonadales > Pseudomonadaceae > Pseudomonas > Pseudomonas sp. SDO5271_S396. The sequence continues at coordinate 157,043 of NZ_JBSVWB010000005.1, forward strand.
GCGTTGAGAATCAGGTTCAGGCAGGCCTGTTTGAGCTGCTTGGCATCGGCGTAGATCGTCGCGCCGGGCGCCTGGTCATCGATCTGTGCATCGATGTTGTGGGTGGACAGCTCCGGGCCGCAGAAGCCGAGGATTTCCTCTACCAACACGCGCGCCGGCTGCATCACGCGCAGGGGCGGGTTGGGTTTGGCGAAGTCGAGGAACTCGGTGATCAGGTCGTTGATGCGGCTGACCTCGCTGATCACGTATTCCAGGTGGCGCTTGTCGGTGTCCGGCAAGTCCGCGCGACGGTGCAGCAACTGGGTGGCGGTCTTGATGATGCCCAGCGGGTTGCGGATCTCGTGGGCCAGGCCCATGGCAACTTCACCCAGGGCGTGCAGGCGGTCGCGCCGGCGCAATTGGGCTTCCAGGTGATGCAGCTCGCCCAGGCGTTCGGTCATGTGGTTGAAGGTGCTGCTCAACTGGGCCAGCTCATCACCGCCGCTGACCAGCACCCGGTGCTCGTAATTGCCCGAGATCACCGCGCTCACGCCTTGGGACAAATCCCGCAGCGGTTTGGTCAGGCGCCGCGACACCAACACCCCCGCCGCCAGCGACAGCGCCGAACTGAGCAGGAAAATCAGCACGAACAGGTTGCTCTGGTTCACCAGCCCCACCAGGCTGGTATGGCGCAGCAGGCCACTGAAAATCACGCCTTGCAGGTCGCCGGCGTCGTTGAAGATCGGCCAGTACAACCCGCTGTAGTTGTTGGTGAACTGCTCGCTGGGCTGCTTGGTGCTGCGCATCAGGGTCTCGACGTTCTTGGGGATGCGCGAGGGGTGATCCTCAAAGCGCTGGGTAGAGAAGATCTCCGAGAAGCCGTCGGGGTTGGCCAGGTACAGACGCAAATCCAGGGAGTGCACATCGGCCACACTGGTGAGGAAACTGCTGTCCAGGTAGGTGGCCACCAGCAACAGGTAATCGACGCCGTCCTGGGTGGTCTCGAAGGTGGACACCACGATCCCGGTGCTCACACCCGCCACCTGCACGGTCTGCAGCACCGCGTTGCTGGTGAGGTTGATCTGTTTGACGATGTCATCGGAGGCGGTGCTGAACACCAGTTTATGGTCGCTGGTGCGAATCAGCGCCACCACATCGATATCCGTGGCATCGGCGATGTCGGCCGTCAGCCGGTCATGCTTGGCGGCCTGACGGTTCGACGGTGGGCTGGTGTAACGCAGGAACAGCTTGGCCATGCGCGCGTTGTCGTGAAGGATGTCGCCGATCTCGTCCTTGACGATCTTGGTCGACTCTTGCAGCCAGATCCTTACGTTGCTGTCGAAAATCTGCGACAGCGTGGTGGCGGCCAGCTCCGCCGCGATCATCGTCGGAATCACGCTGACCAGCCAGAACGCCAGCACCAGCTTGCGCTGGACACTCCAGCGCGAAATGGCAAAAGGACGGGCTTTCGGGCGGGTCTTGGTGATCATCAGGTTTCGCTTATCGCAGCAGCCATGGCAGGGTCGGAACGATCCGGTCGAATAAACAGTTTTACAAGCTTGAGCAGGCCGTTGACCAGCCGGTTGCGATGCCGGAAGAACACACTGTTGCCCTGGAACTCGCAGCCCAGGCGCAGCTTACTGGCATACCCGGCCTGCCCGCACTCATACACTGCAATCTTGTGTTCAATACAGTAGTCGACATTGGTCAGCCAACTGCGGAAGTACAGGTTGTAGTCGCGGGTGAACTCGACGTCATGCCCGAAAAACTTGTCCACCAGCCGGTGTTCATCCACCAGGATCAGGTTGAACGCCACTAGTTGCTCGTCCACCCAGTAAAGAACACAGACCGCGCGCTCCCCCAGCCGTTCGAGCACTCCGGTGAAATAGCCGGCGGGCAACCGTTCGAACTGCAACTCGGCGCGTGTGAGAGTGGCTTCGTACAGGCGCATGACCTCGGGCAGCACATCGTCGATATTGCGCCGCCACTCCACTCGCGGCCCCGGCGCGCGCAGCTTGCGCCGCAGGTCCTTGCGCGTGGATTTGCCCAGGGAACCGAGGTAGGCGTCCACCGACCCGTAAGGCAGCGGCAACACACCGGTCGGAAGGCTCGGCATGCTTTGAAAGCCGGCAGCGCGGCAACTGTCGAGCCAATGGGGGTCCTTGCTCGGCGCGTCCTTGACCGCCACCAGGCCGATGCCGAACTCATCGGCATCCTGGCGCGCCGCGACCAGCAATTGCTCGAACAACGCCGCGCGACGGGCCGGCGGCACATGGCTCGCAACGCCGGCATCGCAGCGCTCGGCCACAGGGGAACCGAGGGCGTACAACCCCAATTTCAAGAGGCCCGGCCACAGCCGTTCGACGCGCTCGGTCAACCGCTTGCCGGCGCCCGACACCGTGGTGTCGAGCCGATAATGGGTGATGAACGCGGCAGCCACGGCCACCAGCGTTCCATCGTCGAACACCGCCAGGTATCGCCACTGAAAATCATCGATGGCGGCGTTTTCCACGGCGACGTAATAGTCCCAGTCCTCCAGCGCCCCGGGAAAACAGTCGTTCCAGGCACTGCGCTGGATGGCCCGGATAGTCGGGAAGGCTTGGGTGGTGATCACAGGTGTCCCTTATTTCTGGATGAGCGCCAATCAAATATGGGAGCTGTCGAGCCCCGGCGAGGCTGCGATGGCATCACCCCGGAACACTGGGTAGACCGAGGCGCCTGCATCGCAGCCTCGCCGGAGCTCGACAGCTCCCACATTGATCTGCATGGGTTTGACGTCCGCATGCTGCGCGACAAATTCCGCACTCAACTCGATCACCCGGCGGTATTGCAGGTCGACGGTGATCATGTGGTAGCAATTGTCCAGCAGGATCTTGGTCACCGGCCCGCCCAGATGGCGCTCCACATAATCAGCGTTCCAGCGGCTGGTGATGTCGTCCTCGATGGAATGCAGCACCAGCGTAGGCGTCTGGATCGAGGGCATGAGCCGCTTCACCACGGCGTTCATCCGGTGCAACTCGCGCACCGTGATGCCCTCCATGGTCAACAGGCCAGCCTCGCTGCTCTGCCCTTCCTTCATCTGGCGCTCGACGATACCGCGCAGGCGTTCGTTCTTGATGCCATAGGGCGGTTTTTCTTCGAAGCGGCAAATGTGCACGCCGAATGGAATCTTCATCAACAACGGCGTCAGGAACGCCAGCTTGTTGATGCTCCAGCCGTCGTACTTCAGGGTGGTCGAGTACATCAGCAGACCCGCGACCTGCCCCGGGAACTGCGACGCCACATACATGGACATCACCGCCCCCATCGACAGGCCACCGACAAACACCTGCTCGTGGCGCTGCTTCACGCCGACGAAGGTCTTGCGCACGCCTTCGTACCAGTCGAGCCAGCCGGTGGCCTGCAGGTCGCTGTTGTCACCGCAGTGCCCGGCCAGGGTAGGCACGTACACCGTGCAATTGCCCGCCTTGACCAGGCCCTTGGCGACCTGGCGCAACTCCGTCGGGGTGCCGGTCAGGCCGTGGATCAACAGGATCCCGACCGGACCTTCACCGAGAACGAAACCGGCATCACCTTCACCGAGGTCGATCTCTACCTGTTTCACCGGTTGGTCGCCCGCACCAGCAGTTGCTCGAGCAGCTTCAGGCCCAGTTCGATTTCCGGGTAGCTGATTTCCAGGGACGGTGCCAGGGTGATCACGTTCTTGTAGTAACCGCCCACGTCGAGAATCAGGCCGAGTTTCTGGCCGTCCACCACCATGTCGCCCTTCATGCCTTCCTCGACCATGTAGTCCAGGGTCGCCTTGTCCGGGGTGAAACCATCCGGTGCGCAGATTTCGCAACGCAGCGCCAGGCCCAGGCCGTCGACATCGCCAATGATCGGGAAGCGCTTCTGCAGGTCTTGCAGGCCTTCGAGGAAGAACTTGCCCTTGGCCATGACCATCGCGCCGTAGTCGACTTCGTTGGTCATCTTGAACATTTCCAGGCCCACGGCCGTACCCAACGGGTTGGAGGCGAAGGTGGAGTGGGTGGAGCCTGGCGGGAAGATCTTCGGGTTGATCAATTCTTCACGGGCCCAGATGCCGCCCAGCGGGTTGAGACCGTTGGTCAGCGCCTTGCCGAACACGATCACGTCCGGTTGCACGTCGAAGTGCTCGATCGACCACAGTTTGCCGGTGCGGTAGAAGCCCATCTGGATTTCGTCGGAAACCAGCAGAATGCCGTGCTGATCCAGCACTTGCTTCAATTCGCGGTAGAAGTTCATCGGCGGGATCACGTAGCCGCCGGTGCCCTGGATCGGCTCGACGTAGAACGCCGCGTATTCGCTGGCGCCGACTTTCGGGTCCCACACGCCGTTGTATTCGGTCTCGAACAGACGGGCGAACTGCTGCACGCAGTGGCTGCCGTACTCTTCCTTGGTCATGCCTTTGGGGCCACGGAAGTGGTACGGGAACGGGATGAACTGCGCACGCTCGCCGAAGTGGCCGTAACGGCGACGGTAGCGGTAGCTCGAGGTAATCGACGACGCACCGAGGGTACGGCCGTGGTAGCCGCCTTCGAAGGCGAACATCAGGCTCTTGCCGTTGGTGGCGTTACGCACCACCTTCAGGGAGTCTTCGATGGACTGCGAACCACCGACGTTGAAGTGCACGCGACCGTCGAGGCCGAACTTCTTCTTGGCATCCACCGCGATCATTTCCGACAGCTCGATCTTGCCTTTGTGCAGGTACTGGCTGGCGATTTGCGGCAGGGTGTCGATCTGCTGTTTCAGCGCGTTGTTCAGGCGCGGGTTGGCGTAGCCGAAGTTGACCGCCGAGTACCACATTTGCAGGTCGAGGTAGGCCTGGTCTTCGGTGTCCCAGACGTAGGAGCCTTCGCAACGGCTGAAAATACGCGGTGGCTCGATGTAGTGAACGGTGTCGCCGTAGGAGCAGTACTTGGCTTCTTTGTCCAGAAGCACCTGGTCTTCGGCGGTAGCGATACGGATATCAGACATGGTGGAAGAGTTCCTGGTTGTCAGCAGTAAAGGAGTTGGCGTTGGCGGCGATGCCTTGTGGCAGCAGCGCCAGCAGCGCAGGCACTTCAGCGAAGGTCTCGAAGCGTGCGTGGGGAATGTCGTTGGCCACGCAGTAGTCGGCGAGGCTGCCCTTGGCGAACACGAAGTCGGCGGTGGACGCCACACACATGTCGGACTTGCCGTCGCCGATCACCAGCACGCGCTTGTTGCGCGGCGTGGACTTGCACTTGCAGTTGCCGGAGGCGGCACGGCAGGCATCGCTGGAATACGGGAAGTCGATGCGCCAGCTGTTCTGGTCGACCTGGCGCAGGCGGTTGGCGAGGATCGGCAGCAGGGTCACGTAGTTGCGTGACAGGATCCGCGCAATGCCCTGCTCGATGCCGTCGCTGACCACTTCGATGGACGCGCCCAGGCCGATGACGTGGTCGACGAAGTCCGGGAAGTCCGGGTCGATCTCGACGCTGTCGAAGTACGCCAGCAGTTCGTTCGGCGTGGCCTTGATCAGCGCCAGTTGGCGGCTCAGGCATTCGCGTGAACCGATATGCCCATCCAGCCATTCCTGTTCGATGGTTTCCCACTCGGGACCGGCGAAGCGTTGGAGGACGTTGTCGATGACGTCGGTGGGGGTGATGGTCCCGTCGAAGTCACACACGATATGCCAATGGATCATCAGTGTTTACCTTGGAAGAGCGCGCTGTGTGCGCTTGCAACAGGGGTAGAGCAGGGAGTGTGCCAACTGGCCATCGCCCAGCAGGGCTGGGGCTTTGCCCGGTGCAGGAAGGGATTTGTGTCGCGGGAGCTACAATTTTTGTAGCTTGCTACAAACAAGATGAGTGCTTGCGCGGCACGGGCGCTTCGCGCGTTCATGCGCACGTAATCAATCAAGGAACCGTGACCATGTTCAGGATCACATGCGCTGCATTCGCCGGTTTGCTTGGCCTGTGGAGCTTTTCGAACGCTGCCGTGGCCGAAGGCATCACCGGTGAAGTGGGTGCAGGCGTCAGCTATCAACCCCGGGAACCCACCGGCAGCCGCTACCAGATCACCGCCATTCCTTACTTCGATCTGGACTGGGGCAGTGTCAGCCTCGGTACCGACGACGGCCTGACCTGGAGCGCCCTGAGTACCAACGGTTTTACCGCCGGGCCCTATATCAACTACGTCCCGGGCCGCACCGCCAACGGCGCCCTTGCGGGCCTGCGGGATGCCTCGAGCATGGCCGAGGTGGGCGGGTTCGTGCAGTACGCGCCCGCCGACTTCTGGCGGGTCTACGCCCAGTTGGGCCGTGCCGTGGGCGGGGGACACGACCAGGGCGGCGTGCTCGGCAAGGTCGGTGGCGAACTGGGCTACCCGCTGGGCGGCGGGATCATTGGCAGCAGCGGCCTGATGGCGCACTTCGCCGACGACCGCCAGACCAACACGTTTTTCGGTGTGGACGACAACGAGGCCGCCGCCTCGGGCTTCAAGCCATACAACGCCAGCGGCGGCTTCCAGAACCTGACGTTTACCCAGAGCTTCGAGTTTCCCCTGGCGCCGAAATGGTCACTGCTGACCAGTGCCAGCTGGGTGCACCTGGTGGGTTCGGCGGCCGATAGCAGCATCGTCCGGCAGACCGGCGAAGTGAACCAGGGCCAGGTACAAACGGCCATCAGTTACAAGTTCGATTAGGTTGGTCTGGGGTTTGCAATGACGTCCTGGAATCCACTTTTCCAGGACATTTTCAATGGCTCGCCCCGCTTACCGCCTGCTGCATCACTCACTCTGGGACCTGGTGCCCATCGCCCTGGGCCTGGCGCATTTCGCGTTCGTCATCTGGCTGGTCGCCGCCTTCCACAGCCTCAGCTGGTGGGCCCTGGTGCCGCTGGCGCTGGTGTACGCGATCAGTCTGTCGTGGAGCATCAACAGCATCTCCCACAACCAGATTCACAATGCCTACTTCACCCACCGGCCCATGAACCGCGCGTTCGATTTGCTGCTGTCGGTGACCATCGGCTTCTCCCAGACGCTGTACCGCGATATCCACAACCGCCATCACCGTGGCAACGCCGACCTGCCGGGGCCGGACGGCAAGACCATCGACCCGCTGTCGATCTACCAGCGTGGCCACGATGGCCAGCCGGAAAACCCGTGGGCCTATACGTTCCTGAGTTTTTTCCGCGATGATCCCAAGCCGTTCTACGACGAAATGAAGCGCAAGCGCCCGGCGGATGCGCGCTGGGTCAAGGTCGAGATCGTCGTGACTGTGGCGTTCTACATCGCCCTGGCGTTCTACGACTGGCACGCGGTGTTGTGGCTGCTGCCGTTCTGGTACCTGGGCCAGTGCCTGTCATCGCTCAACGGCTACTACGAACACTTCGGCGGCAACCCGGACCTGCCGATTGCCTGGGGCGTGAGCTCCTACAGCGTGTTGTACAACCTGATCTGGATGAACAACGGCTACCACGCCGAACACCACTACCGGCCAAAGATGCATTGGACCAAGGTGAAGGCGTTTCATCGGGAAATTGCCGGGCAGCAACGCGAGGCGGGGGTGAAGCAGCTTCCGGTGTCACACGGGTTGGGCTTCCTGGTGGCGCACAGAAAATCCTGACCAGCCACTCACCCTTGTGGTGAGCAGGCTTGCCCTGCGCGAGGCAAGCTCGCTCACCACAAAGATCGAGTCAGGCCCGAGTGATCAGTTTTCTTCGCCTTCGGCCAGCAGGGCGATGCCGCCGATAATCACCGCGACGCCCACCCAGTGCAGCAGGCTGATGTGTTCTCCCAGCCCCAGCCACGACCCCAGCAACACCACCACGAACACCAGCGAACTCAGCGGGAACGCCAGGGACAGACTGCTGCGGCGCAGGATCAGCATCCACACGAAAAACGCGCCGATATAACTGCCGATCGCCGCCAGGATCCCGGGGTTGCGCGCCACCTCCCCCAGCCACTGCCAGCTCACGTCCATCTGCCCCAGTTGATCCCCGGCCACCTTGGTGAACAACTGCCCGGCGCTCTCGGTACAAATCAGCAGCGCCCACAGCACCACCGTGCCCAAGCGCCCATGCAGCCAGCCGTTATTCAGGGTTTGCGTACTCATGCCTGACTCCCTGCAATCGCCACCAACATCACACCAAACGTAATCACCAGGGTGCCCAGCCAGCGACGGCGGCTGACGGTTTCGCCCAGCACCACTTTGCCCGCCAGCACTACCCCGCAATAAGCCAGGGCCGCCGCCGGGAACAGCAGGCTCAACGGTGCGCGGGACAGGGCTTCGAGCCACACGAAGAACTCCACGGCATAGGCGCCGATCCCCGCCCACAGCAACGGCGCGTTGAACACCTGGCCCCAGAACGCATTCAGGCGAAAACCGCCCTCCAGTTCCGGCAAACGGTCCAGGCCGATCTTGAAACACAGCTGCCCGATCACATCGAGCACGATGGAAAACGCCACCAGCAACACCACGGTCAAGGTCACGGGAACAACTCCTCAAACAGGTCGATCAAGGCCGCATTGGTGGCCGCATTGCGTTGCAAATCTTCGGCGCTCCAGCGCTCGGGCGGCGGTTGGTCGGACTTGGCCTCCCATCGCTTGAACGCATTGCTGAACGCCGGTGTGGCGAACTCGCCGCACACGTCGATGCCGATGATGCGTTTACCCGCCGCCAAGGCCCGCAGGGCTTGCAGCAGATGGGTCAGGCGCATGCCGCCCTGGTCCCAGTTGGTGGCCGCGTCTTCACTGGCAAGTACGTCTTTGTCGATAGTGATCCAGATAGCATCGGTGGGCAGGTCGTCGATCATTTGTTCGAGGAACGCCGCCCAATCCAGCTCGGCCAGGTTGCGCCAGTGCAGGTGGTTTTCTTGCTGCCGATGGCCGGCGCCATCGCCGACCCGCCCCCAGACTTTCGACGGTGCATGCTGCCAGGGAAACAACTGCAACCGCCCCTGCTTCAAGGCGCCCAGGTTGCCACCGCGCAATTGCGGATTGTGCAGGTCGTCGCTGCATGGGCCGAGGGTGACGATGCGTTTGATCGCCGGCATTTTCAGCGCCCGATTGACCCACGAGCCACAGTGACGCTTGGGCGCAAAGCGCACCCAGTCGGGGTGGTTGTCGAAGTGGATCAGGCTGATGGGTTCTTTGAGGTCTGCGAGAAATGCCGGCGTGAGGTGGTGATAGTCGCCGGAGCCGACAAACAGGATTTCCGGGCGCGCGTCCACCGGCCGGGGCCGTTGGGCCAGGCGGTGGGCGAAGCGGTTCCAGGTCTTTTCGGTGGACCACAGGCGCAGTTTGGGGCCCAGGTCCAGCAGGTCAATGCGGGTCGCGGCGCCACTGGCCAGCCGCCGGGCAATCGGAGCCTGGCCGGTGAGGCTGTGGTCGAGGTCGAGAATGTTCAAGGCAGTGTCCCCTAAGGCTTTAAGGGGTCAATGCAAGGGACGGGCCAGCCACTATCGAAAGAACACGGAGAAACAAACGTGGGAGCTGGCTTGCCTGCGATAGCGGTGAGTCAGCTTGCATCGTCGTTGACCGACAGGTTGCTATCGCAGGCAAGCCAGCTCCCACACAAGCCAGGCCTGCAACGTCAGTGTCAGGAACGAGCGTCGCTGATGATCTGCCGAATCGCGCCCACAAACGCCTCCGCCGGCTGGCCGCCGCTGACGGCGTACTGGTCGTTGAACACGATGGTCGGCACCGAGGTCACGCCACGGGAAATCCACAGTTGCTCCTGCTCGCGCACCTCGGCGGCGTATTCATCGGACGCGAGAATCTCGGCGGCACGGGTGAGGTCCAGGCCGACGCTTTCGGCGATGATCGCCAGGGTCGCGTGGTCGGACGGGTCCTTCTGCTCGGTGAAGTACGCCTTGAACAGCGCTTCCTTGAGGTTGTACTGCAACCCTTCAAGGCCGGCCCAGTGCAACAGGCGATGGGCATCGAAGGTGTTGTAGATGCGGCTCTGGCCGTCGGTGCGAAAGGCAAAACCCAGCGCGGCGCCGGTGTCACGGATGCGTTCGCGGTTGGCCTGGGATTGCTCGGGCGTCGAGCCATACTTTTCGGTGATGTGCTCGACGATGTTCTGCCCCTCGGCAGGCATGTTCGGGTTCAGTTCGAACGGCTGGAAATGGATCTCGGCCTGGACTTCGCTGCCAAGCTGGTCGAGGGCATCGGTCAGCCCGCGCAGGCCGATGATGCACCAGGGGCAGGACACGTCGCTGACGAAATCGATTTTCAGGGGAGTACTCATGGTGGGCAACCTCGCTGGCATTCTTGCGCCGCAAAAGTTGCACCATACACCAATGTCACAGCACCTTCGAAGGCTCGCCCAGGTCAATCTGCGTCCAGTGCGCCGCATCCTCGCGATGGGCTTGCAGGTACGGCAGCACCGCCGTCAGCAGGGGCGCCTTGAACGCTTCCTGGAATCGATGGGCCATGCCCGGAATCAGCTTCAACTGGCTACCCTGGATATGCGCCGCCAGGTGTACGCCATGCATCACCGGCAACAACGGGTCGGCGGTACCGTGCACCACCAGGGTCGGTACGCGGAGTTGGTTGAGCAACGGCACGCGGCTCGGTTCGGCCAATATCGCCATGATCTGGCGTTTAACGCCGTCGGGGTTGAACGCGCGGTCATAAGCGACCGCCGCCTGATGCAACAGGGCTTCGCGATCATCCTTCACCACCGGGCTGCCCAGGGCGGCGAGCAAATCGGCCTGTTGCTCCAGTGCGACTTCGCGGTTGGGCGCGCTGCGCCGTGACAGCAGTTGCACCAGCGCCGCGCTGGGCGCCGGCAGGCCTTCGGCGCCGGAGGTGGTCATCACCAGGGTGAGGCTTTCCACCCGATCCGGAGCCATGGCCGCCAAGTGCTGGGCGATCATGCCGCCCATGCTCGCGCCCAGCACATGGAATTGCCGGACCTGTAACGCGTCCATCAGGCCCAGGGCATCGTCCGCCATATCGGTCAGCGTATAAGGCGCCGCCACGGGCAGGCCAAGCTTGTAGCGCAGCACTTCAAACGTCAGGTTGGCACTGGCCGGCGCCTGGCGCCAACTGGACAGGCCGACATCACGATTGTCGTAGCGAATCACCCGAAAACCTTGCTGGCACAGGGCAATCACCACTTCATCCGGCCAGTGGATCAACTGGCCGCCCAGGCCCATCACCAGCAGCAAGGCCGGATCGGACGCACGACCAATGCTCTGGTAGGCAATGCTTACCTGAGCCAGATCGACCGTTTGGGTCGGGACATTGACGTCACATCGAGAAGCCGCAAAAGACGGCAGGCCGAACAAGAGAGCGGCCAGCAAAAACACCACACGCATGAAAAACACCAAAACGCAGAACCCCAGTGGAGCGCGAGTCTGATGATGTTTGTTAAAGCGCGCTGCCACAGTTGCGTGACAGTTTGATGAAGAGTGCCGAGCGGTCACCTTCAAGCTGCGTGTCGACAGATTCGGCAACATGAGACAAACTCACGCAATTCGAATTCATCACAAATTGCTTTCATGGAGATCCCGTGCTCGAGATCCGTCACCTCAAGACCCTGCACGCCCTGCGCGAGGCCGACAGCCTGGTGGAAGCAGCCGAGCGCCTGCACCTGACGCAATCGGCGTTGTCCCACCAATTCAAGGAGCTGGAAGAACGCCTGGGCATGCCGTTGTTCGTGCGCAAGACCAAGCCGCTGCGCTTCACCAGCGCGGGCCTGCGTCTGCTGCAACTGGCTGACGCCACCCTGCCGCTGCTGCGCGGTGCCGAACGGGATATCGCACGGTTGGCCGGTGGCACCGCCGGGCGTCTGCACATGGCGATCGAGTGCCACAGCTGCTTCCAGTGGCTGATGCCGACCATCGACCAATTCCGCGATGTCTGGCCGGAAGTCGAGCTGGACCTGGCCTCGGGCTTTGCCTTCGCCCCGTTGCCCGCCCTGGCCCGTGGCGACCTGGACCTGGTGGTGACCTCTGACCCGCTGGACCTGCCGGGCATCACTTATGTGCCGCTGTTCACCTATGAAGCCATGCTGGCCGTGGCCAACCAGCATGCCCTGGCGAGCAAGTCGTACATCGTGCCGGAAGACCTGCTGACCGAAACCCTGATCACCTACCCGGTGGAACGCGACCGCCTGGACATCTTCACCCGGTTCCTGGAACCCGCCGATGTGGAACCGGCCCAGGTGCGCACCTCGGAGCTGACGGTGATGATGATGCAACTGGTGGCCAGCGGTCGCGGCGTGTGCGGCATGCCCCATTGGGCGCTGCATGAATACAGCTCGCGGGGCTATGTGAAGGCCAAGCGTCTGGGCGAAAAAGGCTTGTTTGCCACGCTGTATGCCGGGATCCGCGCCGACATGCTCGATGCGCCGTATATGCGCGATTTCTTGCTGACGGCCAAGGACACGTCGTTTTCCACCCTGGATGGGGTCAGCGCCGTGCGCTGATGTCAGAGACAGTGAGGATCAAACTGTGGGAGCGGGCTTGCTCGCGAAGACGCAGTGTCAGTCGATAGACTCATCACTGACCCACCGCATTCGCGGGCAAGCCCGCTCCCACATTGGAATGGGTTCTCACCCTGGAATATCAGTCGGGCTTGAGCTCGCGCCACATGTAGATCTTGTCGAAGTAATCGACACCCACCCGCACCGCCAGCGGTTCCAGGCCGTACTGAATGAAGCCGCAGCGTTGGTACAAGGCGAAGGCGGCGTCATTGCCGGCGGTAACGGTCAGTTGGATCACCTTCAGCCGCGGCTGTTTGCAGGCCTCCTCCAGAGCCGCTTCGACCAACCGACGGCCCAGGCCCCTGTGCTGATGGGCGGCGTTCACATACAGGCCGAACAGCGTCACCTTGTGCCGGGCCTTCTCCCGGGGCTCGAACGCCAGGCCGACGATGCCGACCAGTTCATCCCCTTCAACCGCACCGAGCAAACGGTCGAGCGGGTTGTTCAAGCGCTTTTCCCACCAAGTCAGTGGCATCGCCGCACGCTCCGCCACGCTGGAGGTGAATGCCTGGGGATAGGCACCGTACGCCTCGAGCATCAACGCCCGATACGCGACGGCATCACCGACCTCCAGGGTGCGAATGATCATGCTGGCAACGAAGCGCGATAAAACGGCAGGATCAAATCCCGCGTCAGCGGCGCCAGGTGCAGGCCGCCGTCACCGGCCGGGTCGATCCAGCGTATTTCCTCGATCTCCGCAGCTGGAGTCACCGGTACGTCGATCTGTACCTGAAACAACTCCGCCTGCACAGTGAAGCCGGGCTCGTTGGCAGCCGGGGCGGAGAAATGCCCCAGGTACACCGCTGCATTCGGGTCGATGCGCAGATTCAGTTCTTCGTACAACTCACGGGCCAGCGCTTCAGCGGGCTGTTCGCCGGCGTCGATCTTGCCGCCCGGCTGCATGAACGCCTGGGTGCCGCGCTTGCGCACCAGCAGAGTCTGGCCGTCTTGCCCGATCAGGAGCGCGGCGGCAATGCGGATGGTAGAAGTCATGAAAAGGTTACCTTGAACACAAAGGCGCAAGGATCACATGATCGTTGAGAGTGCCGCAATCAATGTGGGAGCAACTGTCTTGATGACGATCGTTCCCACGCTCTGCGTGGAAACGCATCCTGTGACGCTCCGCGTCACGACTTCAAGAGCGGACGCGGAGCGTCCAGGTAGGTATTCCCACGCGGAGCGTGGGAACAATCAATTTCAGAGTGTGGTTACAGCGGTGTCCTTGATAAACACGCTGTAACGCGCGCCCTCCATGGTTTCGAAGGCGATCAACTTATCCACCAACGGCAGGTTCAGTACCTTGCCGGCATTGAGCAGCAGCATGCCGTTGTCCGCATTGAGGTTGCGCGCCAGCACCATCCCCTCCAGCAACTCGCGGGTGCCGAGCACCTTGATGGTGGGATCGCCCAGGGTTACGTCGTTGAGGTAGGTGGCGCAGACCCGCACAAATACCTCGACCATCTGCGGGTCGTAAAACCGGCCAGCGTATTTACGGATGTACAGCAGCGCTTCGTCGCTGTTCATCTGGCGCTCGAGGATCAGGCCTTTTTGCAGCTCGATGAAATCCACCGCCAGCTTCAACAGCCGCGAACCTGGCGGAATTGCTTCGCCTTTGAGGTGATCCGGCGCGCCACTGCCGTCCCAGCGCTCCTGATGGTGGCGGATCAGCCGCGCGGCATCCTTCATCGGTTCCAGGGTCATCAGCAGGGATTCACTCTGGGCGGCGTAGGCGCGATAGCGCTCACGGTCGCTGCCGTGCAGCAGGTCCGAGGGCGAGGCCATCATGCTGTCGCTCCAGCTCAGCTTGCCGATGTTGTAGAGCGCGGCGGCCATGGTCAGGTCGCGGGTGCTGGCTTCGTCAACGCCCTGGGTGACGCACCAAGTACGCACCAACTCGATAATCTGCCGGTTGGTCTGCTTGGCGCGCGGCAGGCGCAGGTTGGCCAGCAACGAGAACACTTCGGTGCCGGTGGCATAGCTGTGCTTGAGCTCTTCATAGGCCAGGTCGAGCATGTCGGCGGTTTGCTGCAGTTCGCTGGTGCGCGAGGCCACGCGTTTTTCCAGGGTGGCATTGAGCTGCTTGAGGGCTTCGTTCTGTTGCAGGATCAGTTGTTCGAGGCGCAAGCGTTCGCGCTCGGAATGCTGATGGGCCAGGGATTGGCGCAGGGCCATGAGCAATTCTTCATCGTTCCAGGGTTTGCTCAGGTAGCGGTAGATTTCGCCCTCGTTGATCGCCTTGATGATCAGGGTCAGGTCGGTCTCGCCAGTGAGCAGGATGCGCACGGTATGGGGGTAATGCTGGTGGATATGGGCCAGCAGCGAGGCGCCGTCCATGTCCGGCAGGCGTGCGGCGCTCATCACCAGGTCGACGGGTTGGCCGGCGAGGATCGCCAGGGCGTCAGCCGCGCAAGTTGCGCTGTGCAGGTCGAAAGGTTCCAGCCGCAACAGTTGCGTGAGGCTGTGCAGCACGTCCGGGTGGGCATCGATCAACAGCACCACGGCGCGGTCGGCATCGGTGAAGGCTACGGACTCTCCCATGGAACACCTCGGATCGTCGGTGTGCGCTCCTTACGGTATGGGCCTGCCTCCCTGGCGGATACTGAGTAGTCTAGTCGGTTTCTGGCAGAATGATGGCCTTACGATATCAGCGCATAAAAAAAGCCGCTCCAGATACCGGAGCGGCCTTCGAGGTGAAACGTGAAACCCTCACGCGTCGGCTTTTTTCGGGCTTGAACCGAACGAAGCAAAACGCTTGTTGAACCCGGCAATCCGGCCTTCGGCCTGGGTCTTGCGCTGTTGACCGGTATAGATCGGGTGCGAAGCGCTGGACACGTCCAGCGGGATGTAAGGGTAAGTGTTGCCGTCGCTGTGTTTATGGGTGCGATCACTGTCGGCAGTGGAGCCGATCAGGAAGAACACATCGGCGGCGGTGTCATGGAACAGCACGGTGCGGTAGTCGGGATGGATACCAGCTTTCATAAGGCCTCCGGGGCGTCGGGGTACAAAATATGTGTTATACAGTAACACAAATCATGCACCCAAACGAGAACCTATTGCAATAAGAATAGGCCCGGTGCTTCTAAGCGGTTTCCTGAAAGTCCATTTCCGGTGGCTGTTGCGAGAAACCACGGGTGAGTACCCCCAGGTAAACCAGACCGATCGCCAACCACACCAGCCCCAGGTAAATCGCCAGGTGATCGAGGCTCACCATCAGCCATACGTCCGCCGCCAGGCCGATGGCCGGGAACACCAGGAACAGCACGAGTTCACGCAGGCCACGCGCCTTGGCGCCGATCCAGTAGTGGAAGATCACCGACAGGTTCACCAGGCTGAACGCCAGGAATGCACCGAAGTTGATGAACGACGTGGAAGTGGTCACGTCCAGCTTCAACGCCAACAACGCCACCACCGCGCACAGCAGGATGCTGTTGACCGGCGTGCCGAAGCGCGCATGCAAAGTGCCGAAGAACGATTTGGGCAGCACGCCGTCACGCCCCATGGCGAACAGCAACCGCGAACCACTGGCCTGGGCCGACAGCCCCGAGGCGAACTGGCCGACGATCAAGCCGATCAGGAAGATCGACACAAACAGATCGCCGCCGATGTTGCGTGCAATTTCATACGCCGCCGAATCCACGTTGGCGAACTCGAAGGACGGATGGGCAATCTGCACGAAGTAGGACACCGCCACAAAGATCAGCCCGCCAATCAGGGTGATCAGCATGATCGCCCGTGGGATGGTGCGGCGTGGGTCGCGGGTTTCTTCGGTGAGGGTGCTGACCGCATCAAAGCCCAGGAACGAATAGCAGGCGATGGCCGCACCACTCATGATCAATGGCATGTGCATCTGGCCATTGAAGAACGGCGCGATGCTCCACAACGGCTTGCTTGCGTCGCCGCCGATGTAGTGAATGCACAGTGCGACAAATGCGATCAGCACCAGGAACTGCACCAGCATCAGCAAGGCATTTATGCCGTTGGCCAGTTTGAGGCCGACGATATTGATAACGCTGGTGATGCCGATGAACGCCAGTACCCAGACCCACTGCGGCACCGCAGGGAACGCCGAATTCAGGTACGCCGCGCCGATCAGCCAGATGGCCATGGGCAGGAACAGGTAGTCGAGCAACACCGCCCAACCCGCGATAAAGCCCAGTTTGGGGCTGATGGCCTTGCGCACATAGCTGTAGGCGGAACCGGCCACCGGAAACGCCGAAGCCATGCGCCCGTAACTCATGGCGGTGAAAAACATCGCCACCAGCGCCGCAAGGTAAGCGGCGGGAACCATGCCGGCGGTGGATTGCGCCAGGATGCCGAAGGTACCGAGCACAATGATCGGTGTCATATAGGCGATGCCAAACAGCACCACCGCCCCTAACGACAGGGTGCGTTGCAAACGAGCCATGGGTGATTCTCCGCGCAATTATTAGATTTATGGCAGAACTGAAGTCGGTGAAGCGAGTGCATTGATTCTTATGGGTGCAGCGCCCCCTTGTAGGAGCCCGGCTTGCCGAACTCCTGCAAGGGGGGTGGTGTCAGGCTTTGGGGATCAGCAGTTCGCGCGTCCCGTCGCTGCGCTCGATCACCTCACCTGGCAATTTCAAGCGCTGGTCGTCCAGGTAGCGGTAGTCCTTGCGCGCCGCCGCCAGTTGGTCGAGGTCCAGCTCGACGGTGAATTGCCCTTCTTCACGTCCGGCTTCAAACAGCAAGGTGCCGAACGGGTCCACCAGCGCACTGCCGCCGGCAAACACCAATTCGCCATCGCCGTCTTCCACACGGTTGACCATCAGCGCAAACGCCTGGTTTTCCTGGGCGCGGGCCATGATCGCGGTGCGGTGTGTGGGGCCATACGGGTCCATGTTGCCGTTGGTGACCAGCAGCAATTGAGCACCCAACTGCCCCAAAGCGCGGGCGGATTCCGGAAATTCGATGTCGTAGCAGATCAACAGGCCGACGCGTATGCCCTTCCACAGGCAGGTGGCATAACGATCACCGGGGCTGACCACGCCGCGCTCCAAAGGCCACAGATGGGTCTTGCGATAACGCAAGGCGATGCCTTCGGGCGTGATCAGCAGGGTGGTGTTATAGAATTGGCCGCCGTCGTTCTCGATCATGCCGATCACCACGGCGACATCGCGTGCACGGGCAGCCTGGATAATGGCTTGCACGGTGGGACCGTCCAGCGGCTCGGCAACAGCGGCGACGGTTTCAGCCGAGGGGAAACCGGTCAGGTGGGTTTCCGGGAATACGATCAGTTGCGTATCGTCGGCGCAGGCAGCAATGGCCGCCAAGGCGCGCTCAAGGTTGTAAGCTGTATCGTTATCACGACCGGCCAACTGGGCAAATTCGACCTTCATGGGTATTCCTTGTTCTTTAGCTGTGCCGCAGTATGCGCAGCCTCAACCCACCAGGGAATCACGCGGCGGGGGTAACCCGATAGGGGTAGATCAATGACCATGTCGCTGCAAGACATCGCCTGGCACCGTGCGGTGGGGCAAATGATAGACGCGCTGGACCAGCCCAACTTCTGGACCCAGCTTGTCCGATTGCTGGACCAATACGTGCCGTCCGACAGCTGGGTGGCACTGCTGTTCAGCAGCGCGCACCGCCCGCTGGTGTTCGCCGAATGCCCAGGCGCCGACGGCACGCCGGACCAATTGTCCAGGACTACCTCAACGGCCTGTACCTGCTCGACCCCTTCTACATCGCCAGCCGCGAGCGTGCCCACACCGGGCTGGTTCGCCTGGCCGACGTCGCGCCGGAGCATTTCGAACTCACCGAGTACTACCAGCGCTACTTCCGCCTCAACGTCGTGGCCGATGAAATCCAGTTCAATTGCCACCTGCCGGACGGTCGCACCCTGTGCCTGTCCCTGGGCTCGAACCAACGCTTCGATCCGCAGCAAATCGCCCTGCTGTCACTGATCCAGCCCTGGGTGCTGAGCCTGCTGCGCCAGCGCCTGCCCCATGAACTCAGCCAGGTCAGCGTGCCGCAGCCACCGCTCCAGAATGACGACTGGGGCGCGCAGCTCACCGCCCGCGAGCTGGACGTGGGCCGCTTGATGCTCAGCGGTTGCTCCAGCAAGGAAATCGCCCGTAAGCTGGAAATCTCCGTGGAAACCGTGAAAGTCCATAAGAAACACATCTACAGCAAGCTGGGTATCAAATCCCAGTCGGAGCTGTTTTCGATCTTTCTACAGGCGCAAAACGCCTAGCCGATGAGTCCGAACCCAAGGAAAACCGTATGAGCCTGTCGTTACTAAGCCGTTACGCCTTCTTTGCCGTGTGCGTCATTTTCACCCTCGCCAGCCTCCCCTTTATCGAACATGAATGGCTGTGGCCCATCACGGTGGTCACCGGCGTGCTGAGCCTGATCGGCCTGTTCGACCTGCTGCAAAGTCCCCACGCGGTGCGCCGCAACTACCCGATCCTGGGTAATATCCGTTACCTGGTGGAAGCCATCCGCCCGGAAATCCGCCAGTACCTGCTTGAGTCCGACAGCGACGCCCTGCCCTTCTCCCGGGCCCAGCGGTCGCTGGTGTATTCGCGCGCCAAGAACGAAAGCGCCGACAAGCCCTTCGGCACCCTGATCGATGTGTACCAGTCGGGCTTCGAATTCATCGGCCACTCCATGCGCCCGGCGCCACTGAGCGACCCCAGCGCGTTTCGCGTGATGGTCGGCGGCCCGCAATGCAAGCAACCGTACTCGGCCTCGGTGTTCAATATCTCGGCGATGAGTTTCGGTTCGCTGAGCGCCAACGCCATCCGCGCGCTCAACCAGGGCGCCAAACTGGGCAACTTCGCCCATGACACCGGCGAAGGCAGTATCAGCCCGTACCACCGCGAACACGGCGGCGACCTGACTTGGGAGCTGGGCAGCGGCTACTTCGGTTGCCGTACCAGCGACGGGCGCTTCGACCCGGAACGCTTTGCCGTGCAGGCGCAGAACCCGCAAGTGCGGATGATCGAAATCAAGATGAGCCAGGGTGCCAAGCCCGGCCACGGCGGCATCCTGCCCAAGCACAAGGTCACCCAGGAAATCGCCGACACACGCGGCATCCTGATGGGCGAGGACTGCATTTCACCCTCTCGCCACAGCGCGTTTTCCACGCCGCTGGAAATGATGCAGTTCATCGCCCAACTGCGCGAACTGTCCGGCGGCAAACCGGTGGGTTTCAAATTCTGCCTGGGCCATCCGTGGGAGTTCATGGGCATCGCCAAGGCCATGCTCGAAACCGGCATCCTGCCGGACTTCATCGTGGTCGACGGCAAGGAAGGCGGCACCGGCGCCGCGCCGGTGGAGTTCACTGACCACATTGGTGTGCCGCTGCGTGAAGGTTTGCTGTTCGTGCACAACACCCTGGTGGGTCTGAACCTGCGCGACAAAATCAAGCTCGGCGCCAGCGGCAAGATCGTCAGCGCGTTCGACATCGCCAGCGTGCTGGCCATCGGCGCCGACTGGGCCAACTCGGCGCGCGGCTTCATGTTCGCCATTGGCTGCATTCAATCGCAAAGCTGCCACACCAATAAATGCCCGACCGGCGTGGCCACCCAGGACCCGCTGCGCCAACGCGCGCTGGTGGTGCCGGACAAGGCCCAGCGCGTGTTCAACTTCCACCGCAACACCCTCAAGGCGCTGGCGGAAATGCTTGCGGCGGCAGGGCTGGATCATCCGTCGCAACTGTCGGCCAAACACCTGGTGCGACGCATGTCGGCGACCGAGATCAAGCTGTTCTCGCAGTTGCATGTGTTCCTCAAACCCGGCGAATTGCTCACCGGCGAAGTGAATGGCGAGTTCTATTCGCGCATGTGGCAGATGGCGCGGGCGGACAGCTTCGAACCCCACGAAGCCAGCGCCGCGTGATGTTCCCCTGGCCTGCCCGGCACCGGGCAGGCTTTACATTCAGTAATATCCCGCCTTTGCAATTGCTTACAAATACCGCCAACCTGCGCCGGCCCGACGTGCGGCGTACGACAACACGCGCATTCGCCTGTCTTTACTAAACCTTTTGTTCAAGAGCCCGCTGCCATGCTGAACGGACGCGACCCGCGCATCGATTTTTTTCGGGGCCTGGCGTTGATCTTCATTTTCTGGGATCACGTCCCCCACAACCCCCTCGGCCAGATCACCCTGCGCAACGTCGGCTTCAGCGATGCGGCGGAAGTCTTCGTGTTCCTCGCCGGTTATGCCGCCGTGCTGGCCTACGGCAAGATCCTGCAACGCGACGGCTACTGGATTGCCTCGCTGAAAATCCTGCGCCGTGCCTGGGTGTTGTATGTGGTGCATATCTTCCTGCTGGCGATGCTGATGGGCATCGTGTTCTTCGCCAACAGCCATGTGGAAACCCGCGACCTCGTCGAGGAGATGGGCCTGACGCACTTCGTCACCCACCCGCAACAAGCGCTCACCGATGAACTACTGCTGCGCTTCAAGCCCAACCTGATGGACCCGCTGCCGCTGTACATCGTGCTGCTGGCCGGCCTGCCGCTGGTGTTGCCGCTGCTGCTGCGCAAGACCTGGGCGGTGGTGGCGGTGTCCACCACCATCTACCTGTTGGCACCGTGGATGGGCTGGAATCTGCGGGCCATTGCCGATGGCGTTTGGTACTTCAACCCGGTCACCTGGCAACTGCTGTTCGTGCTCGGTGGCGCGGCGGCGATCCACAGCCGCCAGCCACGGCCTGTCGAGAACAGACCACTGAAGCATCAGCCGATATTCGTCGGGGCATTGGCCTATGTGCTGGTCACCGGGGTGATTACCCTGTCGTGGCGCTGGCCCGAAATTCATGACGCGGCAATGCCGGCGTGGCTCAGCGACCTGATCTACCCCATCAGCAAGACCGATCTATCACCGGTGCGCCTGCTGCACTTCCTCGCCCTGGCCTACGTGACGGCCAAACTGCTGCCGGGCCGTACCTGGACAGAGGGACGATTGGCCCAGCATCTCTGTCGCATGGGGCGCTATTCGCTGGAGGTATTTTGTCTGGGCGTGGTGCTTGCGCCGCTGGCGGACATGATCAACGCCCTGGCCGACGATGCGTTCGCCATGCAGATTCTGACCGCGCTGGTAGGCGCCCTGTTAATGGCCGCACTGGCGCTGTGGCTGGAATTCAACCAGCAGCTGGACCAGTCGCTCAAGCCGGCACCCAAACGGGTCAGCGCCGTCTGAACGTATTCGAACAGCGCCACGAGTCGACGCACGTTATATAGGTAGCCCTCGCCACAGGCGGGCGGATGTTCCCATTTCCTTCCACGTCTCACTGTGTAAGGAAATGGCTCATGCCCGATCACCCTCTCAATAGCCCGTCCGGCCAATTGCAGTCCAGCGAACCCTGGGGCCGGCAACAGGCCCTGGAACTGCTGCGTCAAACGCTGGCGCAGTCGCTGAATAGTCTGACCCTCGTCCAGCAGCGCGACTACGTGCGTCTGCAACGGGAAGCGACTGCCGCACTCAAGGCACTCGAAACGGAAAATGCACGCCTGATCCAGGCGTTCAAGCACAACGGCCTGGCACTGTTGCGCAGCAAACTGGGCGGCCTCGACCCGGAAGCCATCTTTATCAACACCCGCTACCTGGAAAAAATCGACGTCCCACTGCCCTGGGAGCGGCGCAGCAGAGCCGTCGACGAGACACCGCAGTCGCCGCGCCCCGAGCGTGCCCTGGACGAGTCGCGATACCGCACTCATATTTCCAGGTTTTCGCTGTGGGAGGCCGCTTGCCTGAACTTCGATTTCGGCACCGGTAATCCCCAACGCTCCGGCCACAGCTACGTCGACGCCTCCTACCTCACCGGTGTGGACGAAAAGCAACTGAGTGTCAGCCAATTCATCAGCATCTGTCGCGAACTGGACCTGGGTGGAAAACTGCAGGTCGATTTGGCCGCAACCTTGGGCGCTGGCGGCAAGCTGCACGGTTTGATCGAAACCAGCACCCGCGCTCACCTGCGGTATGAAGCACTGGAGGCCTACCGCAACCGTGATAGCAGTGGCGTCACGCAAGCCCTGTATGAAGCGCTGGTGACCACGATCGAAGACACGGGAGCGCCGCTGCCTTTCGACATGCTGAGCATGAATCTGGATCTCACGCTGCTGCCGGCCGTGCCGTTTACCCCCTCCGGTACCCGCATCCAGGTGCCCTTGCTGTTGATTCGTGTGGGCAGCCTGGGCGTGATCGCCTATTTCCCGTTTCGCCCGGGCGGAGCCTTGCGCTATCACCCCGACGCCCGAAGCGCCGGCGCGCAATTCCATGCCGACCTCAAGAACAGCCATCAACAAGGCGACCTGGAGTGGTTCTCGCGACAGCTACCGATCACCGAGATCAATCAATTCAAAGACTTGCTGCACGACGAACCGCGACCATCGGGCCCGACCGGCTTTGCGGGTTTTCTCTACGACTCGTTTCATACCTTGTTCTCCGAGCGAACCCTGGAACATGTCCGCTTCGTCAACGACCCCAAGCCGGCGCGTGCAAT
Organism: Pseudomonas sp. SDO5271_S396; assembly: GCF_054071795.1. Classification (NCBI taxonomy): domain Bacteria; kingdom Pseudomonadati; phylum Pseudomonadota; class Gammaproteobacteria; order Pseudomonadales; family Pseudomonadaceae; genus Pseudomonas; species Pseudomonas sp. SDO5271_S396. The sequence continues at coordinate 179,971 of NZ_JBSVWB010000005.1, forward strand.
GACGCTGGTGCAAGCGCTCAGCCTTCGTCATATCCAGCACTATCAGGCCAACCTGGGCATGCTCGCCACCCAACGCTCGGAGCGTGACTTGCAGGGGCTCATCGACGGTGCGGCGGCCATTGCCGGTGAGGTCATGGAGCTGTTGATGACCCCCATGCCCGGTGGCGTCACCGGTTTGAACCGGCTGATGCAGGGGGTGGTGTTCGGCAATCTGGCCTACAGCCTGATCATCGGTGTCAATGAGGCGACCAAAGGCCGGGCCGGTGATTTCGCAGCCGCCATGTCTGACGTGGCGGACCTGGCAATCAATGGTCTGTTGATTTCTACCGCAGGGCGCGTGCACCGCCAGCGCATGGAAAACCTGCTGCAACGCCTCGGCGATCCCCGCAAGGTGCCGCGCAGCGACGGAACGTTCGAACTCTGGAAACCGCAGCTCGCCCCTTATGCGGTCGCCAACCAGAACCTGCTCGCGGGCAAGGAGCCTGACGCCCAGGGTTTGTATCAGATCGACGGCAGGCAATATGTGCGTGTGCAGCAAGACGCCGTACAGGTTGTGGCCGAAGTCACGGCAAATCCAACCTCCGCCGGTTTCGTGCTCAAACACAAAAATGGCAACGGCTTTGCTGCGCCGGTGGTTTTAAATCCCGCGCTGCAAACCTGGAGACTGGACCTGCACGGCGCCGGCCAGCTTTCCGATGCCCAACTGCTCGCTCAAATGTTTCCCCACGATGATGCGCCCGTGTCCGAGGAACACATGCGAAACCTGCTGCGCAGCACCGGCGTGTCCCGCGCAACGCTGGATCGTATCTGGGCGGGAGAGGCACCACCGGTCAACCTGATCGAAGCCAGCCGGCGCGTGCAGGTCGACCGGGTCATCGAGCAACTGAGCAGCCGTTTTCACCGCAGCGGCACGATGCCGGCCCATGCCGACAGCGCTGTGCTCAGCTTGCTCACGCAACTGCCCGGCTGGCCCGCCGAGTCGATCATCCATGTGCATGACCAGAGAGGTCATTTGATCGAAAGCCATGCGGCCAACATCGACGCCGCGCGAGCGATCAACCTCAAACGCAAGGACGATGGCACCTACATCGCGCTCGACGCGCCGGACACCACGGTGGCCACCCAGGACGCACTGTTCGAGCTGATCCTCCGTCAGCAGCCCGCGACGTCGACCCTGGGCAAGGAAGGCAGCCCCGGTCTCACCGAAGCCCAGCGTATCGCCCGCCTGCGCCTGCAAATCAGCGGGTTGGCAAACAAGGAGCGGATTGCATTGTTCCAGGCTCTGACCCGCTACGCCGGCCAGGCCCGGGCCCAAGTGCCCGCCGACGATCCGGCACGGGTATTCGTGCCCGTCAAGGCGGCGTCCGAGGGTGTGACACCGTTGCTGAACAAGCTGCACGCGCAATTCCCGCCATTGAGCCTGGCCAGCCTTGAGCAGTTGCTGGAAAAAAAACCATTGAGCCCGGCACAGCAAAACGCCTATCTCAAGGGAGAACCGTTGCAGGTCGACGTACGTGAACATTTGGAGCACTACCGCACCGCCTTGCACATCGACGCCATACTCGACGAGCTGTACTACCCACGCGCGTTCAGCCACGCCGCCGACCGGTGGGCTCGGGAACTCGCCACCGGCCTGCTGCTGGAGCGCCTGGATCGTCACTTCGTCGTTACCGAATTCGTCGATGGCAACGCGCAAAATCGCTACCGCAACACCGGGCCCGAGGACACCACCGTCGAACTGTTGCATTACGGTAACGGGCGCTATGAAGCCTACGACATGCGCAATGGCGGGCCTATTCCGGTATCGCCCGACGTTAACAGTTTTTACCTGGCCATCGACTCGGTGCTGCAACCCCATGAGCGCAGGTTGCTGGGCATGACCTCGCCCCGCGACACCCGGGGCTTGCGCCAGACCCTGGCGGACCTGATGAGTGAACGCCGCACCCCTGCTGGGCTGGTCAAGCTGCTCGATGATTCGTTGCGCCAATATCAGCAGAATCCGGTACTGCCCGTTGATTTGCAGCCCAATTCCGAAGGTTTGTATGACTGGCAAGGCGGTCAATTAATGCCGCTTTACGGTTCGTTTTATCCCGTGATCCATGATCTGCACGTACGCAAGTGGCGGCTCAAGCATCCGAACAAGGTTGGCGTCGAGACACCGCTTCTTGAACACAATCGCCACGGTGCCTGGCGCCTGGAAAGCGAAAATCCGTTGAAATGGGACGACCATCACCTGTTCTCACGCTTGGGCGGTGCCGACTTCAATGTTGACTCATCGACCGCCGAACGCATTGTCAAGGTCACCGACACACCGGCCCGCGCCTTGCGCGAAGTGCACTGCGCCGGCCTGCCGCCGCCCCCGTTGCTCAAGGACAGCAGCAAACGCTTTGCCATCGAGCGACAGATCCTGCACTTCATCAAAACCATGACCCACTACTCGGCAGCAGGCAGAGCACGGCCATCGCTGCAATTACTGCTGGTGTGCGCGTTGCCCCAATGGCCAAAAAGCCATGTTCTGGAAGTGCATGACGAGGCCGGTCGAACCATCACCCATTACCCTGCGGCCAACGCCCACGCACCACAGAAAATCCGCATGTCACGCGAGCAGAGCCGCAGCCTGGAACCCCTGCTTCGCCTGGTGAGCGACGATATGCTGACCCGTGCCCTGCTCGGCGAATTGCCCGAAGGCCAGGAGCAGCGCTTGTTCAAACTGGCAAAGAAAATCGCCGAGTACGCGCACCGCGAGCGCGGACAACTCTTCGAAATGCTGTACGCCCAAAGCGAACCCAACGGGAATGGCGTGGAAGGCCGCTTGCGCAATCACTATCCACAGATGCCCAGCAGCGCCATCAAGGCCCTGATCGAACATGCGACCACCAAAGAACTCAAGCAACTGAACGAGGGGGGGCCAATTCCGTTGCGCCTTGAAGAACAGGCCAGGCTGACGAGCCACGACCTGCGCTTGAACCGCGCCTTCGAAGGTTTGTATCTGACCACACTGAACAACCCGGACAGCGAAAAAATCATGCTGCACCTGCTCAAGCATGTGCCCGGCTGGCCCGACCAGCTGCGCATCGATATTCATCGAGACGACGCCGGCGGCCCGTTGCTGGAAAGTGCCGGGCACCTGAGCGGCACTGTGCGCAAGGTCCTCGCGCAGACAGACGGGCGCTACCAGGCCTACGACACCGGGGGCAAGCCGGTGGCCGAGAGTACCGATCTGCTCACCGCCCTCTGGCATGGATTGGACGACAACGAGCGCCACGCCCTGGGCCTGGACGACAGTGGCGACACCACACCGCTGCGTAACGCGATCGCCGACCTAGCCTTCAACCAGCGCGTGGCCATCAAGGGCTTGCTGGGCTTGCCGCATATTCCTTATTGGCTGCAACCACCGGTACCGATACACAGCACATTCACCGCTTACCCGTTCAGTCTGAGCAATCTATGGCCATTCGGCGGCAACCAGCCGGCGGACATCGTGGCCAGGGTGCGCGAACTCTATCCAAGGATGAATCGCGCCGCGGCCAATGACTTTATCGACTCGTTGGGCATGAACGACGCGCAACTCGTGCTGGAGCTGGACCGACGCAAGGCAGAGTACGCGAGCCTAGAATTCGGGCTGGAGAAATGGGCATCCGACCACTCCCCCCTGGATGACGATGACCCACTGGGCATGAACCTCGCACGACGCAGGTATGCAGGGCAGCAGATTCTTCGCGCCTGGCGCAGGGAAACGCAGCAAATGATCGCCGGAGGGCTGTTCAACGCTCACACTCTGGAATTGCAACTGGACGCCAATACCCTGCCTGATCCCGACTTCATCCTCGGCACCAGGGGCTTCGAACACATCGACTACCTGAAGATTTCCAGCGACGGTTTTCCTCCTACCGGTAACGCCTTCTTGAGCAAATTCGCCGGTCTCAAGTCGCTACGGCTCGATTGCATGCTCACCGACCTGCCGAACAGCCTCACCGACATGGTGCAATTGGAACACCTGGATCTGAGTGACAACCAGATTGTGCTGACAAATGAATCCCGCCAGCGCCTGGCCGGCCTGACACGCCTGGAAATTCTGAATCTTGACGGCAACCCGCTGGGACTGACGCCCGACGTTTCGGCCATGCACTACTTGCTCAACCTGAATCTGCAAAACACGGGCATCAGCCAATGGCCCATCGGTGCCGAACATCTCACCCAACTGCACAGCCTGCTGTTGCAGGAAAACCGTATTACCACGGTGCCGGAGGTATTGTTCACCAACACGGCCATGCAAAGGACAAATCGCGGCACGATCCTGCATGACAACCCCCTGGATGCCCCGACCCTGCAACGACTGACCGAGTACCATCAGCGCACCCGCATACTGCTTGGCGGGGCGATGCCCGGTACCTTGCATGTGCAGCCGTCGGCGGATGATTTCACGCCGTGGCTGGCCGGTGTGCCGCCTGCCGATCATGGGCAACGCAGAGTCGTCTGGGAGCAACTCCAACGGCATGAGGGGGCGAGCCCGGACGATGTCTTCCGGGTCTTGCGGGATCTGACCCAGGCCCACGACTATAGAAGCCTGCCGCGACGGCCGGCGCTGGTGTCCAGGGTCTGGCGCGTGCTGCACGGCATGGCTGAATCCCACGCGTTGCGCGAACAGATTTTCCTCAATACGTACCTCGCAGGCACGTGCGGCGATGGCGCCATTCTGGCGTTGAGCAACATGGAAATCCTGCACAGGCAGCACCAGGCCATGGAACGCCCCAATTCCAACCAGGCCAACCGTGATCTGCTGGAATTGGCCGAAGGTCTGTTTTATCTACGCACACTGGACAACTTGGCCGATGACCATCTGACGGCCTTGCGCAATGCGCGCGGACCTGAAGGGCAAGAGCCCGATGATGTCGAGGTCAAACTGTACCTGCGGCTGCATTTCCGAGTGAACTACAGGCTGCCGTTGCAGCATGAGGAGCGGCTTTACGCACCGGGCAACGACCTCACTCAGCAGGACCTGGCCCGCATTACCACTGCAATGGCAGCAGTGAGATCGACCAATGGCGCAGCGAACGCTGTGCTGATGGAAGGCTTCTGGATCAACTACCTGGCACGCAGCATCCCGGAACCCTTCACCACCATCGAGGAAGTGACCCGCCGCAAACTTGAAGCACTGAAGCAAGAGATTCCCGACGTCCGCTCCATGGATTACCAGGAGCGGCGCCAGTCGATCAAGGAAGAACAGGAAGCCGAACGCAACCGCCTGATCGATCAGCTGACCCGTGCGGCCCGCAGCGGTGCGCAACGGGCCAATTGAGGGTCAGACCGATTGCGGGGAGCCGCGCTCGGCGCTGGCGGGTTGCAGCTTGAAGACGTAGAAGAGCACCGTCAGCAACACCAGAAATGCCGGCCCCACGTAGAGCGCTACGCGGGTGTCCGGGAAGTACGCCATCAACCCCACCACCAGCACCAGGAATGCCAGTGCCAGGTACGAGCTGACCGGGTACAGCCACATGCGGTACTTGAGACCGGCCTGTTCGGCCGGGCTCAAGCCTCTGCGGAATTTGAGCTGGGCCAGCAGGATCATCAGCCAGGTCCAGATCGCACCGAAGGTGGCGATGGACGTTACCCAGACGAACACCTGGTCCGGCACCAGGTAGTTGAGCAACACGCCCAGCAGCAAGGCGAAGATCGACAACAACAGTGCCTTGCGTGGCACTCCGTTGCGTGAGGTGGTGCCGAAGGTGGCCGGTGCCTGACCGTTCTGCGCCAGGCTGTAGAGCATGCGCCCGGTGCTGAAGATGCCGCCGTTGCACGACGACAGCGCCGCCGTGATCACCACGAAGTTGATGATACCGGCGGCGGTCTTGATGCCCAGTCGCTCGAAGGTCATCACGAACGGGCTGCCCTGGGTGCCGATTTCATTCCACGGATAGATCGACAGGATCACGAACAGCGCACCGACGTAGAACAGCAGGATGCGCCAGAACACCGAGCCGATTGCGCTCGGGATGGTCTTGTGCGGGTTGCGCGCTTCACCGGCAGTCAGACCGATCATTTCCACACCCAGGTACGCGAACATCACCATCTGCAGGGACATCAACACCCCCTGCACCCCATTGGGCATGAAGCCGCCGTGGGTCCACAGGTTGGAAATGCCCAGCGCCACGCCGTCATTGCCGAAGCCGAACGCGATGATGCCGACACCGCCGATGACCATCGCAATGATGGTGACGATCTTGATCAGGGCAAACCAGAATTCGAATTCGCCAAAGGCTTTTACCGCGATGAGGTTGATGGTGCCCATGCTGACCAGCGCGGCCAGGGCCCAGATCCAGCGAGGTGTATCGGGGAACCACACCCCCATGTAAACCGCCACGGCGGTGATCTCGGCGATGCACGTCACCAGCCACAGGAACCAGTAGTTCCAACCGGTGAGAAAGCCCGCCAACGGGCCGAGGTAATCCTGGGCGTAACGGCTGAACGACCCCGCTACCGGGTTGTGCACCGCCATCTCACCGAGGGCGCGCATGATCACCAGGATCGCCAGGCCGCCAATGATGTAGGAGAGCATGATGGCCGGGCCGGCCATTTCAATGGCCTTGGCCGAGCCGAGGAACAGCCCGACACCGATGCAGGCGCCGAGGGCCATGAGGCGAATGTGCCGTTCACCGAGTTCGCGTTTGAGCGGGCCGCCTTGAGCGGTCTCGCCATGGGGCAGTGGGTTGCCGACTGGCATAGGGTACAACCTCATTTTGTTATTGGATTGTCCGTCGAGTTTCCAGGGAACAGGCCGGTAAGCCCGGGCCCTTGCCGAAACCTGCGCCGCCTCATGGACGGCGCCTTCTTGCCGGGCAAGATCAGCGGGGCGAGCAGTATAAAAAGCCCGGAGCAGGCTCTTTCACTATAAAGACAGGACAATTCAGGTAAAGAACGTGCAGAAATCGCACCTTACAGGAGCATTTGTCCTGCCCGGCGCGACAAAACGTCACGCCAGGCAACGGACTACCTGCCGTTCGGGGTTTCTGACGCCATCCATACATTTCCCTCACAGAGCGTTCCCAGCGACTACGCTTCAAGCAAGTCCGATCAATCTGCGTGTAGGGATCAATCGACTATGGGCGCACTGTGGCAAACCGACTCGACCAAGGCTGCGAAAGTACAAGGCAGTTCGGACCCAGCGCCGTCACCCCAAAATAAACCCGGGCCCCGTTATGGCCGTCGGCTGTTTTGGCTCATCGTGCTGATGGCCCTGATTGCCCTGGGTTTTGCCGCCGCCAAAGAGATGCGCACCTCGCACCTGCAAGCCCAGGAACTGAGCCGTCTGGCCCGCGACCTCACTTACCGGATCGAACCCGGCCCCAGTGACGCGATCGCTTATCCCGGCGCCGGCCCGTTCGACCGGCGCCTGGGCTACAGCGACCTCGACACGTTCCTGCCACGCCTGCTCAAGCGCGGCTACGTGATCGAAGCCCAGTCGCGCTTTTCCCCCGCGTTGATGGACTACAGCGCCAAAGGCCTGTTCGTGCCCTATGCGGAAAAGATCCAGGCCGGGTTGTCGATCACCGATTGCCGGGCGGTGCCGCTGTACCAGTACAACTATCCGCAACAGTTGTACTCAAGCTTCGCCGCGATCCCGCCACTGGTCGTCAACAGTCTGCTGTTCATCGAAAACCGCGACCTGCTCGACCCCGCCCAACCCCAGGCCAATCCCGCCGTGGACTGGCCGCGCTTCGCCAAGGCGGCCTGGTCGCAAGTCGCCAAGCTGCTGCACCTGCCCGGCCAGAGTGCCGGCGGGAGCACCCTGGCGACCCAGCTGGAAAAATACCGTCACTCGCCCGATGGCCTCACGCTCTCCGGCAGTGAAAAGCTGCGGCAGATGTTTTCCGCCGCCGTGCGCGCCTACCACGACGGGCCCGAAACCCTGGCGGCGCGGCAGAATATTCTGCGTGACTACCTCAACAGCGTGCCGCTGTCGGCTGTGCCCGGGCACGGCGAAGTGCATGGCATGGCCGAGGGGTTGCGCGTGTGGTACGGCGCCGATTTCAACCAGGTCAACCAGGCGCTGGCCGGCCCGGTGAATGCCGAACAAGGCCTGGCGTTGCGCCAGGTGCTGTCGCTGATCATCGCCCAGCGCCGCCCTTCCCATTACCTGGCCAAGGGCCGCGAAGAACTGGCACAACTCACCGACAGTCACTTGCGCCTGCTGGCCCAGAACGGCGTGATTCAACCGGCCCTGCTCAAGGTTGCGCTAGCCAGTACCGTCACCTACCGCGACTGGGCGCAGCAACCGACGATCCAGCCGATCGAAACCAACAAAGGCATCAGCGTGGCCCGCAGCCGCCTGGCTGCCCTGCTCGACCGGCCCCTCTACGACCTGGATCGCCTCGACCTGTCCGCCACCAGCACGTTGCAAGCCCAGTTGCAGGGCCAGGTCAGTGCCTACCTCAAGCACCTTGCCGACCCCGAGTACGCGCGCCAGATCGGCCTGCTCGGCGAACGCCTGCTCACCCCGGCCAGCACCGCGCAAGTGCGCTACAGCTTCACCCTGTTCGAGCTGACACCCGACGGCTCACGGGTACGTGTGCAAACCGACAACACCGACCAGCCCTTCGATATCAACGAAGGCAGCAAGCTGGAACTGGGCTCCACCGCGAAACTGCGGGTACTCACTACCTACCTGCAAATCATCAGCGAGCTGCACGACAAATACGCGGCAAAAAGCCCGGCTGAACTGAAAAAAATCAGCGTGGATGACCAGGACCGCCTGAGCCGCTGGGCCCTCGACTACCTGATCCAGACACCGGACAAATCCCTGGAAAAAATGCTCGACGCCGCCCTCGACCGCACCTATTCGGCGAGCCCCGGCGAACGCTTTTTCACCGGCGGCGGTCTGCATACCTTCCACAACTTCCGCAGCCAGGACAACGGGCGCAACCCGACCCTGCGGGACGCCCTGCGCGAGTCGATCAACCTGCCCTTCATTCGCCTGATGCGTGATCTGGTGCGCTACGTGACCTACTCCGGCGAGAACAACAGCGCCGAGTTGCTCAAGGACGACAACGACCCGCGCCGCCAGGAATACCTCGCCGGTTTTGCCGACCGCGAAGGCACCACGTTCCTGCGCAAGTTCTGGCGCAAATACCAGAAGAAGGACACCCAGGCGAGGCTCGATACCTTTCTCGACAGCCTGCGGCCCACGCCGATTCGCCTGGCAGCCGTGCACCGCTACCTGCTGCCCAGCGCCAGCCAGGAGAGCTTCAACCTGTTCGTGCGCTCCCACATGACCGGAGTGAAAAGCCCGATCAAACTCACCGACGAGCGCCTGGACAAACTCTACAAGGACTACGGCCCCGGTACCTACGACCTGCCGGACCAGGGCTACATCGCCAAGGTCCATCCCCTGGACCTGTGGCTGATGGGTTACCTGCTCAACCATCCCGACGCAACCTTCAGCGACGTGGTCAAGGCCAGCCAGTTCGAACGCCAAGAGGTCTACAGCTGGCTGTTCAAGAGTCGACATCAGCGTGCGCGGGACAGTCGCATCCGCACCATGCTGGAGATCGAGGCGTTTCTGGACATTCACCAGCGCTGGAAAGCCGTGGGCTATCCCTTCGACCATCTGGTGCCGTCGCTGGCGACCGCCATCGGCAGTTCCGGCGACCGCCCCGCCGCCCTCGCGGAACTGATGGGGATCATCCTCAACGATGGCGTGCGCCCCAAAGTGCTGCGCATCGACACGCTGCACTTTGCCGTCGGCACACCCTACGAGACCCAGGTAGTGAACGACCCGGCGCCTGGTAAACAGGTGATTCCGGTGGAAGTGGCCAGGGCCTTGCGCGGCGCGCTGTCCCAAGTCGTGGACGCCGGGACGGCCAAGCGCGTGGCGGGCAGCTTCAAGCTGGAAGACGGCACACCGCTGGCGATGGGCGGCAAGACCGGCACGGGTGACAACCGTATCGAGGCCATTGGCGCAGGCGGCCGGATCATCAGTTCCAAGTCGATCAACCGCACTGCGACCTTTGTGTTTTACCTGGGTGAACATCACTTCGGCACGCTGACCGCCTTCGTGCCCGGCCAGTCCGCCGAGCACTTCACCTTTACTTCGGCATTGCCGGTGCAGGTACTCAAGGGCATGGCACCGATCCTGATGCCCTACCTGCAACCCGGCGCCTACACCCAGTGCCTGCCGCCGTCACTCCTCAGCGCTGAAAAACAGGCGTCGGGCCAGCGGTAGCTGAATCTGCGCGCGGCGAATCTCCAGGGTTTGCCGCACCCGTCCGGTCTGGCCCTGGCGCATGCGCTCGAACGCCGCGGCCTCCACTTGCGCTTGAGCCTGGCGCCCCAGGCGTTCTTGCTCGGGGCTCTTGAGGTGGGCGGCGGTGAAGTGATCGTCCGGCCCCTGGCTGCGCGCGTAGTGAAAATGCGCGAAACACACAGCCTTGCCGGTGTGTGCATCTTCCACCCGATACGCCTGCAGGAAGTCATCGCGTCGCCCTTTGAGGGCTACCCGCGCTCCCTGGCGAATGATGCGGACGGCGTGCTGGCTGTGCAGAAAAGCCACATCCTCCTGACTGACCGCCCGCGCCAGCGTCGCACGCACCCGTGCCTCCAGACCGGCTGCCTGCAAGCGGGCCACGGCCGCATTCAATTGGCTGCGCACGGCCCGGGCATTGGCCAGTTGCACGCTCGCCAGGCGACCCACCTCAATGCTGGCGAGCTTGCGGCCCAGGCTGTCGGCGACCCACTGGCGAGTGCGAGCCTGAGCGTCGAGCAATTCCTGCAAGGAGGCCGGGTCGTTGGCCTTGCCGACCATGGCCTCAATGTTGGCGATGGCCTTATCGACCCCGGTCAGCAACGCTTTGCCCTTTTTCAACAAGCGGCCCAGTTCGGCATCGGCCACGGGCGACGGCGAGCTGTGTACCAGGTCCCACACCCCGTCTTCGTCTTGCGTAAAGGTGCCTATCAATTGGCCGTCGGCGTCATGCACACTGGCTCGCTCAGCGCCTTGCTCACCACTCGGCGCCGACTGAACCACCCATAAATCGCGCTGGCGTGTACGAATGATTTTTTTACGACGCGAAGGCTGTGCGGCCACCTCCACAGCCCCTTCGTGTTCCGGCTGCAACAGGACGGTCAGTTGCTTTTCCACCTGCTGGTGCAAACCGGCCAGCAGATGTTGCAGCTTGTCCAGGTAAGCCAGATCGAATTTTTCCGGCGCCATGGCGCGCCAGAACTCGATCTGGTCGTCGGTCTGCGCGTACACATGGTCAATACTGTCCAGCACTTCCATGCGTTCGGACGCTTCGACGGGCAGGTTTTCCAGCTCTGCCTGGGAGCGGCTGGCCCAACGTGCACGATTGACCGTGAGGTTCATGCTGGCGAAAAAATCATCGTCCAGGGGCGGCCCTGGAACATCGATGGCGATGCCCCACAGGGTGCTCAGTTGCAGGCTTTGCAGGTCGAAAATAGAGGGGCGGGCCGGCAGGTCGGCATTCAGTGCCCGCGCTTTGTCGCGCCCGTATTTGGGTACCTGCTCCAAGGCCTTCAGGTGGCGTTGCTCCAGAATGCGCCAGTGGATCGCCTGCTCATGGATAGCCGCCAGTTCACGCATGCCCTGCCCCAGCGTGGCATGGGCCTGCGGGTCAAGAGGACCTCCACCTTCCGTGCCACTCAAGGTGTCGAACAAGGGCCGGATGCGTTGATTGATCGCCAGCGTCTGCGTGCGGGCATGGCTGTCCAGCAGGCGCGTGGTCAGGATGACACTTTCCAGCGCCCGGCACAGATCCTCCTCATAGCGCGGACGCGGGCCCAGCTCACGCAGTTGCTTGAGCGCCTGCAACTCCAGCAGTGAAAAATCCAGCGTTTCCTGCGCTTGTTTTATATACCGGGCCTGGACCTGGGCGCGCTGCTGTTCATTGATGCGCTCAGCCGGTTGATGAGCCAGGTTGCGCGCCACTTCCATGGCCACGCTCGCTCGGGCGCGGTCGACGCCGGCCTGTCGATAGGCTTGCTCAAGGGCTTGCCGACGTGTGACTTGTAGAGCGGGGTCCGGCGCGGTATCACCGCCGCCTGCCAGGCGCAGTTGCAAATCGAAGTCCCAACGACCCTGCCCCTGGCGTTTGAGCCAGGGCCCTGGGGTGGCGCCATCGGCGCTGATCACACGGGCCCGGTCATGTTCGATGCGCACACGGAACCACTCGCCACGCACTTGCGCCAGCCAACGGTCGCCGGCATGGAACAAGCCCTGCCAGCGACCGCTGCTTTCGGCAATCGGCAGTGGGCCAAAGGGCGTGGGCAGCACCAGGCGCTGAATACGCGCAAACAGGTCCGGGGTCAGTTGGTCACGGGCATTGGCCCAGCGAATGGGAGTGAAGTCCCGCAGCGCAGGCTCACGCGCCAAGCGAGCTGGCTCCAGAGGGCTGGCCTGATGCGCCAGCACCGTCGCCAGGTTGACCAGCAGATCCATGAACGCAGCGGGCTCATCCTGACCTACGGCGGTTTGTGCGCTGCTCATCACCTGCACCAGCCAGCCACCCAGCAGCGATGGTCCGCGCAGATAAGGCAGGAGCACGCCCAGCAACAGCCAGCCACCCTGCTTCAAGGTGGCCCAACGCCGCTCGGCATTGCTCACCGATTGCCGGTCGGCCAGCGTGATCAACGCGTTGGCGGTAGCGATGAACACCTGATGTTCCGGCGCCTCGGTCGCGAGCTGCTTGCTGAGCCGCGCCGGCGCCGGCGGTTCATAGCGGGTGAACTCATCACCCTGCAGAAAACGGCGGATGTGCGGGCTCTGGAAGCCGCCATTGGCATAGACCGCCTGGCGTGCCGGCGCGAGCCAGGCGAGCACCTGGTCGTGCAGCTCACCCGGCGTCTTGATGGCATCGAACAAGGCGTCGAGGGAGGGAAACTCTTGCAGCGTCGGGCTGAACAACGGGCGGTACAGCAGATGGGGACCGGCATCGCTGTCCACAGGCCCGAGGACAAACATCGCCGCCACGGTATCGGCCTTGGCCGCAGGCGCCGCCTGGAATGCCAGGGGCCACAGCGTCATCGCCTGAGCCCGTTGAACACCGACCTCGGTCAGTCCGTTGAGCCCTTTTATTTTCATTTCCAGCGCCAGCATCGGCAGCTGGATGCGCAGTTGCTCGCTGAACAACCGCCCGCGCCGCGCGGCCTCGGCGGGATCGTCCAGCAACTTGCTTTTCAACAGCGCCGGGTAAGCCTGGCCTACATCCGCGTTGGTGACGCAGGTCTTGAGCTGCGCGTAGGTGACACCGGCAGGTGCCAGTTGTCCATTGACCAAGATGGCCTTGGGCTCGAACGGAAACCCGCTGAGGTTCTCCAGCGCCAGGTCGATCAGGTTAACGGTGATCGGCTCGACCTGCCCCGCGATAAAACCACCCGGCACCGGGACAGCGGCGGCGATAACCCGTTCGAAATGCAACTGGACCTCACTGGGTTTGAACGGGTAATCCTTCAGGCAGGCCGTTAAACGCGCCTCGGCAAACTCGCGGATCGAGCCGATGCCGTCGAGGAAATGCCCAGTGTTCGTCGCCTGTCGGGCAAGAGTCTGAAGCAGGCGTGCATAGGCAAGGCTGTCCTCGACGCCGGCATGGGCCAGCCACACGGGCAACTCGGCCTGCAAGGTCGCCTGCACGGGCGATAGCGGGCTGGCAAACCAGCGCCGGGGGTCGAGGATGTAATCCAGCATCGCCTGGTAGTCCGAGGCCGTACGAGGCACCCGACAATCGATCTCGGCAATGGCGCGCAATTGATCGGCCAGAAAGCTGGCGGACAGAGCGTCGAACGGATCGCCAGGCACGGGTGCCGCCAACCATTGGCTAGGCTGATCGGCGGGCAACAGCGCACGCAGCTCACGGGACACATGGCCCCAGCGGCTGACATTATCCACGCCCACTTCGCGCCAGTAGGCTTGCAAGTGCTCAGCGAAGTCCTTCAACAAGCGGGCACCGCACTGGTTGATCAGCGCTTCCAGCTCCGCCAGGCTCAGTGCGACGGGCAGATACACCTCCCGCGCCCATTGCGCAGCACTGTGGTAGCCGTCCACCAATTGCACCGGCGCCGCCGTCGCCAGCCGTTTCAGCAGCCAGTCAGCCAGATGTTGACGCGATGCTTCATCCGGTTTGCGGATGCTGATCAACCTGGCCGCCAATCGGCGCTCGGCAAAGTGCCGGTCCAGGTACGCCTGGGCGCTGATCTGAGCCACACCACGCAGGGTGGGCAACACACGAAACAGGGCTTCGAGGCGCTGGGTTTGCAAGGGCTGCAATGAAGGCCGGGAGGACTCGTCAATCGTCATGGGGATGCTCTTTCGAAAACCCCAACGCTACCCTGCGCGGCTCACCCTGCTGCGTTAAACAATTAGACGTGCGAATCCCACACGCGGTAGTCGAGGCTGCCGATATCTCGCCCCTGCCCGGGATGACAAATGTCCTTTATTTATTCCCGTTGCCCGGAAAGTCCAAGCTGCTGACCGTTTGTCAGAGGTGCTTGCCGGCGAATAAAGATATATCTTAAGTTATATCTAAATATGACCTGGAGCCTATGACCATGAGAGACCATTCTCACGCCCGCGACGGTTTCGACCCGCGCGCCGGTCGCGAACGCGGCGGACGCGGCCCCCGAGTGTTCGCACCCGGCGACCTGAAGCTGCTGCTGCCGGCACTGATCGCCGAACAGCCCTGCCATGGCTACGACCTGATTCGCCGGATCGAAGGCCTGTTCGACGGCGCCTACACCCCCAGCCCCGGCGTGATCTACCCCACGCTGACCTTTCTGGAAGAAAGCGACTTGATCGTCGGCGATGCCGACGGCGGAAAAAAACGCTACACAATCACCGACGCCGGTCGTCTCTTCTTGAGTGAGCAAGCGGTTGCCCTGGATGGCGTGCGCATGCGCATCGATGTGAGTAAGCGTTCATTGCGCGGCCAGGATCGTCCGCCGGAAATTCACGAGGCGGTGCACAACCTGCGCCATGCCTTGCACTCACACCACGGGCGCTGGAGCCCGGAAGAAATCGTTCGTGTCGCGGCGCTGCTCAATCGCACCGCTCAATCCATCGCAGACGGGAAAGACTCATGAATACGCAAGTCATCCACCGCGTGACCCACGAAATCAAACGGCGCCGCCTCGACGTGCTGCGCGTTGTCGACATCACCCCGCGCATGCGTCGCATCACCCTGGGCGGGCCTGAACTGGCGGGCTTTGTCAGCCTGGGCAGTGACGATCACATCAAGCTGCTGTTCCCGCAGAACGCCGAGGAACAGGCGGCCCTGGAAAGCCCGACTTTCACCATCAAGGGCGACGGCCCGCAACCTGCCATGCGCGACTACACGCCTCGGCGCTTCGACCTGAGCGTCGGCGAGCTGGACATCGACTTCGTGCTGCACGGCGATGGCCCCGCCTCCACCTGGGCCGAACAGGTGCAAGTCGGCCAGCACCTGTACATCGGCGGGCCACGGGGCTCGATGATCGTGCCGGATATCTTCGATAGCTACCTGCTGATCGGCGATGAAACCGCCCTGCCGGCTATCGCGCGACGCCTGGAAGAACTGCCGGCAGGCCGCACGGTGCTAACGGTGATCGAGATCGCCAACGCTGCAGAACGGCAGGTGCTGAACAGCGCTGCCGATGTCGAGGTGATCTGGGTAATCCGCGGCCAGGATGATTTGCTGGAGACCGTGCAGAAGCTGACCCTGCCGAGCGGCTCGCTGTACAGCTTCGTGGCCACCGAGACCAGGCTGTCGCGCCAGGTACGGCGTGTACTGCTCGACACTCACAAGGTCAATGAGGACTATCTCAAGGCCGTGGGTTACTGGCGCGCCGAAGGCAGTGAAGAAGAGTGATATCGCCGGCACATTAGAACCCGATGTGGGAGCTGGCTTGTCGGGTCCCACATCAGCTCGAAGGTGTTTTCAACAACCTGTCCAACCCCACCACCGCCACTGCAATCACCACAAAACCCGCCAGAATCCCCCCGGCATTCACGAATACTTGTGGATAACCCAGGCTGTCGACATCGATGAACGGGTACTGATACTGCCCGAGCAAATGCCCGCGCAGCAGCACATAGGCGAAGTACACCAGCGGGTAGATCACCCACGCGCCGATATGCCTCAGGCGCAAGCTGCCTTTGGGCACACACTGCCACCAGTAGATGCAAAACAGCACGGGCATCACATCGTGCAGCAACTCATCGGCGATAAATTGAAAACCTTCTGGCTGCCACAAATGCCGCAACAGCAGGTTGTAAGCCAGGCCCACCACCACGATGCTCACAGCGATGCCACTGCTGATCGCAGGCGCCAGGAAAAACCGTCGCGCGGCTGAGTCTCTATTCATCAAGGCATAGCTGAGCACCACGGCCACCAGGGTGTTGGTGAGCACGGTGAAGAAACTGAAAAAGTTGATCAGCCCGCCCAGCAGGCTCGCGCCGCTGGACCAGCGCGAATAGAAGATCAGGTATTGCTGGATCGCCAGCCCCACCCAACCGGCCAGCACCGCCGCTGCCACAAACCGCTTCATGGGCTCAGTCCCTAGGGCGTTTGGTGCGCATCAGCTTCACGTACAACCCTTCGACTTTTTCCCGGGCCCAAGGCGTCTTGCGCAGAAACGTGAGGCTCGACTTGATGCTCGGGTCACTCTTGAAGCAACGGATATCAATGCGCGCGGCCAGCCCTTCCCATTCGTAGTGTTCCACCAGGGTGGTGAGGACGTGCTGCAGGGTCACGCCGTGGAGAGGGTCGTTGCTTGTCGCGGTCATGCCGGGCCTTTTTGCAAAAAGAGGAAACACAGCCGCGCACCTTAGCCGACGGGGCGTACCGGTGGAAGCATCCCATTGAATATAGCCCTTGAAGAAAAGTTCCCCTTCTCAGCCAAAAAAGAGATGTTATATTGTAACCATAGTTATCAAAATCAACCCGCTCGATACCGTTTTAAGCCTTCTCTTTTCTGCCGCTTTGCCAAGGAATGTCCGATGTCCCTCTCTTCTCTGTGGCGCTTGACCCCGCTCGCCGCCGCCCTGCTGATCTGTTCTGAAGCTCAGGCCCTGGAACTGCAACCCCAAGTCATCACCGCCAACCCGCTGGGCAGTGAACAACTGGCCTCGCCCACCACGGTGCTGGAGGGCGACGACCTGACCCTGCAACAAAAAGGCAGCCTGGGTGAGACCCTGAACAAGCAGCCTGGCGTGTCGTCTTCGTACTTCGGCCCGGGCGCCAGCCGCCCGATCATTCGTGGCCAGGATGGCGACCGCATTCGCCTGTTGCGCAACGGCGTGGGCGCGCTGGATGCGTCGTCGCTGTCCTATGACCATGCCGTGCCGCTGGACCCGGTCAACGTCGACCGCATTGAAATCGTACGCGGCCCGGCGGCCTTGCTGTACGGCGGCAGCGCCATCGGCGGCGTGGTCAACACCTTCGACAACCGCATCCCCACCGAAGCCATCGAAGGCATCCACGGTGCCGGTGAACTGCGCTACGGCGGCGCCGACACCACTCGCAGCAGCGCGGGCAAACTGGAAGCCGGCAACGGCACCTTCGCCTTGCACTTGGACGCCAACGCACGGGAGTTCAACGACCTGAAAATCCCTGGCCAGGCCCGCAGCCGCCACGCCCCGGCCACCGAAGACGCCCCCGGCAAAAACGGCCGCCTGGGCAACAGTGACGGGCGCCAGGATGGCGGCGCGGTGGGCGGCTCCTACACCTGGGACGACGGTTACGCCGGCTTGTCCTACAGCAACTACGACAGCAACTACGGATCACCCGCCGAGCAGGACGTGCGCATCCGCATGAAGCAGGATCATTACGCGTTCGCGTCCGAGATCCGCAACCTGCAAGGCCCGTTCACCTCGGTGAAACTCGACGCCGGCTACACCGACTACGAGCACCGCGAAATCGAAGGCGGTGAAACCGGCACCATCTTCAAAAACAAAGGCTATGAGGCGCGCGTCGAAGCCCGTCACCAACCCCTCGGCCCGTTCAATGGCGTGGTGGGCGCGCAAGTGACGCGCAACGAGTTTTCGGCCCTCGGCGAAGAAGCCTTCGTGCCGAAGACCGATACCAACGCCGGCGCGTTGTTCATCCTCGAAGAAATGCAGGCCACCGAGCGCCTGAAGCTCAGCCTCGGCGGGCGCCTGGAACACACCAATGTCGATCCGGACGCCAAGGGCAACGCACGCTTTGCCGGTGCCGACAAGAGCAATGACTTCACCGCGGGCAGCCTGTCTTCAGGCGCGGTCTACACCCTGACACCGATCTGGTCCCTGGCCGCGACCCTGGGCTACACCGAACGCGCGCCGACCTTCTACGAGCTGTATGCCAATGGCGCCCACGTCGCCACCGGCACCTATGAGCTGGGCAACGCCAACCTGAAGAAAGAAAAAGCCGTGTCCAGCGACCTGGCACTGCGCTTTGACAACGGCACGCACAAGGGCAGTTTTGGCGTGTTCTACAGCCACTTCTCCAACTACATCGGGCTGCTGGGCACGGGCCGTACATTGAACGATGAAGGCGAAGAAGATGCCGCCGGGATTCCCGAGTACGAATATTCCGGCGTACGCGCCCGTTTCGCCGGCTTCGAAGCCCAGGATCACTGGAAGCTCGGCGAAGGTGCCTACGGCAAGTTCGCGCTGGAACTGTCGGGCGACTACACCCGCGCCACCAACCTTGACACCGGAGAGGCCTTGCCGCGTATCGCACCGCTGCGCCTGAACAGTGGCCTGCTGTGGGAGCTGGACCGCTGGCAGGCCCGCATCGACGTGGAACACGCCGCCGGCCAGGGACGTGTGCCAAGAAACGAAAGCGGCACCGATGGCTACACCACCCTGGGCGCGAGCGCGGGTTATCGCTTCAATGTCGGTGGCAGCCAATGGCTGGCGTTCGTCAATGGCGAAAACCTGACCAACCAGACCGTGCGCTATGCCAGCTCGATCCTGCGCGACATTGCGCCGGCGCCGGGGCGGAGTGTGGAGTTTGGGGTGCGTACTACTTTCTAACGCCTCGATTCCTGTAGGAGCCGGGCTTGCCCGCGATTGCATCACCTCGGTACTTCAGTGACACCGAGGTGATGCAATCGCAGGCAAGCCAGCTCCCACACAATCCGCGGCGGCTTTGTTGGGGCTACTGCGCACGCGGACAAGCCCGTTCACTACAACAGGCCTGCTCACCCGAAAGGGCCTTCCCCACACCTGCCCCGCTGTTTGGCAGTGACATTCGGTCACTGTTACCAAATCCGAAATGATGCATCTTGCGATTTGCGCTTTCTCTGGGCGCCTTGGCGCTTTATCCTTGCCGGCAACAAACTGAAACGTTTCATCTTGCGGTCGCCCCTATTTTGCCAATAAATCCGTCCCACAAAGACAGCGCTGTCTTTGCCTTGAACGTGCGCGCAAATCCATCACCCACCTGTGGATAACCCAAGTTATCCACACAAAAACCAAATACTGCTGAACCAAGCCCGTGCCAAATCGTCATCTACAGTGAAGACACACGGGGAAACACAATTCCAACGTCATGGAGAAACACACTATGAGCACTGATGGTGCTTCGAGCCCCAGCCGCCTGCTGCCCAGGTTGCTTGGCGTCTTGCTGCTGATCATGGGCCTGGCCTTGCTGGCCGGGGGTATCAAGCTGACGATGCTCGGCGGGTCGCTGTATTACCTGCTGGCCGGTATCGGCATCGCCCTGACCGGCATCCTGTTGCTGGCCACCCGCCGCGCGGCGCTGGGCCTGTACGCACTGGTGTTGTTCGCCAGTACGGTGTGGGCGCTGTGGGAAGTCGGCCTGGACTGGTGGCAGCTGGTGCCACGCCTGGCGCTGCTGTTCGCCCTCGGCATCGTCATGCTGCTCCCGTGGTTTCGCCGTCCGTTGCTGCGTGGCCAGGCCGCGCCAGTGGGCACTGCCGCGTTGAGCGTGGCCGTGGTACTGGCGGGCGCTACCGCCGTGGCCAGCCAATTCACCAACCCCGGTGAGCTGGTCAAGGGCCAACTGGACCGCGACGCCGTGCCGGGCATGGCCAGCGCCGCGCCAACCCAGGCCGATGGCGACTGGAACTCCTATGGCCGCTCGGCCTTTGGTGATCGCTACTCGCCGCTGAAACAAATCACCGCCGACAACGCCCACACGCTGGTGCCGGCGTGGACCTACCGTACCGGCGACATCCCCGGCCCGAACGACCCGGGCGAGACCACGGCGGAAAACACGCCGCTGAAGGTCAACGGCATGCTCTACGTGTGCACACCCCACAGCCAGGTCATCGCCCTTGACCCGGACACCGGCAAGGAAATCTGGCGCTTCGATCCGAAGATCAGCAGCCAGGGCGCCGAAAACTTCAAAGGCTGGGCGCACATGACCTGCCGTGGCGTGTCGTATCACGATGACGCCGCCTACGCTTCCGAGCAGAGCCCCACCGGCAGCGCCAGCCCGGCTGCGGCGCCGAACGCCTGCCCGAAACGTATCTTCGTACCGACTGCCGACACCCGTCTGATCGCCCTCAACGCCGACACCGGCAAGATGTGCGAAGACTTCGGTGACAAAGGCCAGGTCGACCTGCGCGCCAACATCGGCAGCTTCGCCCCGGGCGGTTACTACTCCACCTCGCCGCCAGCCGTGACCAAAAACCTGGTGGTGATCGGCGGCCACGTCACCGACAACGTGTCCACCGACGAGCCCAGCGGCGTGATCCGCGCGTTCGACGTGCACACCGGCAAACTGGTGTGGAACTGGGACAGCGGCAACCCCGACGACACCACCCCGCTGGCCGAAGGCAAGACCTATACCCGCAACTCACCGAACATGTGGTCCATGTTCGCCGTGGATGAAAAACTCGGCATGCTCTACCTGCCGATGGGTAACCAGATGCCCGACCAGTACGGCGGTGACCGCACCCCGGACTCCGAAAAATACAGCGCCGGCCTGACCGCCCTGGACATCGACACCGGTCATGTGAAGTGGACTTTCCAGTTCACCCACCATGACCTGTGGGACATGGACGTGGGCGGCCAGCCTTCGCTGATCGACATCAAGACCGCCGACGGCGTGAAACAAGCGGTGATGGCGTCGACCAAGCAAGGCAGCATCTACGTGCTGGACCGCAGCAATGGCCAGCCGGTGGTACCGATCAACGAGATCCCGGTACCGCAAGGCGCCGTGGCCGGTGATCACACCTCGCCGACCCAACCCAAGTCCGACCTGAACTTCATGCCGCCGCCCCTCAAGGAACGTGACATGTGGGGCGTGACGCCGTTCGACCAACTGATCTGCCGGATCGACTTCAAGTCGATGCGCTATGACGGCCCGTTCACCCCGCCGTCGTTGCAGGGCTCGATCGTGTACCCGGGCAACTTCGGTGTGTTCGACTGGGGCGGTATTTCCGTCGACCCGGTTCGCCAGATCGCGTTCGTGAACCCGAGCTACATGGCGTTCAAATCCAAGCTGATCCCGGCGGCCGATATCGCCAAGCAAGGCCCGCGCGTCAGCGAGACCGAAGGCGTGCAGCCGAACAAAGGTGCGCCGTACGGCGTGATCCTCGAAGCCCTGCTCTCGCCGATGGGCCTGCCGTGCCAGGCACCGGCGTGGGGTTATGTGGCAGCGGTCGACCTGACCACCCACAAAACCCTGTGGATGCACAAGAACGGCACCGTGCGTGACAGCTCGCCGGTGCCGATCCCGCTGACCATGGGCGTTCCAAGCCTGGGCGGTACGTTCACCACTGCGGGTGGCGTGGCGTTCCTCAGCGGCACCCTGGACCAGTACCTGCGTGCCTATGACGTGAAAAACGGCAAGCAACTGTGGGAAGGCCGCCTGCCAGCGGGCGCGCAAACCACGCCGATGACCTACACCGGCAAGGACGGCAAGCAATACGTGCTGGTCGTGGCCGGCGGTCACGGTTCCCTGGGTACCAAACAGGGTGACTACGTAATGGCGTTCAAGCTGCCGGATTAAGCGTTACCGGTGGCAACGAAAAGGCGGCCGCCCAGTGATGGGCAGCCGCCTTTTTTCATGGGCCTGAGCTAGAAGTAGTAACCGATATTCACATTGGTTCTGAAGTACCAGTCGTTGCTGCCCGATGAGGCGGTCGAGGTCCAGCCGGTACCATTTTCAGCGCCGCCGTAAGGGTTGGCGTTCTTGCCCCAGGTCAGGTCCACCCAGGTCACGATCGGCCCCGCCAGAAACTTCACGCCCAGGGTGTCCATCTGCGAGCTGTTCCAATGGCTCTCGTCTTTGTGCAGCATGCTGTAGTCGTTGTAGAACTTGACGCTTTTGACCTTGCCCAGTTGGGGCGTATCCAGCGTGTAGCCGATGTTGAACACGCCCACGTTACCCTTGGCCGCCACCAGATACGCCGGGCTGACGCCGTTGCTGCCCATCAGCACACTGGCATCGCTGACCCCGTCGGGGTTCCGCAGGTTGTACTGATAGCGGATCCCCATCAGTTGCGTGCTCCACGGTCCTTTATTCAACGTGGCATGTGCGGCGGTCGCCCAATAGCTGCCGTTGCGGTCGGTGGTGCCGTTGTACACCTGGGAACCGGTGAGCGACACGCCCACCTCATTATTCCAGCCATCACTGCCCCAGGGACGCGCCAGGCGCAGGCTGAGTTGGTTGCGTTTCTCATTGTCCTGACCGTGCAGGCTGGCCAGGGCATTGTCCTTGAGGTCACTGTAGGTACCGACTTCCGGGGTGTAGCGCCGGTCGGCGGGGATCATGCGCGGGAAGAACGCGGCCTGCAGGTTCCAATCCCCCAGCGGGTGACTGTATTTGAGCCCTGGGGCGGCGCTATCGGCGTAGCCCAGAAAATACGGGATATGAAAGGTCCAGCCATTTTCCGGATAGGGGTAAATACCGAAGGGTTTGTAGACAATGCCCAGTTGCAGGTCATCGCCGCTCTGAAATTTATAGCCGACCAGGGCATGCTCGATCGAACGCCGGTTACGGTCCTGGAAGGTGTAGCCGCCGTCGAGGTAAAACCGGTCCCACTGGCCCTTGACCTCGAAGCGAGCGATATCGAACAGCAAACGGGCCGGGTCATTGCTGCTGGTTTTCCAGTCTTCGTACCGATGGTTCAGGCGTACCGAACCGCCAAAGTCCAGCGACCTGGCGCCATCGTCACTGCTCCAGCTCAGGTGACCGAAGGGTTTGGGCGACGTGCTGTCGTCGGCCAGCAAGGGGGTACACAGCAGAGAGGCGCAGCACAACAACATCAGGCGCAAAGGCCGGTTGAATCGGGACATGGCGGTTTTCTCCAAGCAATAGAGTGCCGTGAGGTCCAGCTGCGAGGCGCAGACCTTTGTATAGGGATGGGTTAGGGGTAAATCGCTGACCTTGTCAGCGCTGGCGGTCAGCCAGCCGGGGGACTGGCCGGCCTGAAGCCCTGCTTGATAGCGTGATCCTGGACCTGACTCGACTTGCACGTGCGCAATGGCATAGCTGACCCCCACTCAACCGCTTAAGGTGATGCACCGCCTGTGAGCGTCCTGCCTTCTTCCGGTGCGATTAATATGGCGTACACACTATTATTGTGATTTTTTAACGCCATATCAGCGTGTGCAAATCGTGAGCCATGGAAGATTGAATTTTATAAATTTATAATAAATACATATAAATCAATAGATTATAAAAACACTTTTAAGAAACGAGCCAACGAGCAATGACACCCTCGGTAACACATATGAGTGCATACACTTAAAACACCCTCCCCCATCCACAGATCGCCCCCCATAAAAAACGCCCGATGGAGTACATCGGGCGTCTTGAATCGCATCCCTCTACCGTCGCCGCTCTAGATCGGCACCCGCTCACGCCGCATCCACCGTTCGAACGCCTGGGCGTTCAGTGGCCGGCTGATGAGGTAGCCCTGGGCGGTGTCGCACTTCCACTGCTTGAGCAGTTTCAGGCTGGGCTCGAACTCCACGCCCTCAGCCACCACCTTGAGGCCCAGGTTGTGGCTCATTTCGATGGTCGAGCGCACGATCACGCCGTCACCGCTGGTGCTGTCGAGGTTGCGCACGAAGGACTGGTCGATCTTCAGTTCCTGCACCGGCAAACGCTGCAATTGCGCCAGGGAGGAGTAACCGGTGCCGAAGTCATCCACCGAGAGGCTGATCCCGCAGCCGCGCAGTTGCTCCAGCACGCTCAGGGCCTGTTTCGGGTTGTGCATGATCGCGCTTTCGGTGATCTCGAAAATCAGCTGCTGGGCCATTACATCGTGCTGCATCAATAAGGTGGTGACGCGGATGGCCAGGTCGTCATCGGCCAGGTCGTCCACCGAGATATTCACCGACAGCTGGATATGCAAACCCCGCTGCGCCCATTCGGCGATCTGGCGGATGGCTTCTTCGATCACCCAGAGGGTCAGGCTGCTCATGCTGCCGGTGCGTTCGGCCAAGGGGATGAATTCGGCGGGTGACACCAGGCCCAGGGTCGCGTGCTGCCAGCGCAGCAACGCTTCGGCCTGGCGCACATGACCGTGGGTGAGGTCGAGCTTGGGCTGGTAGCACAGGTACAACTCGCCCTCGACCGCCGCCCGACGCAGGTCGCGGATCAAGGTGATCTGGCGTTGATGGGCGAGGTCGCGGTCCTGTTGATAGATCTGCAAGTGCCCGGGCAGGCTGGCCGCATCGTGCCGGGCAATCGCAGCACGGCTGATCAGTTCTTCCACCTGCTGCCCATCGGCCGGGTAGGCGGCGATACCGATGCTCACCTCATGACGCAATTCGTCATCGCCGATGCGCTGGGGCTCGGTCAACAGCGCATACAAGCGGTCGGCGCGGGCCACGGCGCGGTCGATCTCGGTGTTTTCCAGCAGTAACAGAAACTCGCTGCCGGCGATCCGCGCAGCGGTGTCACTGGCCAACAGGCTCATGGACAGACACCGGCTGGCCTCGCGCAGCATCTCCTCCACGCCCTGGGGACCGAAGCCTTCGTTGATCACCCGATAGTTTTCGATGCCCAGGTACAACAACACGACCGGCCGCCCCGCGCTGATCGCACTGCCCAGGCGTTCCATGGCGAGGGCACGATTGGGCAGGCCGGTGAGCGGGTCGTGCAGGGCATTGTGGGCCAGTTGTCGCTCGCGAACGGCGATGCCGCTTTGCATGGCATTGAACGCACGGGCCAGCAGGCCGAACTCATCGTGGCTGCGCACCCGTACCGGCGCGCGGTAATCACCGGCGCCGATGCGCTCGGCGGCTTCCACCAGCGCATTGAGCGGACGCGATACCCGTCGCGCCAGGAACAACGCAGCGCCCAGCGACACCACCAGCACCGCCATGGCAATCGCAAGAAACTGCCGGTCCAGCGGCGCAAAGGATTCCAGGGCATGGTCCAGCGGGCTTTGCAGCAGCACGCGGACCTCATCACCGTCACCGGTATTGGCCAACGGCAACACCTGGCTGAGCACGCGCTGCCCGTAAAACAGGTTGATCTGCGCCTCGGGGTTGGGGTGAGCGTCACGCAGTGTGCTGATGATCGCGGCCTGATAAGCGTCGGGCTGGGTACTGAACAACTCGCCGACCTGACCGTTCTGCACACTGAGGAAGGACACTTCCAGATTGCTCATGGAGCGCAGCTCATTGGCGAACAGCTTGTCCATGGGGAACCCCATGATCACGCGAGCAATGGGCAACGGGTCGAGCACTTCGTCCTGCACCAGCAGATAGGGGCGCCCGTCCATGGCCACAATCAGCATTTGCAGGCCGCTGCGCCGGGCGTGACGCAGCGCGTCTTCATAGGGGAACGATTGACCGCGCGTCAGCAACGGCAACGTACTGACCATTACCTTGCCATCGAGGCCCAGTACAAACACTTCACTGGCGCGGATGCCGGTACCGTGACGGCGCAGGGCGGCAAGGATCGGCACGGTCTTGCCTTCGGCGACCGCTTGCTTGAACGGGCCGTCGACGGTGAGCCAGTCAAGACCGTATTGCAGGCGACGTCCGCGCAGGTCCAACAAGCGCTCGAACACCTGGCTGCCGGTTTTGAGCTGGACTTGCGCCTGGTTTTCCACGGCCCGGGTGGTGGCGGTCTTGACGGCAAAATAGGTCGCGGCGACGACCACCAGCAGCAATAGCGCCAGCACCCCGGCAATGCGGGTTTGGAACGTATGGCGCCACCTCATTGCAGTGCCCTCTGGCAGCCTTCGCCGGTTCCTGCCACTACGTCCCTTTGTCATAGGCCTCCCTGGCAACTGCTGACTTGGCGTCAAAAAAACGTCCACCGAGATTGAGTATTTGCTCAAACCAGATTAGCTGGGACCTTGGATTCGTGCACCCAATAAAATCAGGGATTTCGCTGTCATTTTATTGGCGACACTCGCTTGACCGGTGGCGTGTGGAGCCCGCATCGCTGCCTCACCGGCCTTGAAGGACGAATCAATTCGCGGCGTAGGAAGAAGCTTCTGATTTCATGCAAATTGTTGCCAACCGTCCATAGCCATTGAAACCACCGCAGCACCGCCCCATCTAACCTCCATACTTCCTGATGCAGGTGCCCCATGAGCGACCAGCAAGCCTTCCCCGATTACGACCTGAACGACTACGCCGACCCCGAAAACGCTGAAGCTCCATCGTCCAACACCGGCCTGGCGCTGCCCGGGCAAAACCTGCCGGACAAGGTCTACATCATCCCGATCCACAACCGGCCTTTCTTCCCGGCGCAAGTGCTGCCGGTGATCGTCAACGAGGAACCCTGGGCCGAAACCCTGGAGCTGGTGAGCAAGTCCGACCACCATTCCCTGGCCCTGTTCTTCATGGACACGCCACCGGAAGACCCGCGCCATTTCGACACTTCCAGCCTGCCGCTGTACGGCACCCTGGTGAAGGTGCACCACGCCAGCCGCGAGAACGGCAAATTGCAGTTCGTGGCCCAGGGCCTGACCCGCGTGCGCATCCGTACCTGGCTCAAGCACCATCGGCCGCCGTACCTGGTGGAAGTCGAGTACCCGCATCAACCGAGCGAACCGACCGACGAGGTCAAGGCCTACGGCATGGCGCTGATCAATGCGATCAAGGAATTGCTGCCGCTCAACCCGCTGTACAGCGAGGAGCTGAAGAACTACCTCAACCGCTTCAGCCCCAACGATCCATCGCCGCTCACTGACTTCGCCGCCGCACTCACCTCGGCCACCGGTAATGAATTGCAGGAAGTGCTCGACTGCGTGCCCATGCTCAAGCGCATGGAAAAAGTGCTGCCGATGCTGCGCAAGGAAGTGGAAGTCGCACGCCTGCAAAAGGAAATCTCCGCCGAAGTGAACCGCAAGATCGGTGAGCACCAGCGCGAGTTCTTCCTCAAGGAACAACTCAAGGTCATCCAGCAGGAGCTGGGTCTGACGAAGGATGACCGCAGCGCGGATGTCGAACAGTTCGAGCAGCGCCTGGAAGGCAAAGTGTTGCCACCCCAGGCGCAGAAACGCATCGATGAAGAACTGAACAAGCTGTCGATCCTGGAAACCGGCTCACCCGAGTACGCGGTGACCCGCAACTACCTGGACTGGGCGACCTCGGTGCCATGGGGCGTGTACGGTGAAGACAAGCTCGACCTGAAACACGCGCGCAAGGTGCTGGATAAACACCATGCGGGCCTGGACGACATCAAGAGCCGCATTCTCGAGTTCCTTGCGGTAGGCGCCTATAAAGGCGAAATCGCCGGCTCCATCGTATTGCTGGTGGGCCCGCCGGGTGTGGGCAAGACGAGCGTGGGCAAGTCCATCGCCGAATCCCTGGGTCGGCCGTTCTACCGTTTCAGCGTCGGAGGCATGCGCGACGAGGCCGAGATCAAGGGCCATCGGCGCACCTACATCGGTGCCTTGCCCGGCAAGCTGGTGCAGGCGCTCAAGGATGTGGAGGTGATGAACCCGGTCATCATGCTCGACGAGATCGACAAGATGGGCCAGAGCTACCAGGGCGATCCGGCCTCGGCCCTGCTCGAAACCCTCGACCCGGAACAGAACGTCGAATTCCTCGACCATTACCTGGACCTGCGCCTGGACCTGTCCAAAGTGCTGTTCGTGTGCACCGCCAACACCCTGGACTCCATTCCCGGCCCATTGCTGGACCGTATGGAAGTGATTCGTCTGTCGGGCTATATCACCGAAGAAAAGGTCGCCATCGCCAAGCGCCACCTGTGGCCAAAACAGCTGGAAAAAGCCGGCGTGGCGAAAAACAGCCTGACCATCAGCGACAGCGCCCTGCGCGCATTGATCGATGGTTATGCGCGTGAAGCCGGGGTGCGCCAGCTGGAGAAACAGCTGGGCAAACTGGTGCGCAAGGCGGTGGTCAGGTTGCTGGACGAACCGGACGCGGTGATCAAGATCGGCCCCAAGGACCTGGAAAGCTCCCTGGGCATGCCGGTATTCCGCAACGAGCAGGTGCTGTCCGGCACCGGCGTGATCACTGGGCTGGCCTGGACCAGCATGGGCGGCGCCACCTTGCCGATCGAAGCAACGCGCATCCATACGCTCAACCGTGGCTTCAAGCTCACCGGGCAATTGGGTGAAGTAATGAAGGAGTCCGCCGAGATCGCCTACAGCTACATCACCTCGCACCTGAAGTCGTTCGGTGGCGACCCGAAATTCTTCGACGAAGCCTTCGTGCACTTGCACGTACCGGAGGGCGCCACGCCCAAGGATGGCCCGAGCGCCGGCGTGACCATGGCCAGTGCGCTGCTGTCACTGGCGCGCAACCAGCCGCCGAAAAAAGGCGTGGCCATGACCGGCGAGCTGACCTTGACCGGGCATGTGCTGCCGATCGGCGGCGTGCGCGAGAAGGTGATTGCGGCACGGCGTCAGAAGATTCACGAGCTGATCCTGCCGGAACCCAATCGCGGCAGCTTCGAGGAATTGCCGGAGTACCTGAAGGAAGGCATGACCGTGCACTTTGCCAAGCGCTTTGCGGATGTGGCGAAGGTGTTGTTCTGATCGTGATGTAATGCCTGGCCTGGCCTCATCGCGGGCAAGCCCGGCTCCCACAGGGATCGGTGTTGTTGATGACAAATCGGTCAAATGTGGGAGCGGGCTTGCCCGCGATTGCGTTCGTCGCCACAACACAACCCCCTCTTGTCACACCTTGTCTCATCTTCGGTTATGCTCGGTCTTCGTCGTCATACAACGGAGCCTCCATGACCGCTGCCCGCCTGCTTCTCCCCTTGAGCCTTGCCCTGCTGGCCGCGTGCGCCAGTGCACCGAAGCACAACGTCACGGTGGACAATCAGAGCGCCTGCCCGCTCCAGCTGAAAAGCGGCCAAAACCTGATCCTCACCCTGCCGAGCAATCCCACCACCGGCTATCGCTGGGCCATCCAGGATTCCGCCGGAGGCGTGCTGCGCGCACTGAGCCCTGAGGTCTACAGCAGCGCGGAATCCGGCGTGATCGGTGGCGGCGGCCAGTCGACCTGGCGCTTCCAGGCGTTTACCACAGGCCAGGGCCGTTTGCGCCTGACCTCTCAGCAACCCTGGGAACCGGAAGCCGAACCCGTCGACACCTTCGACTGCGCCATCACGGTGAACTGAGATGCCTTGGCTGATTCTTGCGTTGATGGGTGCCGGCACCTTCATCTACGGCCTGACCACCCACGCTACGTTACTGTGCCTGCTGGTCAAACCGCTGCCGGTGTTGGCCCTGCTGGGCTGGCTGCATGATGCGCCCCCTACCGACTATCGACGCTGGATCAGCCTGGGGCTGATTTTTTCCCTGGTCGGCGATGTGCTGCTGGCCTGGCCGGGCGACCTGTTCATCTTCGGCCTCGGCGCCTTCCTGTTCGCGCACCTGGCGTACCTCAAAGCCTATTTCAGCGACTGTCGCCGCCTGGCGCTGTTGCCGCTGGGGTTGGCGCTGGGCGTGGGTGCGATCCTGTTGAGCATTCTGATTGCCCATGGCTTGGGCGACCTGCTGATTCCCGTGGTGGTTTATGCGCTGGTGATCAGCGCGATGCTCTGGCGTGCCCTGGCCCGGCTGGGCACTGAGGTGCCGAAACGCTCCGCGTTGCTGGCGGCGGCAGGCGCGGCATCGTTTGTGTTTTCCGACACGCTGATTGGTATCAATCGCTTCGTCGTGGCGTTCGAGGCGGCGCCGTATTTGCTGATCATCACGTATTGGCTGGGCCAGTGGGGGATCACTGCATCGGCTTTCCATCAGACAACCCGCGCGCACGAAGGCCAACTTGGCTAAAATGCCGGCCTTTCCTTTATCGTCGCCGGAACCACCGTGAGCAAAGAACCCGATCGCCTATTCGCCCAGCCCCTGTCGCAGGTGCCGGACTTCGCCTTCAACGAAGACGTGGTGCGGGTGTTCCCGGACATGATCAAACGCTCGGTGCCAGGTTACCCGACCATCGTCGAGAACCTCGGTGTGCTCGCGGCGCAATTTGCCCAACCCAACAGCGTGCTGTACGACCTGGGCGCATCCCTGGGCGCCGTCACCCAGGCATTGCGTCGTCATGTGCGCACCGACGGTTGCCGGGTGATTGCGGTGGATAACTCCGCGGCGATGGTCGAGCGCTGCCGCGAATACCTCAACGGCCAGGACTCGATGTTCCAGGAGTTGTTGCCGGTGGAGGTGATCGAAGGCGATATTCTCGCGCTGCAGTTCCAGCCGGCCTCGGTGGTGGCGCTGAACTTTACCCTGCAATTCATCGCCCCGGATGAGCGCCTGGCGTTGCTTTCGCGTATTCGCCAATCGTTGTTGCCGGGCGGTGCACTGATCCTCTCGGAGAAGCTGCGCTTCAACGATGCCGAGGAACACGCACTGCTCACCGATCTGCATATCGCGTTCAAACGCGCCAACGGCTACAGCGAACTGGAAATCGCCCAGAAACGCAGTGCCATCGAAAACGTCATGAAGCCCGACAGCCTCGAAGAACACCGCGAACGCCTGCTGGCCGCCGGGTTCTCCAAAGTGGTGCCGTGGTTCCAGTGTCTTAACTTTGCCTCGTTGATTGCCTTGCCATGATTGATCTGTCCCCCCTCGCCCGCCACTTGGTCGGCACGCCCCTGGCCGTGTGGGCCCAGGGCCTGCAAGCGCAACTCGATAGCAAGATGGAAAAAGGCCATGGCGACCTGGAGCGTTGGCGCAGTGCGCTGGATGCACTGCCCGAAGTGATGCCCAGCGAAGTCGACCTGCTCAACGGCCTGACCCTGGACACCGACTGCGACGACGCCACCCGCGCGCAGATGCGCACCGCACTGATGGGCTTGAGCCCGTGGCGCAAAGGGCCGTTCCACCTGTTCGGCGTGCACGTGGACACCGAATGGCGTTCGGACTGGAAGTGGTCGCGGGTGGCCCCGCACTTGAACCTGAAGGGCAAGCGCATCCTCGATGTGGGCTGCGGCAACGGTTACTACATGTGGCGCATGCTCGGCGCCGGCGCCGACAGCGTGATTGGCGTCGACCCGAATTGGCTATTCTTCTGCCAGTTCCAGGCGGTGCAACGTTACCTGTCGGAACCCAAGGCCTGGCACCTGCCGTTTCCATTCGAAGATTTGCCAGCCAACCTGGAGGGCTTCGACACCGTGTTCTCCATGGGCGTGTTCTACCACCGTCGCTCGCCCATCGAGCACTTGCTGGCGCTGAAGGACACCCTGGTCAAAGGCGGCGAGCTGGTGCTGGAAACCCTGGTGGTGGAAGGCGATCAGCAACAGGTGCTGGTGCCGGAAGACCGCTATGCGCAGATGCGTAACGTGTGGTTCCTGCCGTCTGTGCCGGCACTGATGCTGTGGCTGCGCCGCGCCGGCTTCAGCGATGTGCGCTGCGTGGATGTGAGCGTCACGACCGTCGAGGAACAGCGTGGCACGGAGTGGATGAAGTATCAGTCGCTGAGCGACTTCCTGGACCCGGAAGATCACAGCAAGACGATTGAAGGGCTGCCGGCGCCGATGCGGGCGGTGATCATCGCCAAGAAATAGCCCCACTCCATCTGAATAAATGGAGATCAACTGTGGGAGCTGGCTTGCCTGCTCCCACAGGGGTATGCGGTGTCAGGTGGTTTGTGGTTTTACGCGGCGGGCCTTGAAGAACTCGCTCAGCACGGCCCCGCATTCCTCGGCCAACACGCCACCTTCAAACAGCACCCGATGGTTGAGAAAACCCTGGGTAAAGAACTGCCCCTGGCTCTGCACGATCCCCGCCTTCGGTTCCAGCGCGCCATACACCACCCGTGCGATACGCGAATGCACGATCAAGCCCGCGCACATGCTGCAGGGCTCCAACGTCACATACAGGGTGCTGCCCACCAGACGGTAGTTGCTGATCGCCTGCGCGGCGGCGCGGATGGCGACCATTTCGGCATGGGCGCTGGGGTCGTTGCCGCTGATGGGGCAGTTGAAGCCGCGACCGATGATTTCACCGTCCTGCACCAGCACCGCGCCCACCGGCACTTCGCCGAGCGCGGCGCCTTGGGCGGCAAGGGCCAGGGCTTCGCGCATGAAGTCCTGGTCGCGGCTGCGGTCGATGATGGCCGCGGGGCGAATCTGGCGCATCAGGCTACCTCGATGGCGGCCATCAGGCCGGTTTCCATGTGGTCGATCACATGGCAGTGGAACATCCACACCCCGGGGTTATCCGCCACCAACGCCACGCGGGCACGTTCGTTCTTGCCCAGCAGATAGGTGTCGGTGAAATACGGAATCACCTTGTGGCGGTTCGAGGCGATCACCTTGAAGCTCATGCCGTGCAGGTGGATCGGGTGTTGGTACTGGGTCATGTTCTTCAATTCGAAAATGTAGCTCTTGCCCTTCTCCAGCCTGGCAATCGGGCGATCCGCACAGGTCTTGTCGGTGATGTCCCAGGCCTTGCCGTTGATCTGCCAAAGGCTCGGCGGCTTGCCGTTGTCGACATTCACCGACACCGAACCGACCCATTCGAAATTGAAGTTGAGTTTTTCGGCGTTAGCCAGGTCCGGCTCGGCAATCGGGTTGGCCGGCAGTGCCGGCGGCCATTCGGTGGGCGCATCACTATTGGCCACCGAGCGGAAGGTGCCCAGGCGCACGGGGCCGTTGCGGATGGACAGTTCCTCGCCCGCCGGCGGCGCTTTGATTGCCAGACAAATGCGCATGCCCGGGCCCAGCCAGTATTCCTCGCCCAACGGGCGCGGCTCCACCGGGTTGCCGTCCAGCGCGTAGATCTGCGCTTCAGCATCCGGGATGTTGAGGCGATAGGTCAGTGTGTTGTCGAGGTTGAGCAGACGCACACGGGTAATCTGCCCGGCAGGCAGATCGATCACGGCCTGGGACACGCCATTGATGGTCGACAGCCGGCCCGCCGTGCCGCCACGCGCCGCTTCGCGGGGAATACTGAAGGCGACGAAGGCACCCTCCTCGTCCACGTGCCAGCTTTTCAGGCTCAGGGTGCGTTCGTGCTTGAAGCCAGTGGGCTCGCGCTCCTCGATGATCAGCGGGCCGACCAGACCACGGCCAAGCTCTTCGCTGCTGTTCACATGGGGGTGGTACCAGTAACTGCCGGCATCGGGCACGCGGAATTTGTAGTCGAAGTATTCGCCAGGCAGCACCGGCAACTGGGACACGTAGGGCACGCCGTCCATTTCCAGCGGCAGGCGGATGCCGTGCCAATGAATGGTGGTGGCCACCGGCAGGTGGTTGATAAAACGTACCCGCAGCCATTCACCCTGGCGCACCCGCAACTCGGTGCCCGGCGCCGAAGGGCCGAACGCCCAGGCCTCGGTTTTGTGTCCTGGCACCAGTTCCACGTCCAGGGGCGCAGCGATCAGTTCGTAATCGTGCCCTGCCTCGGCCTCGGCGACTTTCCCCAGCCAGTAGCGGTAGGCGCCACCAGCACCAACGCCTACGACGGCCAGGCCTGCAAGACCACCCAGGATTTGTCGACGGGAAAAGGATCGGGACACAACAACCTCACGTATCAGCCGCAGGCCCGGGGCCTGCAAAGGGCAGATACGATACACCTGCATCGGCTAAACAGTAA
Source organism: Pseudomonas sp. SDO5271_S396 (assembly GCF_054071795.1). Taxonomy (NCBI): domain Bacteria; kingdom Pseudomonadati; phylum Pseudomonadota; class Gammaproteobacteria; order Pseudomonadales; family Pseudomonadaceae; genus Pseudomonas; species Pseudomonas sp. SDO5271_S396. Next base: position 213,901 of record NZ_JBSVWB010000005.1, read on the forward strand.
GGGTTCGCATTGCCACAGGTTGAATTCAAAAGGGTTTCGCTGGATGACCACAGCTCTGGACACAACAAAGATCGACTGTGGGAGCGGGCTTGCCCGCGAATGCGGTGGGTCAGTCATAGA
>NZ_JBSVWB010000006.1:0-202365 GCF_054071795.1 Pseudomonas sp. SDO5271_S396
CGGCGATGTCGAGTTTGTCGAGGGCGGCCTTGGCGCGGATGATGGCGGCGGAGTCACTGGCGGTGACGGCGCGGGCTTCAACGGCGGCGGCGGCACCGGCACCGTCGAGACGGTCCATGGTGGCTTCGGCGTTTTGGGTGGCGGTGGTGCCTTTGGTGGCTACTTCGCCTTCATCTTCTTTGTCGAATTCGTCCCAGCTCAGCATGACGTGTCGTCTCCTGCGTGAGGGCTCAAAGGTGCCCGTGTGAAACCGGATGGTGGGGTGTCACACGGCCCTGAGGCCGCGGTGGATCTTAAGGAATCGTTTGTTGCAGCTTGTGCACGCATTAAACGCAATTGGGTGTTCGGGTGCTCTGCGTGAGGCTTGAGGTGCGGAGCGGTGGATGCTTGCTCCAGCGGGATGCCTCAGGTCTGGCTCTCCATCCCTGTGTAAAGGGATATTGCAGGCCCGATTTACCCGCGCATTGTAGGGGAAAAAAAGCGGTTTGTGTTGGGGGGGATGGTCATGGATCGCGGACAAAAAGCCTGCTATTTGAGCCAGAGTGAGGGTTTACAGGGGGTTGGCGGGGTGATGGGCGGTGGAGGTATTTTGTTGGGGCTGGAGAATGGTGGCTTTTGCTGATTGCAGTGGTGTGGCGGCTATCGCTTTCGCGAGCAAGCCCGCTCCCACATTTGGATTGAGGTGTGGTCGGGATTGGTCCTTGGCCGCAAGAACGATTTCTTGCGGCGGCCAAGATCCGGGTTTGATTCTAACTTGAGACGTTATTAGCCGTTAGAGCAACCGTTGCCCATCACTTGATAATTAAGAATATGTCGCTGGCCGTGGGAATCTTCATATTCCATCTTCACCGGCACAACTTCGCATACTTCCGGAATAGTGCTCATGAATAAAACTTTGGCTACGTCGAGGTGGGTGCTGTAGGTGTAGTCCTCGACAATCGGGGCGTTCTGGCCGGCCAGTTCGGTCGGGGCTTCGTCGGCCAGGGCGGCGGTGGCGCACAAGCTGCTGAGGGCCATGACTACTAAAGCTTTCATTGCGTATTTACCTTTTTACGGTCGAAAGGGAGCACGGGCCCTTGTGAGGCCACGTGTGTAACTAGAGAGTTGGAAAGTTCGGATTAACGTTGCCTTCGTGGGGGCTGTTGCGTTGTTAATCGCGGTGCCTTGTTAGCGGAGTTGATTTTAGGCGTGCGGGTTATATTCATATACCCGTGCTTTTGATAAACACTGTTGGCCATTTTTGTAACAATCCCGTGGTAAAGCTTTTTTCATAAACCCGCAAAGCGCCACGGGGCGCGGGCCAGAGCGGCACAGGGGGATAGCAGGGCAAAATGTAGGGGCTTGTTACTACCATCGTCGAATGGTTCTATGGGGCGCCCCCGGCTACAACAGGGCCATACAACAACAACTATGTCACCGAGGTAAGAAAGATGAGTGCGGCTTCCCTGTACCCCGTTCGCCCCGAAGTAGCAGCCAACACGCTGACCGACGAGGCGACCTACAAGGCCATGTACCAGCAGTCGGTGGTCAACCCCGATGGTTTCTGGCGCGAGCAAGCCAAGCGCCTCGACTGGATCAAGCCTTTCACCACGGTGAAGCAGACCTCGTTCGACGATCACCATGTCGACATCAAGTGGTTCGCTGATGGCACCCTGAACGTTTCCTACAACTGCCTGGACCGTCACCTCGCCGAGCGCGGCGACCAGGCGGCCATCATCTGGGAAGGCGATGACCCTTCCGAAAGCCGCACCATCACCTACCGCGAACTGCACGAAGAAGTCTGCAAGTTCGCCAACGCCCTGCGTGGTCAGGACGTACACCGCGGCGATGTGGTGACTATCTATATGCCGATGATTCCCGAAGCAGTGGTGGCCATGCTGGCCTGTACCCGTATCGGTGCGATTCACTCCGTGGTGTTTGGTGGTTTTTCGCCGGAGGCCCTGGCCGGTCGCATCATCGACTGTAAGTCGAAGGTGGTGATCACCGCAGACGAAGGCATCCGCGCCGGTAAGAAGATTTCCCTCAAGGCCAACGTCGACGACGCCCTGACCAATCCGGAAACCAGCAGCATCCAGAAAGTCATCGTGTGCAAGCGCACCAATGGCAACATCAAGTGGAACCAGCACCGCGACATCTGGTACGAAGACTTGATGAAAGTGGCGGGCACTGTGTGCGCGCCCAAGGAGATGGGCGCCGAAGAAGCCCTTTTCATCCTTTATACCTCCGGTTCAACCGGCAAGCCCAAAGGCGTGCAGCACACCACCGGCGGCTATCTGCTGTATGCGTCCCTGACCCATGAGCGCGTGTTCGACTACCGCCCGGGCGAGATCTACTGGTGCACCGCCGACGTCGGTTGGGTCACCGGCCACACCTATATTGTCTACGGTCCGTTGGCCAACGGCGCGACCACGCTGCTGTTCGAAGGTGTGCCGAACTATCCGGACATCACTCGGGTAGCGAAGATCGTCGACAAGCACCAGGTCAACATTCTCTACACTGCACCGACCGCCATCCGCGCCATGATGGCCTCCGGCACCGCCGCCGTGGAAGGTGCCAACGGCAGCAGCCTGCGCTTGCTGGGGTCGGTGGGTGAGCCGATCAATCCGGAAGCCTGGGACTGGTACTACAAGAACGTCGGCCAATCCCGTTGCCCGATCGTCGACACCTGGTGGCAGACTGAAACCGGCGGCAACATGATGAGCCCGCTACCGGGCGCCCATGCGCTCAAGCCGGGTTCGGCGGCGCGGCCATTCTTCGGCGTGGTGCCGGCACTGGTGGACAACCTGGGCAACCTGATCGAAGGTGCCGCTGAAGGCAACCTGGTGATCCTCGACTCGTGGCCAGGCCAGGCCCGTACGTTGTACGGCGACCATGACCGCTTCGTGGACACCTACTTCAAGACCTTCCGTGGCATGTACTTCACCGGCGACGGTGCGCGCCGCGACGAGGACGGTTACTACTGGATCACCGGGCGCGTGGATGACGTGTTGAACGTGTCCGGCCACCGCATGGGCACCGCCGAGATCGAGAGCGCCATGGTCGCGCACCCGAAAGTCGCCGAGGCGGCGGTGGTGGGTGTCCCACATGACATCAAGGGCCAGGGCATCTATGTGTATGTCACCCTCAAGAATGGCGAAGAACCCAACGAAGCGCTGCGCCTGGAGCTGAAGAACTGGGTGCGCAAGGAAATCGGGCCGATTGCCTCGCCGGACGTGATCCAGTGGGCGCCGGGCTTGCCGAAGACCCGTTCGGGCAAAATCATGCGCCGTATCTTGCGCAAGATCGCCACGGGTGAGTACGAGGGCTTGGGCGATATCTCCACCCTGGCAGACCCGGGAGTGGTGGCGCATTTGATCGATACGCACAAGACCATGAACGTCGCGTAACACGAGGTTGGTCAGGTAAGGCCCCATTCGGTGTAAGCCGGGTGGGGCTTTTTTGTGGGGCGCAGTTCGATACCACTGAAAAAAACGGGTCCCATAGTTGGATTGCATTTCAAATCAGGGCCGGTGAGCTGTCTGACGGCCTTACTCAACACAGAGGCCAATAAATATCGGTTTCTCTCGTGGGAAGTTTCCGAATGTTACCGCCGACCCTGAATGTGTAACCCCACGCTCAAACATGAGGCAAAGTGCTACGCCTGCGCGTCTGAAAACCGCGTTTTAGACATGCCTGGAAATTAGATTAAACGCCAGACTTGCCGTGCTAGAAGGGTTTGCGAATAATAGGCCCGCAATTTGCAGCATCAGCAGGTTTAATGTCTTTTGTCTCTGCATAAAATCCAGGGACTGTCAATGAGCTGGATCCGCTTTCTCAGTGCTTCTGTAAATTGTTGTCGCATTGAGGAAATATCGGCTTCCGGCCTGTCGTTAGAATGCCGATCACTCGCTCGTCGTCTCCGGTGTGTATCCGGTGTAAGACGCAGCACCGCTATTCGGTTTCCCTTACGTCGCATCGTGGGCCATGGCTCATACTGCTGTTTTGCCCTATACCGATGGAGTCCCAAGATGAAGAAACTCGTGCTGTTGGGCGCCCTGGCGCTGTCCGTGCTGTCCATGCAGGCTTTCGCCGAAGGCAAGCCTCTGAAAATTGGTATCGAAGCGGCTTACCCTCCGTTTGCCTCCAAGGCACCGGATGGCAGCATCGTGGGTTTTGACTACGACATCGGCAATGCGCTGTGCAAGCAGATGGACGTCAAGTGTACTTGGGTCGAACAAGAGTTCGACGGCCTGATCCCGGCGCTGAAAGTACGCAAGATCGACGCGATCCTGTCGTCCATGTCCATCACCGACGACCGCAAGAAGTCCGTGGACTTCACCACCCGCTACTACCTGACCCCGGCGCGCCTGGTGTTGAAGGAAGGCACCACCGTCAGCGACAGCCTGGTCGAGTTGAAAGACAAGAAGATCGGCGTGCAGCGCGGTTCGATCCACGACCGTTTCGCCAAGGAAGTGCTGGCTCCAAAGGGCGCCACCATCGTTCCTTACAGCACCCAGAACGAAATCTACCTGGATGTTCAAGCCGGTCGTCTCGACGGTACCGTGGCTGACGCGACCCTGCTGCAGGACGGCTTCCTGAAGACCGACGCGGGCAAAGGCTACGCGTTCGTCGGCCCGGCGTTCACCGACGTCAAATACTTCGGTGACGGTGTCGGCATCGCGGTACGCAAGGGCGACAAGGAAAACCTGGACCGCATCAACGCAGCCATTGCCGCGATCCGTGCCAACGGCGAGTACAAAAAGATCCAGGACAAGTACTTCGATTTCGATATCTACGGCGCTGACGCCAAGTAAATCGTCGCAGCTGTCTGTCCCAAATGGCGCAAGCAACAGAATTCCTGAGGTTTGCGCCATTTTTTCATCCCCCTTTTCGAGGACCTGAATCATGTTGAAAGGCTACGGGGCCGTCATCCTCGATGGCGCATGGTTGACGCTTCAGCTCGCCTTGTCGTCCATGGCCTTGGCCATTGTTCTGGGTCTGATCGGGGTTGCATTGCGCCTGTCGCCGGTGCGTTGGCTGGCCTGGCTGGGTGACCTTTACTCCACGGTGATCCGCGGGATCCCCGACCTGGTGCTGATCCTGCTGATTTTCTACGGCGGTCAGGACCTGCTCAACCGCGTCGCGCCGATGCTCGGCTATGACGACTATATTGACTTGAACCCCCTGGCCGCCGGTATCGGCACCCTGGGTTTCATCTTTGGCGCCTACCTGTCGGAAACCTTCCGTGGCGCCTTCATGGCCATTCCCAAGGGGCAGGCTGAAGCCGGCCTGGCGTATGGCATGAGCAGCTTTCAGGTGTTTTTCCGGGTGATGGTGCCGCAGATGATCCGTCTGGCGATCCCCGGGTTCACCAACAACTGGCTGGTCCTCACCAAGGCCACCGCGCTGATTTCGGTGGTGGGCCTGCAAGACATGATGTTCAAGGCCAAGCAGGCGGCAGACGCCACCCGCGAGCCTTTTACCTTCTTCCTCGCAGTGGCGGCGATGTACCTGGTGATTACCAGCGTCTCGTTGCTGGCGCTGCGTCATCTTGAGAGGCGCTACTCGGTAGGCGTAAGGGCGGCTGATCTATGATCTTCGACTACAACGTCATCTGGGAGGCCATGCCGCTGTACCTTGGCGGCCTGCTGACCACCCTGAAACTGCTCGCCATTTCGCTGTTCTTCGGCCTGCTCGCTGCCTTGCCCCTGGGCTTGATGCGGGTGTCCAAGCAGCCGATCGTCAATGGCGCCGCCTGGCTCTACACCTATGTGATTCGCGGCACGCCGATGCTGGTGCAGCTGTTCCTGATCTACTACGGCCTGGCGCAGTTCGAAGTGGTGCGCGAAAGCGTCCTGTGGCCGCTGTTGTCCAGTGCCACGTTCTGTGCGTGCCTGGCCTTTGCGATCAACACCAGCGCCTACACCGCCGAGATCATCGCCGGCAGCCTCAAGGCCACGCCCAATGGTGAAATCGAAGCGGCCAAGGCCGTGGGCATGTCGCGCTACAAGCTGTACCGCCGCATCCTGTTGCCGTCGGCCCTGCGCCGTGCGCTGCCGCAGTACAGCAACGAAGTGATCATGATGCTGCAGACCACCAGCCTGGCCTCCATCGTCACCCTGATCGACATCACCGGTGCCGCGCGCACGGTCAACGCCCAGTTCTACCTGCCGTTCGAGGCGTATATCACCGCCGGTGTTTTCTACCTGTGCCTCACTTTCATCCTGGTGCGCCTGTTCAAGTTGGCCGAGCGCCGCTGGCTGAGCTACCTGGCTCCACGGAAGCATTGATATGGAACGTATCGATCACCTGTTGCCCTGGGGGCACCTGGGCTGCGAGCGCCAACTGAGCGTGTTTCGCTTCGGCAGTGGCGAGCGCAAGGCCTATATCCAGGCCAGCCTGCATGCCGATGAGTTGCCGGGCATGCGCGCCGCCTGGGAGCTGAAAAAACGCCTCGCCGAGCTGGAAGCACAAGGCGCCCTCAACGGCGTGATCGAGCTGGTGCCTGTGGCCAATCCAATGGGCTTGGGTCAGTTGCTGCAAGGCAGTCATCAGGGGCGTTTCGAGATTGGCAGCGGCAAGAATTTCAATCGCGATTTCGTCGAGCTGAGCGAGCCAGTGGCGGCGCGGGTCGACGGCAAACTGGGAGATGATCCCCACGCCAACGTGCGCCTGATCCGCCAGGCCATGGCCGACGTACTCGACGCGCTGCCCGAGCCGAGCAGCCAGTTGCAAGGCATGCAGCGCCTGTTGCTGAGCCATGCCTGCACCGCCGATGTGGTGCTCGACCTGCATTGCGATGCCGAGGCTGCGCTGCACATGTACGCGCTGCCGCAGCACTGGCCGCAGTGGCGTTCACTGTCGGCGCACCTGAACGTGAAGGTCGGCCTGCTGGCGGAAGACTCCGGTGGCAGCTCGTTCGATGAGGCCTGTTCGCTGCCGTGGTTGCGGTTGTCGCGCCTGTTCCCGCAGGCGCAGGTGCCTTTGGCTTGTCTGGCGACGACCCTGGAGCTGGGCGGTCAAGCCGATACCGGCCGCGACGAGGCGATCTTTCATGCCGAGGGCATCCTCGCGTTCCTCGCCGAGCAGGGCCTGATCAAGGGTGAATGGCCTGCGCCGCAACACGAACCCTGCGAAGGCGTGCCGTTCGAAGGCACCGAATTGCTCTTCGCCCCCCACGCCGGCGTCATCAGTTACCTGCGTCAAGCCGGTGATCGGGTGGAGGCGGGCGACCCCTTGTTTGAAGTGATCGATCCCCTGACCGACCGCGTGAGCATCGTGCGCGCGGGTACGTCCGGGGTGTTGTTTGCCGTTGAACGGCTGCGTTATGCCCAAGCGGGTTTCTGGCTGGCCAAGGTGGCGGGGCGCGAAGCGCTGCGGCACGGGCGCTTGCTCAACGACTGACCACCTGTTTTTGTGAGAACCGACCGCATGTACAAACTTGAAGTCCAAGACCTGCATAAACGCTATGGCAGTCATGAAGTGCTCAAAGGCGTGTCCCTGGCCGCCGCGGCTGGTGATGTGATCAGCATCATCGGTTCCAGTGGTTCGGGCAAAAGTACCTTTTTGCGCTGCATCAACCTGCTGGAGCAGCCCCACGCCGGCAAGATTCTGCTCAACAACGAAGAGCTGAAACTGGTGGCCAACAAGGACGGCGCCATGAAGGCCGCCGATCCCAAGCAGTTGCAGCGCATGCGTTCGCGCCTGTCGATGGTGTTCCAGCATTTCAACCTGTGGTCACACATGACCGCGCTGGAAAACGTGATGGAAGCGCCGGTGCATGTATTGGGCGTGTCGAAAAAAGAGGCCCGCGAAAAGGCCGAGCATTACTTGGCCAAAGTCGGCGTGGGTCATCGTAAGGATGCGTTCCCCGGGCATATGTCCGGTGGCGAACAGCAGCGCGTGGCCATCGCCCGTGCCCTGGCGATGGAGCCCGAGGTGATGCTGTTCGACGAACCCACCTCGGCACTGGACCCCGAGCTGGTCGGCGAAGTGCTCAAGGTGATGCAGGACCTGGCCCAGGAAGGCCGTACCATGGTGGTGGTGACCCACGAAATGGGCTTTGCCCGTGAAGTGTCCAACCAGTTGGTGTTCTTGCACAAAGGCATCGTCGAAGAGCGTGGCAACCCGCGTGAAGTGCTGGTGAACCCGCAGTCGGAGCGCCTCAAGCAGTTCCTGTCCGGCAGCTTGAAATAATCAAGGCTGCTTTTGTGCATTTAAGTAGTGCATGCTCCACAGTCTTGAGTTTGGCCTTGATCCCCTGTGGGAGCTGGCTTGCCTGCGATAACGGTCTATCAGAAACAGATTTGCCCACTGATGACCGCTATCGCAGGCAAGCCAGCTCCCACCTTTGATCGCAGTTTGTTTTGAGATTTGTTTTGGTTTCCGGGCTAGCATTGGCCTTTGTCTTCATTACCGTTACTCGCTTCGGATAGCACTCCATGACCGCCCATAAAATTGGTTTCCTGATCTGGCCCAGCACAAAGGCACTGACGCTTGCGCTGGCTGAGGAGGCCTTGCGCGTGGCGCAGCGGGTGCATCCGGAGGTGGTCTACGAGCTGTCGTTCCTGCTCGCCGAGCCTGCCACCGACGGCGCCTGGCAATTGCCGGGCGAGGCATGGGCCGGAAAGCTCGAAGGTTTCCAGAAACTGTTCCTGCTGGCGGACGAACCGCCGACCGTGGTCGCCTCCCAACTGAGCACCGCCCTCAAGCAGTTGGTGCGCGCCGGGTGTGTGATCGGCGGCTTGTCCGCCGGCGTTTATCCATTGGCCCAGCTCGGTCTGCTCGACGGCTACCGCGCCGCCGTGCACTGGCGTTGGCAGGACGATTTCGCCGAGCGCTTCCCCAAGGTCATTGCCACCAGCCATCTGTTCGACTGGGACCGCGACCGCTTGACCGCCTGCGGCGGCATGTCGGTACTCGACCTGCTGCTGGCGGTGCTGGCCCGTGACCACGGTGCCGAGCTGGCCGGGGCTGTTTCCGAAGAGCTGGTGGTGGAGCGAATCCGCGAAGGCGGCGAGCGCCAGCGTATTCCGCTGCAAAACCGCCTGGGCTCCAGCCATCCGAAGCTGACCCAGGCGGTGCTGTTGATGGAAGCCAATATCGAAGAACCGCTGACCACCGACGAAATTGCCCAGCATGTATGCGTGTCGCGACGACAACTCGAACGCATTTTCAAGCAATACCTCAACCGCGTCCCCAGCCAGTACTACCTGGAATTGCGTCTGAACAAGGCGCGCCAGATGCTTATGCAGACCAGCAAGTCGATCATCCAGATCGGCCTGTCGTGCGGCTTCTCCTCGGGGCCGCACTTCTCCAGTGCCTACCGCAACTTCTTTGGCGCCACCCCTCGCGAAGACCGCAACCAGCGCCGCAGCAGCAGCCCGTTCGAGCTGTCGTCGGTGCCTGCCGAGCGTGGCTGAGTCACCTCATTCTTCCTGCATCGGCGCAAACGGCTGTGGGAGTGGGCTGCCTTGTTCATCCCGTGTAGCTTCGTCCACCTGAAACTCAATGCCTGTGCGCTCGAAGTAGCGCCTGAGGTAGTTCAGGCTTTGGGCTGACAGCGGGTTACCGCTCAAATCGCAGTCGCCATCGAAGGGAGGAATCATTTCCAGCAGGTCGGCGGGGATCTCCGAGATCTGGTTTTGGCTCAAGTCCAGCGTTTGCAGTTCGGCCAGTTGGAACACTCCGGGCGGCATTGTGCGAATCTGCGTGCTTCGCAGGTGCAGGGAGGCCAGCTGGTTCATGCCAGTGACATCGGGGGGTAGGGTCAGAGGATTGTGGCTCATGTCGACGATGTCCAGGGTGCTCAAGTCGGCGAAAGCGCGCGCGGTGTCGGCTGTCAGGCTGATGGCGCAGTCGTTCAGTTCAAGGGTGGACAGTTTGGGCATGCTGAACAGTGCATCAGGCAACGTCCCCAGGGCGCAATGGTGCACGTTCAAGGTTTGCAGGTTGGGAAAACACCTTAGCGTGCCGTCCAGAGAAGTGGTGGTGCCGTTCCCGGTGAATTCGAATCGCGAGATATGTTCAAAACGCGCACTCAGTTGCGGCAACGCGCCCAGAATCGGGGTGTCGAGGCTCAGGCTATGGGTCAGTTCATCCTCGAGGTTTTCTTCGTCTTCCGCACTTTCGCGGCGCCAGGCTTGTTCCAGCAGGGTCTTGAAGTTACCTCGTTCCAGTTGTTCCCGGGCTAGGGCGGCGTCATCCAGCGCGACATCCAGGATCGGGTGACGCTGCGGTACATCCACGACCCATTCCTCAAGGTCTGTGGTCAGTTGTGCATACTCGGCCTCAAGGCGTGTGAGATGCCCGGCGACATCGTCCATGGCGCCGGGCAGCATGAAGACAAAACGATTCGCTTCGTTCTCCAGCAGCAGCGGGTAGAGCGCCTCGACTTTTTCGCGTTCGGCCAGCGGGCTTTGGATATTGAAAAACTCTCCGGTGCGTTGGCAGTAGGTCTTGATCAGCTCAAGGCTGCGGCGCGATAGCGGGTTGGCGTAGAGGTTGACGTTGTGGGTTGCCGTGACAGGCAGCGTGATGCTGGTATCGGGCAGCTCTTCGATGGCGTTGAAGCTCAGGTTGATGACTATGGACCGGTCTTGGCTCAGCAAACCTGGAGGAATTTGTCGTAGGCCGGTGTCTTGCAGCATGACACCCTTGAGGCGGGTCAACTGACGGAAGTCCGGCACGAGACCAAGCGGGTTGTGGGCCAGGTCCAGGTGTTCCAGGCGGGTCATGCCTGCCAGCGCCTGGCGGCTGGTCTCTGACAGGGTGACGCCGCAGCGTGACAGATCCAGGTGCGTGAGCGAGGGCAAGTCGAATACCGATGGTGGAATATCCCCCAGTTTTGCGTTCTGGATACCGAGAATATCCAGTGCCGTAAAGCTCTTGAGAAAGTTATTGGGCACTAAAGGACCGCGATTGCCGTCGATGCTCAGGTAGCCAATATGCTTGAACCTGGCACTCAGCGCAGGCAGGTCTCCAGCCAGGACCGGAGGCAGCGATAGCACATGCACCTGTTGTGTGTCCTGCGGCGTTTCCCGGCGCCAACTTTTTTCCAGCAGGCGATGCAGGGCCTGCCGTCTGGCTTGTTCAAGGTCCGGCAACTCTGCCTGGCTCGACCACTGGGCCAGCTCTTTGAGCAGGGTTTGCAACTCATCGGCCAATCGTGCCAGTTCGCGCCTGCCGGCTTCGATATCCCCGGGCAGACTGAAGATGAACTTGTTGACCTCATCGTTATTGAGCGAGGGGAAGAGCAGGCGTGTATCCCGCTGGTCGACGTCGGCAGCGTCGGCCTCCCAGTAAGTGGCATGACGCTGATAGTAGGTTTTGATGCGCTCCAGTGTGGGCAACGAAAATGGGTTGTCGGACAGGTCGAAACGCTGACTGATCGAGGGCGACAGATCGAACAGCGTGGGCGGGAGTTCGCGGATGCGGTTGCCACTCAGGAAAACCGTTTCCAGGTTCTGCAGGTTCAGCAGGCCGGTGGGTATTCGATCAATCCCGGTACTGGACAGGTCGAGTACTTGCAGATCGCGCATCGCTTGAACATCCGGTACCTGGCCCAGGGGGTTCTGGTGCAGGTTCAACGCTTCCAGGCGGCTCATCGTTGCCAGTTGCGCGGCGCTTTCGGCGGTCAGGGTGATATGGCAATTGTCCAGGCTCAAGACACGCAGGTTTGGCAACGTGTTGATTGCGGACGGCCATTCGGTGAGGGGAATCTCCCGGATTTCCAGGTGTCGCACACGAGGACATCGTTCGATAAAACGTGCGACCCCCAAGGTACCTTCGGTGCCCAGGATCGACAGAAGCGAGATGTGCGTCAGCTCATTGCCCAACTCGGGCAGTTCACCCAGGATTGGCCATTCAAGGCGCAGTGTGAACCCGTCACGCGCAGGGTCCTCGTAGTAGTTGTCGGCCTCGGTTTCGCGGCGCCAGCTGCGCCGTATCTGCTCGGCAATGTGGCGGCGGTTTTGCCGCTCGTAGCGGCGCCGGCCCGCACTGAGAGGGGTGCCGGTGCGGGGATGTTGCGCCGGAATGTTTTGCTGCCAGTCCGATAGCGACGACTCGAGTTGTGCGTAGTCGGCTTCCAGTTCCGTGAGGGCTGCATCCGTACCGCCGGGGTGCGCTTGCAAGTGATCGATCAACTGTTGGATCTGTTGCTCTTGCAGAATGGGAAACAGCGTCCGCGCGCGCTGTTGCAGTGTGGGCGGCTGGGCCGGGGCCGGGGCTTCGCCGGCGTAGCCTTCGGTGTTGCCGAGCAGTCGCAGGGTTTCGATGCGCATGGGTTCGGCCTTGGGTGTGTCGAGCAGCACGCGCAACGTGTCGCGTGCCAAGGGGCCCCGGGCCAGGTGCTGGCGCAGCTTGAGTCCGTCATGGATCTCGATGCCCAGTGCTTTTCGTTGTGCATCGGGCAGGGCGTGCAGAATGGCGCCGTACAGGTCGGTTTCGCCGAACAGTGCGTGACTGCCTTCGTACGGCGCGTACAGGCCCGAGTCGAGGCGAACCAGTGTCCTGCGGACAGGCGCGTCAGCCGGGCCAATGGCATTCCACAACGCGCCATCGACACTGAGGTGCCGGGCTTCCAGGTAAACCTGGTCCGACCAACCCGGCAGCAGTCGCAGGGTGTTAAGGGCCAGCCGGTCCGTGTCGACGCTCTGCTGCGAGTCCAGATATAGGCCTTCGTAGGCACGGTTGAGCCGCACTTCCTGGAGCGCGGCCTGGGCCAGGTCGGCCAGGCGGGGTGGGGTGCGTCGCTGGTCCATTGCCTCCAGCTCCGCGCCGCTTGCGTCGCTCACCAGCCGATCTGCCACGCTCACCGGCAACCCCGGCGTGCTTTCCAGCAACTGTCGGGTGTAAGGCGTTGTGGCGTAGCCCAGCACACCGTAACGTGAGTCGAACAACGACGCGCGATGGCGTTCGGCCTGTTCTGCCAGGCGTTTGCGCAGATGGCGGGTGCGGGTGTCCAGGCTTAGTTGCGGATCACCGATGCGTTCGCTGAACTGGGTACGCAGTTCATCCGGTGTCAGGCGTTCGAGGACCGCCCTGAGCAGATCGTCGTTTTTCAGCTGGGCCTCGTGGATTTGCACCGCAGGTTTGGTCTGATCGCCAAACCTCCAGGTGACTTGACCCTGAGCGTTGAGAACACGCAGCGATTTGCCGGGCGGCCAGTTGCCGTGGGTGGTCAGCAGTTGCAGCAGGTCCTGGGGGTCGATGCTGCGCCACGCCTCGGGGGCGTCACTGCGCAGGTTATCGATCAACTGCTGGAGCTCGCGGTCGATGCGCAGGCGCGCCAGGCTGTCGTCAAGCAGGGGCGGCACGGGTTGGCAATCAACGTGCATCTTGCGCAGCGCGTTTTCCTGCACGCCACTCAGGCTCAGGGCGAGTTCGCGATCTGCCGCGCTCAACCCCTGTGCCTTGTGGCCCAGGCGGCGCAACAGGGTGGCGCGGTCCCATTGCAGTGGGCGCTCCAGCTCGGTGTGCCAGGCGCCTGCGTGATTGTGACGCACCAGAGGGGCATAAGCGTCGGGGCGTGTGGGGTGTTTGATCCTGTAATGCGCGCTGTTGGCGGTTTTTTCCACGGCGTACAGTTTGCCCTCCAGTGCCAGCATCGATTCACTGCGTACACTGTGCAGGCCGTGCTCATTACGACTCGTGCCTGACGGCAGGCTGAGGTCACGTTGATAGGGTGACAGGTCAGGCTTCCAGTAGCGTGTATTGCCGTTGGCCAGGGTCACCGGCTTGAAGCGCTCGATGAATTTGACCACCTTCTCGGGCAACGCTTTACGTAACTCCGCCACGCCAATCGTGCTGCCGACGCCGAAGCCGCCCAGTTCCACCAGCGATTGGAGAACGCTCATCAAATGGCTGAAGGCCTCACGTGTATCACCTTCGGCCCAATCGACTACCCCCTCGAATACCTCGTCGAGCAGTTGATAGGCCATGTAGCCCAGCATCAACTCGCCCAGCCCGGGAATGAACGGCGTGACGACCAACAGCGCGGCGTTGAGGATCGATGCTGCCACGTTCACAAAGGAGTCCCACAGCGCCCAGCGGGCCTTACGATCGACATCGGCGGTCGCCACCGCCTGGCTGCGCGCATCGTTGAGGATTTGGTTGAGTTTCTGCTGATACAGGTGCAGCCACACGTCACCGTTGATCGGTGTGACGACAAATTGCAACTTGGGGTCGTCAGTCGGTTGCATTCGCCAGGGGGCCAGGCCGCTGCCGGGTTTGGGGGGATGCCAGGTGATTCGCCCCAGGCGTTGGCTCAGGCCGGCGAAAAACACACCACGGTGTTCGTGGGCGACAAAGCGGCTGAAAAAGGCTTGATAGTCAGGGTCGCGCAGTTGTTGCGTGATGGCCTGCTTGAAGGCCAATGGCGAGGCATATTCTTTGAGGGGATGCTGCGGGTCGTCGGGCACATAGGCCAGCAGGCGCGGTACTGAGCGGATGCGTTCCAGATCGGGGGAGAGCAACAGAATGCCGCTCAGCGGTGCCCCCATCATGGTCAAGTCCTGGCAGCGCAGGGGCAGGTCGCCCAGTTTCAGGTCGCTATGGCCCAGCAGTAAGCGTTCGATCTGCTGCGCGTAATCGTCCTGGATATCACCGCGCAGGCGTGCCAGTCGCAAGGCTGTACGCAAGGCGGCTTTCTGGCTGGCGACCACTTTGAGTTTCAGGACTGCCGCGCTGACCGGCTCGGTCATGCCCAATTGCTCGCGCAGATAACGCTGATATGTTGCACCGATGTCGAGTTCGCGGCACAGGCTGGTGAACGTGTAGACCGTGAGGGTTCGTCGCAGGGTTGGCAGGGTTTTGAATTGCCCGCTGGCGGAGGGGCGGGTGATGAAGGTGGAGGCGGGTTCGAACGCGCCTTCCACGGTTTCATCGTGTTCGAAGTTATGCAGCGCGGCATCCAGCAGGGACACGGTCCAGGTGCGTGCGCCGCCGGATGGGATCCCAAGCCAAGGTGTTTTAAGGGGAATGTAGAGGTGCAGAAAGGTCTCTGTGCTGTCGATGTCCAGACCGTAGCGGGTCGACAGCGCCTGTTCCAGCATCTCTTGGGCAAATGCCTGAGGGCTTTTTACGCTTTTGAGTGCGTCATCCACCGCATTTTGCGCCTGCCAGTGAGCGGCATTAAGGCGCTTGAATTCGACGTCTGGCGGCAAGGGGCGCGGCGTGGCTTGGGCCAGTGCTTGTCGTTTGGCGCTGGAGGCCATGCCCAGCCAGGCTGGAATGGCGCTTTTGAGGGGCTGATAGTGGCTGTCGGGTTGGGTGGGGGCAGTGGGTATAGGCATGCTGAAGCTCTGATGGACAATAAAGCGCCTCAGTAGATCAGCGTGTTTCACGCCGCCGGCCTTAGATAGTTAGTTTAAACTGCGCCATTGCGATGCTATTTGTCGCATTGGCGTAAACCCGCCAAAATCGCGGGTTGGCGCTATAAGAAGTTGTCGCTTGGCGACAAGGCCGCACTGAAAACTGTCCTTACAATCCCTGCATCGCCCGCCAGTTCCAGGCAGGCGTTCCTCTTCAGGAGACTCCGATGTCCGTTGAGCAAGCCCCGGTGCAACGTGCCGATTTCGACCAGGTCATGGTTCCCAACTACGCCCCCGCCGCGTTCATCCCCGTGCGTGGCGAAGGTTCCCGCGTATGGGACCAGGCGGGTCGCGAGCTGATCGACTTTGCCGGCGGCATCGCGGTCAACGTATTGGGCCACGCCCACCCGGCGCTGGTCGGTGCCTTGACCGAACAGGCCAACAAGCTGTGGCACGTCTCCAACGTTTTCACCAATGAGCCGGCCCTGCGCCTGGCGCACAAGCTGATCGACGCCACCTTTGCCGAGCGTGTGTTCTTCTGCAACTCCGGTGCCGAGGCCAACGAAGCGGCATTCAAGCTGGCCCGTCGCGTCGCGTTCGACCGCTTCGGCAGCGAGAAGTACGAGATCATTGCCGCGCTGAACAGCTTCCACGGGCGTACCCTGTTCACCGTCAACGTCGGTGGCCAGTCGAAGTACTCCGATGGTTTCGGCCCTAAAATTACCGGCATCACCCACGTTCCTTATAACGACCTGGCAGCGCTGAAAGCCGCTGTTTCGGACAAGACCTGTGCCGTGGTGCTGGAGCCGATCCAGGGCGAAGGCGGCGTGTTGCCGGCCGAGCTGGCTTACCTGCAAGGCGCCCGTGAACTGTGCGACGCCAACAATGCGCTGCTGGTGTTCGACGAAGTGCAGACCGGCATGGGCCGCAGCGGTCAGTTGTTCGCCTACCAGCACTACGGCGTGACGCCCGATATCCTCACCAGCGCCAAGAGCCTGGGGGGTGGTTTCCCGATCGCCGCGATGCTCACCACTGAAGCGCTGGCCAAGCACCTGGTGGTCGGCACCCACGGCACCACCTATGGTGGCAACCCGCTGGCGTGTGCAGTGGCCGAGGCGGTGATCGACGTGATCAACACCCCTGAGGTGCTGAATGGCGTCAAGGCCAAGCATGATCAGTTCAAGGCGCGCCTGGAGCAGATCGGCAAGCAGTACGGCATTTTCACCGAAGTGCGCGGCATGGGCCTGCTGCTCGGTTGCGTGCTGAGCGATGCGTTCAAAGGCAAGGCCAAGGACGTGTTCAACGCCGCCGAAAAAGAAAACCTGATGATCCTGCAAGCCGGTCCCGACGTGGTGCGCTTCGCCCCGAGCCTGGTGGTGGAAGAGGCGGACATCCAGGAAGGCCTGGACCGTTTTGAGCGTGCGGTGAAGGTGCTGACGCAAGGCTGATAGCGACACATTTATTGGCCGGACCGTTTCCAAGTGTGGGAGCGGGCTTGCCCGCGATAGCGGTGGATCAGCATCTGATCTATCAACTGACAAACTGCTATCGCGGGCAAGCCCGCTCCCACATTGGTCTTCGGGTGAGTCCCGACGGTGTGTCCGGTATTTTTTTCCTCTGTGAGTTTTCGAGTTAAGGAGTGACACCATGCTGGTGATGCGCCCCGCGCAAATGGCTGATCTGGGCGAGGTACAGCGTCTGGCTGCGGACAGCCCGATTGGTGTCACCTCCTTGCCGGACGATGTGGAACGCCTGAGCGACAAGATCGCGGCCAGCGAAGCGTCCTTCGCGGCCGAGGTGAGCTTCAACGGTGAAGAAAGCTACTTCTTCGTGCTCGAAGACACCGAGACCGGCAAGCTCGCCGGCTGCTCGGCCATCGTCGCGTCGGCCGGTTATTCCGAGCCTTTCTACAGTTTCCGCAACGAGACCTTCGTGCACGCCTCCCGCGAGCTGAAGATCCACAACAAGATCCACGTGCTTTCCCAGTGCCACGACCTTACGGGCAACAGCCTGCTCACCAGTTTCTACGTGAAACCCGAGCTGGTGGGTTCGCCGTGGTCGGAGCTCAATTCCCGTGGCCGTCTGCTGTTCGTCGCCAGCCATCCCGAGCGTTTTGCCGACTCGGTGGTGACCGAGATCGTCGGTTACAGCGACGAGCACGGTGACTCGCCGTTCTGGGACGCCATCGGTCGTAATTTCTTCGACCTCAACTACGCCGAGGCCGAGCGCCTGTGCGGGCTGAAAAGCCGCACCTTCCTCGCCGAGCTGATGCCGCACTACCCGATCTACGTGCCGCTGTTGCCGGATGAGGCGCAGGAAGCCATGGGCCAGGTGCACCCACGGGCACAGATCACCTTCGACATCCTCATGCGCGAAGGTTTCGAGACCGACCACTACATCGACATCTTTGACGGTGGCCCGACGCTGCACGCCCGGGTCTCGGGGATTCGCTCGATTGCCCAGAGCCGCGTGGTGCCGGTGAAGATCGGCGAGATGGTCAAGGGGGCGAGCCGCCAGTACCTGGTGAGCAACGCGCAACTGCAGGATTACCGCGCGGTGATGCTGGAGCTGGACTACGCGCCCGGCAAGCCGGTGACTCTGGACCTGGCAGCGGCGGAAGCCCTGGGCGTCGGCGAAGGCGCGAGCGTGCGCCTGGTAGCGGTTTAAAAGCGGAGTTTTGCGGGTGGCTGACAACAGCGGCCCGTTCGAGGAGATAGCATGATCGTTCGTCCCGTACGCAGCAGCGATTTACCCGCCCTGATTGATCTGGCGCGCAGCACCGGCACCGGCCTGACCACCTTGCCGGCCAATGAAGCGCGCCTGACCCATCGAGTGGGCTGGGCTGAAAAGACCTTTCGCGGCGACGCCGGGCGTGGCGATGCCGACTACCTGTTCGTGCTGGAAAACGACGAAGGCCGCGTGGTGGGCATTTCCGCCATCGCCGGTGCCGTCGGCCTGCGCGAGCCGTGGTACAACTTCCGGGTGGGCCTGACCGTCAGTGCGTCCCAGGAATTGAATATCTACCGCGAGATTCCGACGCTGTTCCTGGCCAACGACCTCACCGGCAATTCCGAGCTGTGCTCGTTGTTCCTGCATGCCGATTACCGCAGCGGGCTCAACGGTCGCATGCTGGCCAAGGCGCGCATGCTGTTCATTGCCGAGTTCCCGCAACTGTTCGGCAACAAGATCATTGCCGAGATGCGCGGCGTGTCCAATGACGCCGGGCGTTCGCCATTCTGGGAAAGCCTGGGGCGCCACTTCTTCAAGATGGAATTCAGCCAGGCCGACTACCTGACCGGGGTGGGCAACAAGGCGTTCATCGCCGAGTTGATGCCGAAGTTTCCGCTGTACACTTGCTTTTTGTCCGAGGACGCGCGCAGCGTGATCGGCAAGGTGCATCCCGACACCGAGCCGGCGCTGAGCATGCTCAAGAGCGAAGGCTTCAGCTATCAAGGCTATGTCGACATCTTCGACGCCGGCCCGGCGGTGGAGTGCGAAACCAGCAAGATCCGAGCGGTACGCGACAGCGAGACCCTGGTGCTGGCGATCGGCACGCCGGGAGACGATGCCACCCCGTTCCTGATCCATAACCGTAAACGTGAAGATTGCCGCATCACCGCCGCCCCTGCACGGCTGGCGGCAGGCACGCTGGTGGTCGACCCGCTCACCGCCAAACGCCTGCAACTGATCGCGGGTGATCAAGTGCGTGCCGTACCGTTGTCCGCTGCCCGGGAGTCCAAGTCATGAGTTCGTTGTATATCGCTGGGAGCTGGCTGGCTGGCCAGGGTGAACTGTTCGAGTCGCGCAATCCGGTTTCCCAGCAGGTGTTGTGGGCCGGTCATGGCGCCACGGTCGAGCAGGTCGAGTCCGCCGTGCAGGCCGCGCGCCAAGCGTTTCCGGCCTGGGCCCGGCGCCCGCTGGAAGAGCGTATTGCGATTCTGGAGACCTTTGCCGCCACCCTGAAAAGCCGGGCCGATGAGATCGCCCGGTGCATTGGCGAGGAAACCGGCAAGCCGCTGTGGGAGTCGGCCACTGAAGTCACCAGTATGGCCAACAAGATCGCCATCTCGGTACAGAGCTACCGCGAACGCACCGGCGAGAAGAGCGGGCCCCTGGGCGACGCCACTGCCGTGCTGCGTCACAAGCCCCACGGCGTGGTGGCGGTGTTTGGCCCCTATAACTTCCCGGGACACTTGCCGAACGGGCACATCGTGCCGGCGTTGCTGGCCGGCAACACCGTGTTGTTCAAGCCCAGCGAACTGACGCCGAAGGTGGCCGAGCTGACCGTGCAATGCTGGATCCAGGCTGGCTTGCCGGCGGGCGTGTTGAACCTGCTGCAAGGTGCGCGGGAAACCGGTATCGCCCTGGCGGCCAACCCGGGTATCGACGGTCTGTTCTTCACCGGTTCTAGCCGCACAGGCAACCATCTGCACCAACAGTTCTCGGGGCGCCCCGACAAGATCCTGGCCTTGGAAATGGGCGGCAACAACCCGCTGGTGGTGGACGAAGTGGCCGATGTGGACGCGGCGGTCTACACCATTATCCAGTCGGCGTTCATCTCCGCCGGCCAGCGTTGTACCTGTGCGCGTCGTTTGCTGGTACCGCAAGGCGCGTGGGGCGATGCCTTGCTGGCGCGCCTGGTGGTGGTCAGCGCCACCCTTGAAGTCGGTGCGTTCGACCGGCAGCCGGCGCCGTTCATGGGTTCGGTGATTTCCCTCGCGGCTGCCAAAGCCTTGATGGACGCCCAGGAGCTGCTGCTGGCCAACGGCGCGGTGGCGTTGCTGGAAATGACCCAGCCCCAGGACCAGGCTGCATTGCTGACCCCGGGCATCATCGACGTGACCGAGGTGACCGAGCGTGAAGATGAAGAGCTGTTCGGCCCGCTGTTGCAGGTGATCCGCTACGCTGATTTCGAAGCGGCGATTGCCGAGGCCAACAACACGCAGTACGGCCTGGCGGCCGGTTTGTTGTCGGATTCCGAAGCGCGTTACCAGCAATTCTGGCTGGAAAGCCGCGCCGGGATCGTCAACTGGAACAAACAACTCACCGGCGCCGCCAGTACCGCGCCGTTCGGTGGGGTCGGAGCGTCGGGCAACCACCGCGCCAGCGCGTATTACGCGGCGGATTATTGTGCATATCCGGTGGCGTCGCTGGAGACTCCAAGTCTGGCAGTGCCTGCGACGCTGACGCCCGGTGTAACACTCAAGTGAAGGTGGCACCGATCTAATGTGGGAGCTGGCTTGCCTGCGATACAGACGACTCGGTCTTTCAGTACAACCGAGGTGATGCTATCGCAGGCAAGCCAGCTCCCACAGTTAATCGGAATGACAGATATAGATCTGCAGTTGATGCCTATAAAAATACAGATGTTCGTGGAGCCTCGCCGATGAAATCCTATGAAGTCAATTTTGACGGTCTAGTGGGGCCGACCCATAACTACGGCGGTTTGTCCTATGGCAACGTCGCGTCCCAGAGCAACAGCCAGCAGTCTTCCAACCCGAAGGAAGCGGCGTTGCAGGGCCTGCAAAAAATGAAGGCCCTGATGGACATGGGTTTTGTGCAGGGGGTGCTGGCGCCGCAGGAGCGGCCTGATGTGGCGGCCCTGCGCAACCTTGGCTTCAGCGGTACCGATGCGCAAGTGATCCAGCAGGCGGCCAAGCAGGCCATGCCGTTGCTGGTTGCCAGTTGCTCGGCGTCGAGCATGTGGGTGGCCAACGCCGCGACCGTCAGCCCGAGCGCCGATACGGCGGATGGCCGCGTGCATTTCACCGCTGCCAACCTCAACTGCAAATATCACCGCAGCATCGAACATCCGACCACCAGCCGTGTGCTGGGGGCGATGTTTGCCGATCAGCAGCACTTTGCCCACCACGCGGCGTTGCCGGCAGTGGCGCAATTCGGCGATGAAGGCGCAGCCAACCACACGCGTTTCTGCCGCGACTACGGCGAGGCGGGCGTTGAATTCTTCGTGTTTGGGCGCAGTGCTTTCGATACCCGTTACCCTGCACCGCACAAGTATCCGGCGCGCCAGACGCTGGAAGCGTCTCAGGCGGTTGCCCGTTTGCACGGCCTGAAGGACGAGGGCGTGGTCTACGCCCAGCAGAACCCGGCAGTGATTGATGCGGGCGTGTTCCACAACGACGTGATTGCGGTGGGCAATGGCGAGGTGTTGTTCTATCACGAGGATGCCTTCCTTCAGACCGAGCAGATGCTCGCCGAGCTGCAGAGCAAGCTGGGCAAGCTGGGCGGCCATTTCCAGTCGGTATGTGTGCCGCGGGCCCAGGTCAGTGTCGAGGATGCGGTGCGTTCCTACCTGTTCAACAGCCAGTTGCTGAGCCGTGGCGATGGTTCGATGCTGCTGATCGTGCCCGAAGAATGCCGTGCCAACGAGCGTGTCTGGCAATACCTGCAAGGCCTCACCAGCTCCGGTGGCCTGATCCGCGAAGTGAAGGTCTTCGACCTCAAGCAAAGTATGCAGAACGGTGGTGGCCCGGCGTGCCTGCGTTTGCGCGTGGCCTTGAACGAAACCGAACTGGCGGCGGTCAATCCTGGCGTTATCATGACCGCGCCGTTGTACGACACGCTGACCCAGTGGGTCGACAAGCATTATCGCGACAGCCTGACCGAGTCCGACCTGGCTGACCCGCAATTGCTGCTAGAGTGCCGGACGGCATTGGATGAACTGACGCAAATCCTTAAACTGGGCTCGGTTTATCCTTTCCAGATCAATTAACGCCACTTTTTTACACCCATGGCTGAGAGCTATTTATGACCACCGACACCCTGAAGCTGATTCTCGAAGACACCGACGGCACCCAGCTGGAAACCTCCTGCACCCGCGTCGCCGTGGTCTGGCAGGGCAAGGAAATCTGGATCCAGCACGACGGTCGCGGCCAATTGCTGATCGGTGTGGACGTGGAAGAGGGTGACGCCGAGTACGCCAACCTGCTGATGCGTCCATTGGCCACCAACCTGATGAGCCTGCAACTGGAAATGGAACCCGCCGACCTCGAAGCTGACGACGATCACGTCCACGGCCCCGGCTGCAACCACTAAGGAAGCTGCTTATGCTCGCCCTCGGCAAACTGCTTGAACTGACCCTCGCCGGTCGTGAACCGGCGCAAAAAATTCAACTGACTGTCGACGGCGTGCAGATGCGCTGGCTCAGCGAGGGCGCGCTCGAAGTACGCCCGCCTGAAGCGAAGGACAACGGCAGCGACCTGTTGCTGTCGTCCGGCATCCATGGCAACGAAACGGCGCCGATCGAGCTGCTCGACCGCCTGTTGCATGGCATTGCCCGGGGGGAGATCAAACCCCGCACCCGTATTCTGTTCCTGTTCGGCAACCCCGAGGCCATGCGCCGGGGCGAGCGTTATCTCGAACTGGACATCAATCGGCTGTTCAACGGCCGTCATGAAAAAAACATCGGCCCCGAAGCGATGCGTGCCGCTGAACTCGAGCAATTGGCCCGCAGCTTTTTCAGCCTGCCGGGGCGTTCGCGCCTGCACTATGACCTGCACACCGCCATTCGTGGCTCCCGGATCGAACAGTTCGCGTTGTACCCGTGGAAGGAGGGGCGTCAGCATTCACGCCATGAGCTGGCGCGGCTGCGCGCTGCCGGCATGGAGGCGGTGCTGTTGCAGAACAAGACCTCGATCACCTTCTCGGCGTTTACCTACGAGCAGTTGGAGGCCGAGGCGTTCACCCTGGAGCTGGGCAAGGCGCGGCCATTCGGGCACAACCAGGGCGTGGACGTGTCACGCCTGGAAAACCGCCTCAAGCAGTTCATCGAGGGCAACGAGCCTACGTCCGACAGCCTGGAAGGTTTGCAGCTGTTTGCCGTTTCACGCGAGGTCATCAAGCACAGCGACGCGTTTATCCTGCACCTGCCGACAGACGTGGAAAACTTCTCGCCACTGGCGCAGGGGTACCTGCTGGCCGAAGACGTGGCCAAGACCCGTTGGGTGATCGAGGAGGAGGGCGCACGCATCATCTTCCCCAATCCGAAAGTGAAGAATGGGCTGCGGGCGGGGATATTGATTGTGCCGACCACCGAGGCCAGCCTGGCCTAAAAGAAAACCCGGTGCGTGCACCGGGTTTTTTATGCCTCAGACCGCGACGGCGCGAGGCTCGCTGCGACGGATCGCACGGACTTTCTGCAGGGTGTCGGCGCAGGTACGCGCGGCTTCCTGGCCCTTGTGCACGAAATGATCGTGGAAGAATGCCTGGTGTTCGCTGCCTGCGTGGAAGTGGTGCGGGGTCAGGGACACCGAGAACACCGGCACTTCGGTTTCCAGCTGAACCTGCATCAGGCCGCTGACCACCGATTGGGCCACGAAGTCGTGACGGTAGATGCCACCGTCCACCACCAGCGCGGCGGCCACGACGCCGGCATAGCGGCCGGTCTTGGCCAGCAGCTTGGCGTGCAGGGGCAGCTCAAAGGCGCCGCCGACTTCGAAGAAATCGATGTCCGATTCCTGATAGCCCTGGGCGATGATTTCGGCGAGGAAGCCTTTGCGACTCTGGTCGACAATGTCCTTGTGCCAGCAGGCTTGGACAAATGCGATACGTTCGCCGTGATGGTGTTTGGTCTTGCTGTCGATAGCGGTGGGTTGCATGTTCTGACTCCTGTTTAAGAAAAAAACAGGGCGTTATGAATCGAATGGGATTTAAGGGTACGCGAGCACGACAGGTGCGCGGCCCTCAGGTGCCAATCCCGTTCTCTCTTCATCCGGACTATGACCGTCGGCCCCGGGATCACACCGGGTCTGCTGACCTTGTCGCCGTCCTGCGTGAGCAGTTCGAGGCGCCAAGCGCTCGCGGGCTATGCACATTGCGCGCAATTACCGCCGGTGGGGAATTGCACCCCGCCCTGAGAACGTTGCCGCCAGAACCCTGGCGGCGGAGAGTTTTTAACACGGTTTTTCCAAAACTGCACCACCGCTGTATCGATAAGCTATATCGGTTTGTTTGGTTGGTATTCGATTGAAGGTGCCACGGGGCTTGATATTCCGTGGCGTTGCCCGCAGTAATCTGCCATAGAAAGGACTTTCCCATCCCCTCAGAGGCCTGCTCCATGACTGTGATTGACCTGCGCAGCGACACCGTGACCCAACCCACCCCCGGCATGCGCGAGGCAATGGCCGCGGCGCTCAGTGGCGATGACGTGTACGGTGAAGACCCCAGCGTCAACCTTCTGGAAGCCGAGTTGGCCAAGCGCCTGGGGCTTGCCGCCGCGTTGTTCGTGCCCACCGGCACCATGAGCAATCTGCTGGCGTTGATGGCGCATTGTGAACGGGGCGAGGAATACATCGTCGGCCAGCAGGCCCATACCTACAAATACGAGGGCGGCGGCGCAGCGGTGCTCGGTTCGATCCAGCCGCAGCCGCTGGAAGTGCAGGCGGACGGTTCTCTCGACCTGGACCAGGTATTGGCCGCGATCAAGCCCGACGATTTCCACTTCGCCCGCACCCGCCTGCTCGCCCTGGAAAACACCATGCAGGGCAAGGTGCTCCCCCTGGAGTACCTGGCCAGGGCGCGGGCGTTTACTCGTGAACATGGCCTGGCCCTGCACCTGGATGGCGCGCGTATCTACAACGCGGCGGTCAAGTTGGGTGTGGATGTGCGAGAAATTGCCCAGCATTTCGATTCGGTGTCGGTGTGCCTGTCCAAAGGGCTCGGTGCGCCGGTGGGCTCGGTGCTGTGCGGTTCCACGGCGTTGATCGCCAAGGCGCGACGCCTGCGCAAGATGGTCGGTGGCGGTATGCGCCAAGCGGGTTTCCTGGCGGCGGCGGGGCTGTATGCACTGGATCATCAAGTGCAGCGCCTGGTGGATGACCACGCCAACGCACAATGGTTGGGGGATGAACTGCGCAAGGCCGGCTACACGGTAGAGCCGGTGCAGACCAACATGGTCTATGTGCAGATCGGCGAGCGAGCGCAGGCGCTGAAGGCATTTGCCGCCGAGCGCGGGATCAAGTTGAGCGCCGCACCGCGCCTGCGCATGGTCACGCACTTGGACGTCAGCCGGGCGCAGATCGAGCAAGTCGTGCAGACATTCGTCGACTTTTCCCGAAAATGACAGTGCAGACCGTCTAATTGACTGTCTCTATCGCATAAACACGCTGTACCACCGGCAAAGGGCCGATATAATGCGGCCCTTTGCCGTCGCTTCGTCTGATGATGTTGCGCACTGGCCTTTGGCCGCAGCCTCCGTGGAAGAACCTAATGAAAAGCGCAGAAATCCGTGAAGCCTTCCTTCGCTTCTTCGAAGAGCAAGGTCACACCCGTGTCGCCTCCAGCTCCTTGATCCCAGGCAATGACCCTACCCTGCTGTTCACCAACGCGGGTATGAACCAGTTCAAGGACTGCTTCCTGGGCCAGGAAAAGCGCGCCTACACCCGCGCGGTCAGCAGCCAGAAGTGCGTGCGCGCCGGTGGCAAGCACAACGACCTGGAAAACGTCGGCTACACCGCCCGTCACCACACCTTTTTTGAAATGCTCGGCAACTTCAGCTTTGGCGATTATTTCAAGCAGGATGCGATCAATTTTGCCTGGACCTTCCTGACCGGCGTGCTGAAGCTGCCGAAGGAAAAGCTCTGGGTCACGGTGTATGCCAGCGATGACGAGGCCTACGACATCTGGACCAAACAGGTCGGCGTACCCGCCGAGCGCATGGTGCGTATCGGTGACAACAAGGGGGCGCCTTACGCGTCCGACAACTTCTGGACCATGGGTGATACCGGCCCGTGCGGTCCTTGCACCGAGATTTTCTACGACCACGGCGCCGACATCTGGGGCGGCCCGCCGGGCTCGCCAGAGGAAGACGGCGACCGTTATATCGAAATCTGGAACAACGTGTTCATGCAGTTCAACCGCACCGCCGATGGCGTGTTGCACCCGCTGCCAGCGCCGTCGGTCGACACCGGCATGGGCCTGGAGCGGATCAGTGCGGTGATGCAGCACGTTCACTCCAACTATGAAATCGACCTGTTCCAGAGCCTGCTGAATGCGGCTGCCAAGGCCATCGGTTGCGCCAACGAAGAACAGGCGTCGCTGAAAGTGGTGGCGGACCACATTCGCTCCTGCGGTTTCCTGATTGCCGACGGCGTGCTGCCGTCCAACGAAGGCCGTGGCTACGTGCTGCGTCGCATCATTCGCCGTGCTTGCCGCCACGGCAACAAGCTGGGCGCCAATGGCAGCTTCTTCTACCGGATCGTCGCGGCCCTGGTCGCCGAGATGGGCGAAGCCTTCCCGGAGCTCAAGCAGAACCAGGCGCATATCGAGCGCGTGCTGAAAGCCGAAGAAGAGCAGTTCGCCAAGACCCTGGAACAGGGCCTGAAGATCCTCGAGCAGGACCTTGCCAACCTGCAAGGTTCCGTGGTGCCGGGCGATGTGGTGTTCAAGCTCTACGACACCTACGGTTTCCCGATGGACCTGACCGGCGACATCGCCCGCGAACGCAACCTGACCCTCGACGAGGAAGGTTTCGAGCGCGAGATGGAGGCCCAGCGCGTGCGCGCACGTTCCGCCAGTTCCTTTGGCATGGACTACAACAGCCTGGTCAAGGTTGACGTTGCCACCGAGTTCACCGGTTACAGTGCCACCAGTGGTGTGGCCAAGGTGGTTGCCCTTTATAAAGAAGGCCAGTCGGTCGATGTATTGAACGAAGGCGACGACGGTGTGGTGGTCCTGGACCAGACCCCGTTCTACGCCGAATCCGGTGGCCAGATCGGCGACTGCGGTTTCCTCAAGGCGGCTTCCGGTCGTTTTGATGTGCGTGATACCACCAAGACCGGTGGCGCGTTCCTGCACCACGGTGTACTGGCTTCGGGCAGCCTGACAGTCGGTGCGCCGGTGGACACCCAGGTGGATGCCGATGTGCGCCACGCCACCTCGCTGAACCACTCGGCTACTCACTTGCTGCACGCGGCGCTGCGTCAGGTACTGGGCGAGCACGTTCAGCAGAAGGGTTCCCTGGTGGACAGCCAGCGTCTGCGCTTCGACTTCAGCCACTTCGAAGCGATCAAGCCTGAGCAGATCAAGGCGCTGGAAGATATCGTCAACGCCGAGATTCGCAAGAACACTGCCGTTGAAACCGAAGAAACCGATATCGAGACCGCCAAGGCCAAGGGCGCCATGGCGCTGTTCGGCGAAAAATACGGCGACAGCGTGCGTGTGCTGAGCATGGGTGGCGATTTCTCGGTGGAACTGTGCGGCGGTATCCACGCCAACCGTACCGGCGATATCGCCTTGCTGAAAATCATCAGCGAAGGCGGCGTGGCGTCCGGTGTGCGTCGTATCGAGGCGGTGACAGGCGCTGCGGCCCTGGCCTACCTGAATGCGGCTGAAGAACAACTCAAGGAAGCGGCCAGCCTGGTCAAGGGCAGCCGCGACAACCTGATCGACAAACTGTCCGCTGTGCTGGAGCGCAACCGCGCCCTGGAGAAGCAGCTGGAGCAGTTGCAAGCCAAGGCAGCCAGCGCGGCGGGCGATGATCTGTCGGCGGCTGCGGTGGACGTCAAGGGCGTGAAGGTCCTGGCCGCGCGCCTGGACGGTCAGGACGGCAAGGCGTTGTTGGCCTTGGTCGATCAGTTGAAGAACAAGCTCGGTCGCGCAGTGATCCTGCTCGGCGGTGTCCATGAGGAAAAGGTCGTTCTGGTTGCCGGTGTAACCAAGGACCTGACTGGCCAACTCAAGGCCGGTGATTTGATGAAGCAAGCCGCCGCGGCAGTGGGCGGGAAGGGCGGTGGTCGTCCGGACATGGCGCAAGGCGGTGGTGTAGACGCTGCCAGCCTGGACGCGGCCCTGGCCCTGACCGTGCCGTTTGTCGAGGCAGGTATTTAAGGCACTGATAACCGGCCCGTGGTCTAGTCGCGGGCAGGTTCGGTGCTGGTTGATTGGATATTAGGCGCCCCTTTACGGGCTGAGGCGGCTTAGAAATGGCTTTGATCGTACAGAAATTTGGAGGCACCTCGGTCGGCTCTGTCGAAAGAATCGAGCAGGTCGCCGACAAGGTTAAGAAATTCCGCGATGCCGGCGATGACCTGGTGGTGGTGCTGTCGGCCATGAGCGGCGAGACCAATCGCCTGATCGATCTGGCCAAGGCAATCAGCGGCGATCAACAGCCGCTCCCGCGTGAGCTGGATGTGATCGTGTCCACCGGTGAGCAAGTCACTATTGCCTTGCTGGCCATGGCGCTGAACAAGCGTGGTGTGCCGGCGGTGTCCTACACTGGCAGTCAGGTGCGAATCCTCACCGACAGCGCGCATACCAAGGCGCGAATCCTGCAGATCGACGATCAGAAAATTCGTACTGATCTGAAAGCCGGTCGCGTGGTAGTTGTAGCGGGCTTCCAGGGTGTGGACGAGCAGGGCAACATCACCACCCTTGGGCGTGGCGGTTCGGACACCACCGGTGTGGCCCTGGCGGCGGCCCTCAAGGCTGATGAGTGCCAGATCTACACCGATGTGGATGGCGTCTACACCACGGACCCGCGTGTCGTGTCCGTGGCCCAGCGCCTGGACAAGATCACCTTCGAAGAGATGCTGGAAATGGCCAGCCTCGGTTCCAAGGTGTTGCAAATCCGTGCGGTGGAATTCGCCGGCAAGTACAACGTTCCGCTGCGCGTATTGCACAGCTTCAAAGAGGGTCCGGGCACCCTCATTACTATTGATGAAGAGGAATCCATGGAACAGCCGATCATTTCCGGTATCGCTTTCAACCGTGATGAAGCCAAGCTGACCATCCGTGGCGTGCCGGACACCCCGGGCGTGGCGTTCAAGATCCTGGGCCCCATCAGCGGCGCGAACATCGAAGTGGACATGATCGTGCAGAACGTTTCGCACGATAACACCACCGATTTCACCTTCACCGTGCACCGCAACGAGTACGATGCGGCGGAGCGGATCCTGCAGAACACCGCGAAGGAAATCGGCGCCCGTGAAGTGGTCGGCGATACCAAGATTGCCAAGGTGTCGATCGTGGGCGTGGGCATGCGCTCCCACGCCGGCGTGGCCAGCCGCATGTTCGAAGCGCTGGCGAAGGAAAGCATCAACATCCAGATGATCTCCACGTCGGAAATCAAGGTGTCGGTGGTGATCGAAGAGAAATACCTGGAACTGGCTGTACGCGCGCTGCATACCGCTTTTGAGCTGGACGCTCCGGCCCGACAGGGCGAGTAACGCAAGGCCGGAAAGGCGCGGATTTCCGCGCCTTTCATTTTTTTGTGGGGCGCATGTTCTTTTGCGTGGGCTCGACAATACTTAGGCGGTAGGGCTACGGCTTCCGGGTTGTAGGTCGAAGGCCTTTTTTTTGCAGACTGTTGTTCCTGAACTGAAATGCGTGAGGAGAAAGGTATGCTGATTCTGACTCGTCGTTGCGCAGAAAGCCTGATTATCGGTGATGGCGAAATCACCGTGACCGTGCTCGGCGTCAAAGGCAATCAAGTGCGTATCGGGGTTAACGCTCCGAAAGAAGTATCGGTCCATCGCGAGGAGATCTACCAGCGGATCAGCCATGAGAAGAAAGAGAAAGAGCAACAGCAACGTCGGCAGCTGACCGACGAAAACGACGAAGAGAAGGATGATTGAGGGGTAGGGTACCAAGCCTTTAATTTTTATCGTTTTTTATGTTTGCAAACGGGGATGAACGTGGTTAATATACGCCCCGTGTTGCGGAGAGCTGGCCGAGTGGCCGAAGGCGCTCCCCTGCTAAGGGAGTACACCTCACAAGGGTGTCGGGGGTTCGAATCCCCCGTTCTCCGCCATTATTTGCTTAGTACGTTGCAATCTGGATTTTTCGGTAAGTTGTTGAAATTACTAGAAAAAATCGCTTTACATAGAGATTGAACGGCCTATAATGCGCGGCAACAAATGCACTCGTAGCTCAGCTGGATAGAGTACTCGGCTACGAACCGAGCGGTCACAGGTTCGAATCCTGTCGAGTGCACCATACAAACAAAAAGCCCGCCAAGTGCGGGCTTTTTGCCGTCTGGGGTTTGTGTAGGATTCGTCCCGGGTTTCATCTTTTTCTCCCTCCCCATGTGTTTTCATCTATGGCTGTGTCGTCGCAGTTTCATAGGTGTGGACAATACTTAGCTTTGGCTCGCAAGCGCTTGTTCTTTCCAGTTTTTTAACATTTAAAGCGGTTGGGCGGTGTATCATTGCGCCCGTCAGCCCCGCCGGGGCTTGTGGAATACCTCCATGGACTTACCCAGTAGTTACTCAGTACCCCGTTTCACCAATCATGAATTGACTGATTGATCCTTCCGGCGTGCCCCGCTGCTGGGAGTGGAGTTCGCCTATGACCGAAGTAGAAGTAAAGAAAACACAAGAAAGCCTGCAGGATCGCCTTGCTCAAGTCATCGAGCTGCTGCAGCGCCAGCGCGTGGTCGAAGACCTCACGCACCGCCAGGAAGGTCCTAATCAGGATCGCGTCGAAAACCTGGTTCATCGGCAAAACCTGGTCGAGCTGCAACGCAAGCTCGATGACCTGCACTCTGCAGACGTCGCCTATATCCTTGAAGCCTTGCCGCTGGATGATCGACTGACCCTCTGGCAGTTGGTCAAGGCAGATCGCGACGGCGACATCCTTCTTGAAGTATCCGACTCGGTGCGTGAAACCCTCATCGCCGACATGGACGATCACGAGCTCCTGGCGGCCGCCAAGGAGATGGATGCTGACGAACTGGCCGACCTGGCCCCTGAGCTGCCTCGTGATGTTGTGCATGAGCTGATGGAAGCCCTCGATGGTCAGCAGCGTGAGCGAGTCCGCTCCGCGCTGTCCTATGACGAGGATCAGGTTGGCGCCCTGATGGACTTCGAAATGGTCACCATCCGCGAAGACGTCAGTCTGGAAGTGGTGCTGCGTTACCTGCGCCGACTCAAGGAGCTGCCGGGGCATACCGATAAACTGTTCGTGGTCGATTACGAAGGCATTCTCAAGGGGGTGCTGCCGATCAAGCGCCTGCTGGTCAACGACCCTGAGAAGCAAGTGGCTGATGTTATGGCCAGCGATCCGGTGAGTTTCCACCCGGACGAAGACGCTTATGACGCCGCGCAGGCGTTCGAGCGTTACGACTTGATCTCGGCTCCGGTCGTCGACAAGAACGGCAAGCTGATCGGCCGTCTGACCATCGATGAAATGGTCGACTTGATTCGTGAAGAGAGTGAAACCGAAGTCCTCAACATGGCCGGTCTGCGTGAGGAGGAAGATATCTTTGCTTCGGTCTGGCGCTCTCTGCGCAACCGTTGGGCATGGCTGGCGATCAACCTGATCACGGCGTTTATCGCCTCTCGGGTGATCGGGCTGTTCGAAGGCTCCATCGAGAAGCTGGTGGCCCTGGCTGCGCTGATGCCGATCGTGGCGGGTATCGGTGGTAATTCGGGCAACCAGACCATCACCATGATTGTGCGTGCCATGGCGCTGGACCAGGTGAACACCGGCAACACCTCACGGCTGATGCGCAAGGAATTGGCGGTGGCGCTGATCAATGGTGTGGTGTGGGGCGGGGTGATTGGTGCGGTGGCCTACATGCTGTATGGCAGTTGGTCCCTGGGGGTGGTGATGACCGCGGCCATGACCCTCAATCTGTTGTTGGCGGCTTTGATGGGGGTATTGATCCCCATGACCCTGGCCCGCCTTGGACGCGACCCTGCAATGGGGGCCAGCGTGATGATCACGGCGATGACCGACAGCGGTGGCTTCTTTATCTTCCTGGGCTTGGCAACCATCTTCCTGCTTTGATCTTCCCGGCATGCCGGCTCCTTTGCAGGAGCTGGCTTGCGAGCGATCGCATCATCTCGTGATAGGTCAAGTCGCACGGGGCGCCAGCACGCCAATGTCTGCGCAAATTCCAGGCAAAAAAAAGCCAGCACAAGGCTGGCTTCGGCTTTCAGTTGCAGATCAATTGGCTTCTGCGGCCGCTTCAACGTCGTGCGCAATAAGCGAGACGAGAGCATTTTGCTGGCGGTGGGAGAGCTGACGAAAGCGCTGCAGCAGTTCGCGTTCGTGCAGCGACAGCTCGGGGCTGTCCAGGCGCATGCTCAACTCGTCGCCCAACGCACCTTCCTGAATAAGGCTCTGCTCCAGGCGCGCGATGATTTCGGAGTTCATGCTGCGGTGATGATTGCGAGCCACCTCGGCAATGCGTTCCCGCATTCCGTCTGGCAGACGTACGACGAACTTGTCAGCCGTACGGCTGGAATAAATTGCCTGTTTCAATGGGCGCATATATTTAACCGGTTAGTTCAGGGGAGCGGTTTTTGGAATTGGCCGCAAGATGTGTGTTAGGACAAGGCTTGCAGCCAAATGTTCAACCTGAATTGCAAAGAGGCCGCATCATGCCTCAGATTTGCCAGTTCCTTGGCGTCAAATCTGTGACAAATATTGAACTGCCTAAAGGCTTTATGCCAGCACTCATTTACATTTTTGCGGACTGGTTGGAAATCTTTTTCATCAGGACTGCCGTCAGTCAATCTTCACGCAAGCCCAGCCGCAACAGGGTCAAGGGCGCACATCCTATAGCAAAGTGGCCTTTTGCCCTTATTTTTAAGACTAGTGGCAATTTGCCGATTTACGAGGTTGAGGCGACATAAGGTATAGGCGTCGGCGGGAGGCAAAGGTTCAGCGCAAAATCGGGTCGAATTTGATTCGTCGGCCCATCACAAGGGCGATCAACAGCAGGCTGGCGCATACACCGCTTGCGATGAATGCCGTGGTCTGCACGTCCTCGGGACTGGTTGACAGGCCAAAGAGGGCGGTGCTCAGGGTCAGGCAAAGAAATAGCCAGGCAGGTTTGCTCATGAAAGCTTCCTCAGAAAACCCAGTGTTCAGTGGCGGGTGCTGACTGTGTGCCTTGGGTCTGGCGAATCGGCGATTGCGCGTTGGCGTTCATCACTGCCAGTTGCGGGCGTTGCTGAAGGTGATGAGGAACGGGTTGGCTGATCCGCGCCGTGTCATCGCTGTTCGCCGACTGGAAATGAAACATGACCAGCGCAGCCAGGGCCACGGTATTGAGGGCTAACAGGAGGGCGCTGTTCATGATCGAATTCTCCGCAGGCGGCGTTGCCGGATTGAGGTTGCAGGAGAAATATTGCAGATGCCGTGCCAAGACTTTATTCGAATAAAATCAACGAGTTAAGTCTATTTTTGAGGCGTGGCGGGTTGCAATTTGCAATACCTTGATTTTGCGGGAGTGCATTTTGCACGATCGCACCAAGCACCCGGAATTGCTGGGTAGAACGGGGGGGGGGCTGGACAAGGATCGGCCTACATTCAAAAAGCCTACGGACGACATGACAAAACTCACCCTGGCCGTTAACATGCACGCCGTCCGTCGCCGCGCCCTCTGGCCCGATGGCTGTCATTTGTCCCAGTAGCTCAATTGGATAGAGCATCCCCCTCCTAAGGGGAAGGTTGGCCGTTCGAACCGGCCCTGGGACACCATATAAATCAAGCCTTTTAGGCCGTCAGCCGAAATTGTCATTTGCTTCGTGACAGCAGGGTGACAGCATCAGGCACAGAAAGCCCCGCTAGGAAATCATCCTGCGGGGCTTTTTTCGTAGGAATGCTAGCTGCTGGCAAGGAGGCTTTATGAAGTACGGTAGAAACGAGCAGTGTTTCTGTGGGTCAGGAAAAAAATATAAGCATTGCCACCTGGGGCGCGAGCAAGAACCGCGTGTGAACCCTTGGGACATAAGTGCTGCTGTGAGAAAGGAATTCTCCGTAAAGCTTTGTTCTGCGCCTGATGTGATGCATGAAAAATGCTCTGGCAAAATAATTGCTGCTCATACCGTGCAACGCTCAGGAAGCCTGAGCGAGATCGCAAGGGATGGTCATGTTTTGACCTTTGTGCCCTCTTTTGAAAATCTCACAAAGCACAAGGGGCTCCTTCATCCCGAACTGGTTGGAATTCGTAAAGCTTCGACATTCTCCGGTTTCTGCTCGACGCACGACGACGAGCTGTTCGCACCAGTAGAGAAAGAGGTTTTTGGCGGGAGCCAGCAGCAGTGCTTTTTGTTGGCCTACCGGGCATATGCAAGGGAGATATATACGAAGAGGGCGGCTGCGGAGACAGCAAAGCTGCAGAAAGATCTTGATCGGGGCCGATCACTAGACACCCAAATGTCTATGCAGATGTTTAATTTCACCCAAGGGCTCGGCCTAGACGCAGCATTGAGGGATATCGAGCATCACAAACCGCGGTTTGAGGTGCCACTTCTCAGCGATGATTATTCCGTCGTTCGATCGTACATCATCGATTTAGAGGGGCCTCCACCAGTCATGTGTAGTGGCACCTACCCGCCTGAAAGAGATTTCGAAGGAAAGCGGCATCAAGATCTGGTGGATATCACTGTTACGCCTCACCTGCTTAGCGTGACGTCTTTCTATGGAGGTGAAAACGGTCATGTTGTCTTTACGTGGCTACCAGAAGACGATCCTGTCTGCCTTCCGGTGATTCAAACCCTCGAGAAGATTAGCGATGAGGATCTCTCCTCAAGGATCGTTTGCTTTCTATTCGAACACTTTGAGAACCTGCATATATCACCCAATTGGTGGGAATCGCTCGAAAAAGCCACTCAAAATGCGCTGATACAGCGAATGATGGGTGATATGCCTACTATGTTTGGTGCGCCGCGCTTGAGGCATGCGAAATGCCAGATACCTTCGTGGAACGTTATAAATCGTTACCGCGTCGGGTGCTGAGTGCTACGACTGGCGCTCACCCTTGCTCAGACATTTCTTTGATTCGAAGCACCGTAGTAGTCGAGCAATCCGCGTGCCTGGCTGTCGCCCGAATACCTAAACCAGCCTTGAGCAACTCCTTCACCCGCTTGTGCAAGTCGGCATCCACTGGCCGACCCTGGTACTTACCAGCGGCCTTAGCCCTCTCTATGCCCTGGGCCTGTCTATCGCGGCGCTGCTCGTAATCCTTGCGCGCGATCGCGGCCATCATCTCCACCAGCATTGAGTTGATTGCACCCAACATCCGGCCGGTGAACTCGTCGCCCTTGGTGTCCTGCATTCCCTGGTGGCTGGTCGGCAGGTCGAGCGCGACGATGCGCAGGCCCTTGGAGTCGATAGCGGCTTTGAGCTTTTGCCAGTCCTCAACCGGCAGGCGGGAGAGACGGTCTATCGACTCCACTAGCAGCACGTCACCCTTGCGCGCATCTTTCAACAGGCGCAGCAGCTCCGGCCGGTCGGCGGTGGCGCCGCTGGCGTTCTCCAGGTACACGCTAGCGATGACCTTGTTATGGTCGCTGGCGAACTGCTCGAGCGAGGCGCGGGCGCGGCCGGCGTCTTGCTCTTCGGTGGAGGCTCGGAGGTATGCGCGGATGAACATGATGGATGCCTGTATCAGTTAGGGCGTTCTACTAATACTGTTGCACTTTGGGTGTTACTTATCAAGCGGAAAGCCCGAAAAAGGCAAAATAAGGCTGTATCTGGATAGGCATACCCGGGATGACAGTGTGCTGTTGAAGCGAAGGGGGGGGGGCAAAGCGGAGGATTAAGCAGAGGGGCGGCAGCAAAGCCACCCCTATTAGCGATGTTAGCGAGGCCGCCTTGGAGGTTCAGGCGGGCGCGGCTGGCTTGGACGAGGCTTGTCGTCTCGCACAAATCTCATCGGTGGCGGTGGTGGTGGTGGCGGCTTCTGCGTGGTCATCTCGACTACCTATGGATGGTGGTACAAATAAAACGGTATGAACGATAGCAGGGCGAATAAGATTGTAGCTGCCATGAACGTCGACAGTTCATTCAAGTATTCCAAACGCCTATCATTATTAAGCGCGTTCGTAGTTGATCCAGTAACGTATTGATTATAGATGAAGATAGACATTTGTTTTTCTGTCTCTTCCACTCCGTCTTCGAATTCTGCGTATAGCTTAAGCATCGAGACCCTATAAGCCTCGATCTCTTCCAGTGTGGATAGGGCTTTGTCGAACACGCGGAGATTCCAAGCTCTCCAGAAATTCCATACGCCGACAGCCAAGCATATGCAGGCATACCAGTAGAAAATCCAGAAAAACACAGCCACGGTGCCGACAGTGCTTATTGGGGCCTTATCAAGCATGTAGGAGAAAAAGCTAAGTAGGGCCACCAATATCGCGAGTGGCAAACTCAGCCTCGCAATGAGCTTCTCTTTTCTTTCGAGCTCGTAGTAATAAACCTTTTCAGCGAAACTGAATCGCTCCTTGTCATCCATTTGACCAGTATCCATTTTAGTTATATGAGCGATTACAGAGACGAAGGTCGGATATCCGTACCATTCTGTGTGCCAGAGATTCGGTACTTCTGAACTTCGCCCGCGGTCAGTTCTGAGGCCGTTTCTTTAACAGGTTGTCCGATTTGCATTGCGCAAAGACCGCTGCCCTCATCGTCACCAGCTATCCCGACAATATGTCGACCTGGCTTAACCTGGAATTTCACCACCTCGCCGGTGTTGATGCGGGCGACCTTTTTCCCGTCAATGAGCACGGTCGCCATACAGCCACCCGAAGCCCAAAACCCGTTATCCCGGCTTACCACCAACGTAGCACCACCCGGGACGGCGGCCTGGTAGGCATAGACCCGATCGGCAGGCACGCGCTTGGCCGAACCAGGTTCCACCGGCGTGCTTGAACAGCCTGCCAGCAACACGGCAGCGGCGGTGAGCAGAATCCTGTGCATATTTCTTCCTCATGTGTTGATGGCTGACTTTATACCAGTCTGGCTACATCTGGTCTTCGGAGTAAATGCCAGCGCTGATTACCGCACTGCCAACGATCATCCGCCCGTATAGCAGCGGCACAGGGTTACCCTGAACACTGGTGTTGACCGGGCCGTTGAAGCTGTAGCTGGGCCGGTTATTGGGGCCGTCCTGGGTGCCAAGTCCTTTGGCTTGAGGGCTCAGCATCTGAATTACACCACCTGCAGTAAGGGCCAAGCCGGGGGCAAGAGTTGCTCCATTTGTGAATGGCGAGAGGGCGATCAGCACCACGCCAACAATTGTTTGCAGTAGGCCGGCGCGCTTAGATCCAGCGATCACCGGGACGATCCGAATTACGTCGCAACCTGCCGGCTTATCCAAGTCGCCATCGCCAATGTTTTGCTTGCCTACGAAAACGGCGTACCTGATGCCTCTTGATGCGCTCTCTGTCATGTGCCGCTCAAAACCTGGGAACTGTCGGAAGTACCCCATGACTGCGCGCACGGATGATCCTGCCTCCGTGCATATAGGGTGTCCTCGCTTGCCAGTGATACGGACGAGGCCACCCGATACGATGACGGTCTGCTTTTTTTCTGTGTGCGCTGACATAGGTCAATTTCCCTTACGCAAGATTGAGGTCTTTGGACAACCTGGCGCGGCTGGCCTGGCAGTCTTTGGTTAGTTGCGGGGTGATTGCGGGGTGGTCCTGATAGCTACAGCTGGTTGCCCTGGCGTTTCTGCATGACTTACGCAGTATCTCGGCCGAGATTGCCGCCTCTGCGTAGGTGAAGAACGGGCCGTCAACCTGGTGTTTCTGACCGTTGTTCGTGATCCGAACTTCGTAGGCAATATGCGCTGCTGCAGACTCATGGCGCTCCAGCGCTACAACTCCGCACGCCTCGGTAAAGCGCTCTTGAAAAGTCACTTGCTGGTACTCCCGATCGTTGGTGCGGTCGTTTCATCAAACACAGCACTGAGCGTGTCTTCTTTGCGGGCTTCGCCTCCACCAGCGGCCTCCGCGGCTAGCTCATCCATGAGGTCACTGATTGCGCGCACGTCCCTGTTGAATTGGGTGGTACCGGTCTGCTGGCGCAGCTTGGCCACCTGGCTACGGATGCTCATCGCTGCATACCATCCATCTGCTGGCGGAGCTCTTCGACGGCCTTCTGTAGCTCTGCTACCTCGATCACTCGCGCGACGGCACCCAGGCCCTCAATGAGGGAACGGCCTTGATCGGGAGGAAGGTTGCCTGCCGCCACTGCGCGCAAGATCGACTTGGCTGCGCTGGGTAGGTCGGTGTCGTCAAGGTCGAAACTGACCACCTCGGCGGTGGCCTTAACTGGCGGTACCAGTCTCTCGAGGATCAGGCGGCACGCCTGCATATCGCCCTTCTTGGCGGCTGCCAGGATCTTTTTGGTTACTGCGTCGGCACCCGCCGCGAGCTTCTCCCGGATGGCCTGGGTCTGGCCTGAGCGCCCACCAGGGTTGCCGGAATGACCGGGAGCGAATCGCCCCCCGGCAACTCGGCCGGGCGCCGCCTCTGCTGGTGGCAACGTCTTGGCCAATGCTTAAGCCTCCGCGCCCTGAATTTGCTTCTTGAGCGCCTCGTCGGCCTCTTCCTCTTCTTGCTTGACCCGCTCCAGGCGCTCTTGGATGCGCTCAATGGTGGATTCTGCCGGGCCCTGCACCAGCTCTTTTGCAGCCTCGCCGGCAGCATCGACACGCTCATCCAGACTGATACCTGCGTCGGCACTGATCAGGCCAAAGGCTGTGCGGAGCGCGTCCTGCGCGGCGTCTGCCGCTTCGGTCAGGTCGGCGATCTCTTGCGCTTCGCGTGGATTGGCGCGCACCAGGGCCTCCTTGGTGATTCGGGCATACCACTCGCTGCTGACTCCGCTCAGCTCGCGAGGGAGGCGAAGCGCGGCGTCAACGTAGGCTTTGTCAGTGCCCGCCAGAAGTGTCGCGTTGCGCTCTGGTGGGCTCATGGCGCGCAACTGGGCCGCCAGGGCCAGGTCGATCTGGACGGCGATAGGGTCGTTATCCCGGTACGGTTTAACGGCGGTCAACTTGTCGGCGCGCTCTTTGACCTTTTCCTTGTACTTCTGAAAGTCGCGCTGCAACTGCCCCAGGAAGTACAGCCGATCCTTCGCAGTTGCGCGGATGTCTTCCTGCTTCGCACTATCTGAGCGGCGGTCGTCGTTGGTGATGCCCATTGCCGCGATCTGCAGGCCCTCCACGTGATTTCGAGCCTCGCGAGCGACCGCGTACAGGTCTGCAAAGGGGCCGGTTTCGGGGAATTTCCACATACCTACCAGGCGGCTCTTACCACCAGATTCAGCGCGTAGTGTTTTCATCTCAGTTCGTTTCTCCAATTTTGTGAGGGTCAGTCCCAGCGCTTCGGCGCAAGGTCTTTAACGTCTACGTCCGCTAGGTCAATCACGCGGAAGTCGACGTAGCCATTACGGCCGTGGATGCGATACCCACCTGTAGGGACGGGATCAATGCTGATGCCGAGGAACTGGGCACGCCGGCGGACGATTTGGCGGATCTCTTCGACGCTGCTTTTCATTTGGTCTAGTTCCGCTATGCCGAAAGGGTGTCTGTGGTGGCGATCAGCGGGCGGTTTTCAACGAGCGCGATCAGAAGGGCGCTTGCCTGGACGCTGCCCTGGTCGGCCGCTGTGCGCAGACGCCCCCAAGCGGCTTTGACTTCGGCGCGGGTTGGTTTGGCCTGGTGGCCGCGGGGCTTGGTAGTGGTCGACATGATCAATCCTCTGTGAGCTGTTGAAAGCCTTGCAAAGCTCACATTAGGCAGTATCTGGCCGCATATCCAGTGCTTTTAGGGTGCACCTAAGGTGCTACACGGAACGGGATTGAATGGGACTGAAATAGTTGGTTTTGGCGGAATTGAAGAGGGTGTTTCTGTTGCAGTAAATCGA
Organism: Pseudomonas sp. SDO5271_S396; assembly: GCF_054071795.1. Lineage (NCBI taxonomy): Bacteria > Pseudomonadati > Pseudomonadota > Gammaproteobacteria > Pseudomonadales > Pseudomonadaceae > Pseudomonas > Pseudomonas sp. SDO5271_S396. The sequence goes on from NZ_JBSVWB010000006.1 coordinate 39,920, forward strand.
GAGTAGTCAAAGTGATACAGGGCCGGGATTTCGACTCAGTCCGACCTCAGATTGAGGATGGATCGGGGAGGGCTGAACTACCGTTTTGGTATGTCAGGTTTCCGCGCCACGTTTTGCAATATGTGAAAACGTGGCGCGGCGACAGGTCACTTATCCTGGATCTGGTTCGGCAAGCGAGTACCGTAATGATCTGGCGGGCTGTCTAGATTGCTTAGCAGATTTGAAAGCAAGTCGTAATCGGTTTCCAGCTCATAAAGCTTTTTGTAGCTGTGATTTTGATCACCGAGCGTGTCAAAAAAGCTGCTTTTTACCTCAGCTAAAAGCGTCTGCAGTTCTTCCAAGTCATCAACAGCGACGGCCAGGTCCTGTGACGAAAGGTAGACCAGCGTTCTATCGGGGTTATACATCGTCGGAAGCCGGCCATGACTTACGCACAGACCGCGCACCTCATCGAATTTAGCGTTCGCCGCATACGTGTCCCAGTTGAATTTTGGACGTGCCATCCTTTTGCTCCTTCTAATTAGCGATCCGTGAGGGTAGCAGTCAATATTCACATTTCAATATTGCAGCGATCTTTGGTGTTGCACCTGCTCCTACCTGCTGTCAGGCGTCTCTGAGTGGAGCCAGGACGAATTCAACCTCAACGCGGTCTGCTGGCTCGGTTTTGCCGGCGTCAGTCCTGGCCCTGCGACTGGTGTAGATGTCACCACACTCTTTGGCGGCCTGCTCCATCAGTTTCATCGCCATCACCAGGTGCCCGCGTGCCTCGGCCTCTTCAAGCATCCGTCCAAGCGCTCGCAGCCTCATGGATCGGTTGGCGATCGGCTCCTTGACCACCTCAGACCGGAAACCGCTCCTGGTGTCTTCGAACAGCGTCACCCAGCGCTTTGCCAGGCCTTTGCTGCTCCTGCGTGTCGGGTCGTGGGTCTCGACCTGCTGGCGCGACACGACCACGCCGAAGCCATCCTTAACAGCGGTCGCGACCTGTGAGGGAGAGTCGAAGCACGCCAGGGATTGGACGATAAAGGCTTTGATTTCGTTGTTGAGCGCGGCCATGGGCTGGAATCTGTCTAGGGTCTGTCAAGAATAGACCAATGGTTGCCCATAAAACCAAACGAGACAATGCCTAGTTTTCAGCAACCATTACTCGGAGTTCTAATGGCTCTATGCGGGAGCTCTAGCAGTGGGCGTCCACTGATTAAACCTGCTCCGTGGATCTGCATGAGAACGGAGCAGGTTTATTGATGGATATTACCAAGGTGTATTTTTAATTGCGTTAAATACATCTAGCTCTTCTTTGGTGGGCTTCCGCTCGGTTTCAGTTACGTATCCAAGTATTCGCCTGAAGTAGTCGGTTATGTTTATTAATTGGTCTTTTCCATTGTCGTTGCCCATCTTTCTTGATTTAACTAGTATGTCTGTTTGGGCGCCGGTCTTTGGATCGGAGAATGTGATGTTTTTTTGCTGCGGAATCGGGCTGTCTAGAATAAGAAACATTTCATCCTTAGCTCTCTCCGCACAGTCCAGCAGCATGATTGCGTTGGTGGTTCGTCCCATCCAGCCTACACCTGCATCCACGTAGCGCATCTGGCGGTGTGTGGCCACATCGTTGTAGATGCATTGAATCTCTGTCACGAAGGACATCTGAAGATTTTCAGAGCTTTGCATCAATATGTAATTGACGAAGTAGCTCCCGTCGAAAAGTCCATAGTCACAAGACCAGTCCACGTATCCCTCTGCGTCCTCAAGTCTGCTCTGCTCAGGGTTGGAAAATTGAGCTACTGACTCCAGCAAAGTAAACATACCGGCATCGAAATCAGTCCGAAAATCAGCATACATTTTGTCTCGCAAGAACATCGGTATCTTGCAGTCATCTAACAACACTGGGATCGTGACTACTCGCTTTTCGTCAAGCTCTCGAAATAATCCCGCAGTGAGCTCTTTTTTACACCATTCGGATTCGACCGAAGCTTTGGATAGCATAATAAGTAAAGCGCTAGAGCCCTCAACTGCCTCCTGAACCTTATTGATTATTGAATCGCCTGCTCGCAACTCCCATCGGTCAATCCATACGCTCGTTCTTTTTCGGACGAGGTGTCCAGCAATTAAATCAATTTTATCTTTGTCCGCGTGCGAATAACTAACGAAAATCGGCATACCTTTCTCATCCCTTGATCCAGCCCAGCGCCGGTTATCCGTGATACCTCAGTTTTGAAGCAAGTGCTAGTGGCTGACTGTTTCCCGGCCATACGGTCCGATTCGGCTCATATGGTCTGTTTCGCAGCGCTCGGAAGGCGTACTGAGAAAATCGGATCCACTACCAATCTGCCAGATAGACCAAACCGTCTCAGTGAGACCAAATCGTCACACAACGAGATAATTCACCGCCTTTTAGAGTGTATGCAGAGTTTTCACCTGGAGTTGCGTCGAGATACCCTGAGAAGTCAGGACATCTCAGGAGCCCCTATGTCAGTCATCGATTGCGATTACCTGCCCGATCCATCCAAGACCACATTCCCGCCCGAACTGGCGCTGCTGATCGTGCGCAAGGCTGCATCCATGGCCGAGGCGTTCGAACAGCAGGCCCTGGACCAGTTGACCAAGGATGCAATCTCAGCGATATCCGCCGGCGCCGATCCGCGCCAGGTCATCCGGCAGATGCGGCTGTAACTGCCGGCAAAGGCGAGTGTCGTTTCCAGGAACGAGACCCCTTTTACGACCTTCTCGCGAAACTACCGGATTCCAGCAGATAACGGCAAATCGGGAGTTCCCACTTTGCCGTCTACCTACGCTGTGTTGATGTAGGATTGCGGTCATCAAACACGAAGGGAGAATCGGAATGGATGAAGAGCTGATACGCCAGGTGCGGGAGTTAATCGATAACTTCCCACCGCGGCCGGACCTAGACGCGCTCATCGAAAGTGGCGATTTAATCAAGGTTGCTGGCGGGTACCAAGTACCGACGGAGAAGGGCCTCAAAGCAATTGAGAAGTATACAATCGGCGTCACGATCAGCAATAAGGGAAAGCCTCCGGTTTACCGCCTGAGTATCCAACGAAAGCGAAAACCCACCGTTTGACGCGTCGTGTCCGTCTCCTATGTCCTCAACGCCGAGTGCATGGGAGATGCGAGCATTACTGCTCACATCTCGCTGGCGTGGTGTCAAATTCTGAGCTCATCCTCAGAATGAGGCAGGAAGAGCTGGGCCCTGGGCCAGGACGAGTGTGCTGGCCTAGCTAGTTATTTCAGCCCCGCGCATCTCGTCCAGGTTCGTCCTCCTCGACCCTGAATCGCCAGTACCGATCCGGTTTGACCCATACGACGTTATCCGGGGTCAGCTTGCGGAATGCAGCGAGGACACTCTTTCCGAGAACCTGGTTTCCGTCTGCGTTCTCGGTCAATAGCTCTTCATGTCCAGATTTGACGAGACGGTCCACTACATCGTCTTGGTAGATGCATCCGTCACGCTCGATTTCTGAGAGCATCCATTGTGCGACTGCCGCGGCGTCCATCATTTGGCCTCAGGAACTACGCGTTCCAAAGACTCTGGGGGAAACCGACCGCTTTCGAGCTTCTTCCCCGCAAACCATTGACACCTGTAGATGGTGGGGCGGCTTTCCTGAAGCTGAACGGTCATATCTGGACCGCCTGACTTCAGTTTGACGATTTCACCAACTTCAAACTCGATTTCTTCCGCCATTGCTTTCAATCCTCGTAAGCAGGGGACATCCCTGTACTTCCCATATTGGGGCTGGCCATTTGCTTTCAAGTGGCATATGGCTGCAGTCGCTGGACCTGCAATTATTTTGCACTCTCCTATTGCGTGACTAGTAACGGAGGTATATCTTTGATTCATCGTAACTAGTAACAGGGTGGATAGATGACAGATCAAGCCAAGCCCCCGCGGTCAGCAGCAGCCAGGCAGCGGGACTACAAAGAACGCCAACGCGCGGCCGGCTACAAGCTGACAGCAGTGTGGATTCACGAAGAGACGGAGCAGGAGGGTAAGCAGGCGGCACGCGATGGGAAGCCACTCAATCCGATGGAGTCGAAAGACCCCTTGAGCTGGGCGGCAGGCTGGATCAGCGAGAAGGGTAAGCAGTAGGTGAACGGATCGTTCACCCCGGCAATCGGCTGAAGATCTAGCCGATTGAATCGATGGCTCAGTTTTGAGCCATCACAGAAGAGGTGCCAAGCCGCTGCGTCAACAGCGGCCTGGCGATCACACGACGAAGCTTAGAGGCACACGTCATGCAATTTAAACAGAATACCATCCAAATTCTGGATGCGCGCGGCCAGATCATCGCCACCATGGCGCTGCCGGCCAACATCAAGCTCACCGAGCTGGCCCCGTTGAAGATCCTGGGCGACATAAGTTTCAAGGTTCTGCCAGGCGCCGCCCCATCACGCGGGATCTGCTTAGGGGGTGTCGTATGAGCAACCTCCCGGCTGTTTTGGTGCTTGAAGGCGAGATCGTGCGCGACGTGTTCATCAGCTCCGAAGAAATGGCGCGCATGAATAAGGCTCGCGCCACTTTCAAAGAGCTGCACGCAATACTCATGGGTCATGTGATCCCGGCACTTGGCGGTTTCGATAACCCGGTCGCCACTGAGATCGAGCGCCGTCTCGAAACTATCACTTTCGCCAGCCGTAACTTTCTCTACCCGCATCGTTATTCTGGCGCTGCGCACGATGCTGTAAATGTTGGGGGTGACCTATGAGCGCCCAAGCCCGCACCATCCAAGAAGTCGCCCATGACGCGCTTGAGGACCTGGGCAGCGCACAGATCGTCCTGCGCAAGGTTGAGGCCATGCTGTGCGCAGCGTTGGCGAACAAGCGCACGGGCCAGCACGTCCGCAACCTAGTAGACGCTGCGTGGAACCTGGCCGCTGACGGTGCCAGCGCCGCCGACTGCAACTATGAGGCAATATCCGCCGCCCTGGCCGGGTGTGTTGCCCTAGGCGCCGAGCCCATGCAAACGCCGCCATTGCCTCACTACCTACTGGACCAGCGCAGCAACGAAGTGGCCGAGGCGATTTATGCCGAGCGCGCGCACGCTACCCGGTGGTGGACGCACTTGAACGAGATGCGGCGCCGCAAGGAGCTGCCGGAGTGGGTAGCGGCAGGCGTCGGCACGCATGATGAACACGACCAGATGCTGGAGAGCCGGAAGGCCGTCAATCAGGCCCTGTTCGGCTCGGATGACCTGGGCGGCGATCAGCCCTACAGGGCGATTCCACTGGGCCAAGCCTGAAACAACGAAACTTTCGCAGTATCGAGGGCACTACCCCGTCACAGGGTGGTGCCCTTTTTCATTGGTGGGCGGGTGGTGCCATCTCAGCAAAGTGGATCAGGGGGAGCCGTATGCCTCCAGCCACTCATCCATGCTTTGGTCCTGTGGTGGCTTAGGGGTGTGTATAGGGGAGCAAGGGATTACCTTGTTATCGTCCTTTCTTGTTAACTTGTTTTCGTGGTTTGAAGTACACGTAGTTGAAAACGGCTGTAGCCCACGAACTGCATGGGCTGTAGCTGTTTCCTTGTGTCCTGACCTTGTGCCCTCCTTGTGCCCTAGTTGTGCCTCAGTTGTGCCCAAGTTGTGCCCTAGAACTGCGAGGCGCACCTGGTCTTCGGTGATGGTCACAGGTTGGAGCGACTGCACATTAATCCGATCCTTCCTCACCTCCCCGGCCAGCAAGATGCTGGACAGCTTTCCCATGCATTTGTGGAATCGCTGCATCCGCTCAGGAAGTGGTAGACCGGTGCCCCGCCAGAACTTGTAAAACTGGCTTCGCTCTCCGACACGGAACTCACCGGCCGGAAGAGGTGCGCCAGCTTTGCCACCTACAGTTGTGCGTTTGCGGGTCAGTTCCACATTGAAAATGGCGTAGGCAGTTTCGCCAGTCAGTACCGATGTGAAACGCAGGGTCACGCCGGCCGATTTGTGCTGTCCGTACCGTCCCGCGCTATAGCCTTGATACCTGAATGCATCGACCCCAATTGCCGCCAGTACCGATCGGCAAATCTCCCGTTCTTTTTGATCCAGCCATTCAGCGGGCACAGGCTTGCCGCTCGCCGGTTGAATGACGAGCTGCCCACGCTCAATGCTCACCGCGTCGCCGCGGTTAAGTAGTTTTGTCGCTAGGCATTCCACTGAATCGACCTCACCGTAATTCGGCTGGATTACCAGCGGGCCGAAGCCCATCGGCATCTAGCAGGCAGGCGCAAGAGGTCGCCGCAAAACTGCGGAGACCTCTGCGTACTCTGGATTACGACGCTTCGCGCATCAGGATGTACTTGGCCACGCGGTGAGGCGGCCGGCCTGGCTCGGTGGACTGGTGCGTCCAGTAGGTGCGGATTTCGTGACCCTTCTTCCTGAGTCGGCGAATGGTGTTTGGTGGCTGGACGATATCCAGGTTCTTGGCGGCTTCGATGGTAGATACCGGCCCGTTTCGCAGGGCCTCCATCATCTTGCGGTCTTGCTCAGTTGAAGAATGGCGTGTCATAGTTTGCCCTTCACGTTGGTGCTACCCAGTGTGTTTTCGCTAAGGCGGTGCTCTAACACCGCCTTAGCAATCCCTCGCGCAGCCCTGCGCAATTCCCACTCCTTATTCTTTCCGCACTTCACCGTGCGCCCACCTTTGCTGCGCGCTCGATAAAGGCTCTCAGCTCGGATGCCAATGCCAGACGTCGACGTCCGATTTTGAAAGTTTTGATTTCGCCCTGAGCGATCAGCTCGTAGGTGGCAGAGCGAGAGATACCCAAGATTCGGGCAGATTCTTCGACGCTCACCGACAGCGGCGCCATTTGTTGCTGAGCTTGTTCCATGGTGGTCTCCCAAAAAACGAGGCCAGATAGGCGTCGTGTATCGCTAGCTTACAGCGCATAAAACTATCATTGCAAGCAATTGCTATACAGTAGCGTACTCGCATGGATTGACAGCAGATTGCTCGTCGCGCAAGCTGCGCCAATTGGGTCAGTTGGGCTGACCTCGCAAAGCAGATGGAATGGTATGGCGACGAAGACGAGTAAGCGAGTGGGCGAGTCGAGCACCACGGTGAGCGTGGGAATCAGGATTGATCCTAAAATTAAGTTCGCGCTGGACATAATGGGACGCCTGCAGAAGCGCTCATTAACCGCGGTAATCGAATGGGCAATCTCACAAGCAATAGCCCAGCAAGTACTCGATTTCGATGGAAATTCTCTGTCCACAGTACTCGATAAGGTCTGGTCAACTGATGAGTCGTCACGACTTGTTCAATTGGCGATCCACCTCCCCGAAGCGCTGACCTACGATGAGCTGAGAACGTGGGAGACCATAAAAGCTACTTCCTTTTTTTGGCATCCGTATGGTGATGGATCATGGGATGCCGTGCCTGCAAGGCTTATTCCTGAGAAGGTGCGCTCTGCATGGAAAGAAATATTGCTTCACGTAGAGCAGAACAAGGCATCGGCGACAATATTGCCTATGACTATCGATGACCTGATGCCAGATATTCCCTTTTAAATCAGCTCAACCGCCGCCGCCTTGGTCCCTGGCGCCAAGTGCGCGTAGCGCAGTGTCATTTTTATATCCGCGTGCCCCAGCAGATCCCGCACCGTGTTGAGCGGTACGCCGGCCATTACCAGGCGTGACGCAAAGTCGTGACGCATATCGTGCCAGCGGAATCCGTCGATCTGCGCCCGCTCAAGCAATTTGAGCCAGGCGCTTTTGACGTCCTCAAAGCGACCGCCGCCCTGACCTGGGAAGACATACGGCGACTTGCTCACCTGCTTCTTCCAGGCTTCCAGCACACCAATAGTCTCCTTGTTCATGGGGATGTGGCGCGTATCGCTTGTCTTGGTGGTGGCCCCGGCGACTGTGATTGTCTTCGTGTCGAAGTTCACCGCTGACCATTCCAGGTCGAACAGCTCTCCGCGCCTCATGCCGGTATTCAACGATATCAACACCATTGGCTTCAGGTGATCGGTGAAAGGCAGTTGCAGGAGGGTTGGCAGTGGCTCTCTGTGGCGGTCCGTCCGCCAGGTGTTTGCACTCTCGCGCTCGACCCTCATTTCATCCTGTCGAGCGTCCAGGGCATCGCGTAGACGCTTGGTCTCGTCAGCAGCCAGGTAGCGAATCACCCCCTTTGAGTCGACTTTGAGCTGTTTCAGCTTGGCCAGAGGATGCTCGTCGATGTAATCCCACTCGACCGCCCGGCTGAATACTCCGCTGATAGAGCCCATTTTCCGGTTGACCGTGGAGGGCTTGTTGCCGGCCTGCATCCATCCTGTGCGGATCAGCTCCAGGTCTCGCCCGGTGATCGCGTCCAAGCGCTGGGCCATGATTGGGTCGAAGTTATTGCTGAGGGTGTGCTGCGTCTTCTCATGGCCTTTGTGATGGGCTTTGAACCACGGCATATAGGTGTCGTCGATAAAGTCGCGCAGCGAGGGCAGGGCTGACCCCTTGCGGCCCTGGGCGATGGCCAGAGGCTCGCCATGGGCGTGCGCATCGGCTAAGTACTGGGCGGCCTCGGTTCGGGCTTGGTCAAGAGTAAGCACGCCGACACGCCCGAGGGTGGCGTTCTTGTTTCGGCCCCAAGTGACCATGTAGGACTTGTGACCGCTGGGCAGTACGCGAATGAAGAAACCGGGTTGCACGGTGTCATGCACGCGGTATGCTTTCGCGTCGGCGGCTAGGCTGCCAATTAGCTTCTGAGTGATTTTGGTTTTCAAGGGTTCGACCGTGACAGCAGGGTGGCAGCAAAAAGCACTATACCGCTCGATGTTCACGGACTCAATGGGACTAAAAGGCCCAGTAATTATGGGCTTGTGGCTGTCCTCATTGGGTCTAAATTGACCCTCCTAAGGGGAAGGTTGGCCGTTCGAACCGGCCCTGGGACACCATCTTCAAAGCCCCGCGCAGAATATTCTGGCGGGGCTTTTTTGTGTCTGGCAGGTCTTTTCCTGCGTGGGTCGAACCTTGCCGCTTATCGAGGTTCACAGAAGAAGTCGCGCGTATTTATCGCCGCGATGTACCTCGCGTGCCGTTCGGTGACGTCTGAGCGGTAGCCAATCGTTTTACGCAAAATAATCTCCGAAAACAGCGCCTGCCGCCTGTCCGGATCCGGCCACCCCGGACTATCATGCCGATAGCCCTGACCCTCACTGCAAGGAGCCGCTCGGAACGCCGATGCGCCAGATCTGGAAATCTTTTCGAGCCCTTTATTTCGCCTCCTTGATGATGCTGATCGGCTCCGGCCTGCTCAGTACCTACCTGGCCTTGCGACTGGCGGCCGATCACGTCGACAGCTTGTGGGTGGGTGCGCTGATGGCGGCCAACTATTTCGGCCTGGTGCTGGGCGGCAAGATCGGGCACCGCTTGATTGCCCGGGTCGGGCATATCCGTGCCTATGCCACCTGTGCAGGGATTGTCGGTGCCGCGGTGCTTGGGCATGGACTGATCAACTGGCTGCCCGCCTGGATTGTGCTGCGGACGATTGTTGGTCTGGGGATGATGTGCCAGTACATGGTCATTGAAAGCTGGCTCAATGAGCAGGCGGATGCCAAGCAGCGTGGCGTGGTGTTCAGCGGTTACATGATCGCGTCCTACCTGGGGCTGGTGCTGGGTCAGCTGATCCTGGTGATGCACCCCCAGTTGGGGCTCGAATTGCTGATGCTGGTAGCCGTGTGTTTTGCCTTGTGCCTGGTACCGGTAGCCATGACCCGACGTATTCACCCGGCGCCGTTGCATCCGGCGCCGATGGAGCCGCGCTTCTTTATCAAGCGGGTGCCGCAGTCGCTGAGCACGGTGTTGGGGGCCGGGGTGATCGTGGGTTCGTTTTACGGTCTGGCGCCGCTCTATGCCGCCCAGCAGGGCCTGTCAACGGAACAGGTCGGTCTGTTCATGGGGTGCTGTATTTTTGCCGGGCTGTTGGTGCAATGGCCGTTGGGGTGGCTGTCGGACCGCTATGACCGGGCCTTGCTGATTCGCAGCTTCGCGCTCTGCCTGGCGGTGGCGGCGCTGCCGTTGGCGGTGCTGAACAAGGTGCCGCTGGAGGTGCTGTTCGTGGCGGGCTTCGTGTGTTCGCTGGTGCAGTTCTGTCTCTATCCACTGGCCGTGGCGTTTTCCAACGACCATGTGGAAGGCGACCGCCGAGTGTCGCTGACGGCCATGCTGCTGGTGACCTACGGTGTGGGCGCCAGCGTGGGGCCGCTGTTGGCGGGTGTGGCGATGAAGCTCTTCGGCAGCCACATGCTGTACGCATTTTTCAGCTTGTGCGCCTTGATTCTGGTGTGGCGTATCCGACCGAAGGCGGTCACCAACCTGCATCAGGTCGATGATGCGCCGCTGCACCACGTGGCGATGCCTGACAGCATGTCCAGTTCGCCGCTGGTGGCGTGCCTCGATCCGCGGGTGGATGAAGCCGTGGTGCAAGAACAGATGCAGACCACTGTTGCGGACCCGGTGCCGGAAACCGAACCGGAGCCTGAGGTGCAAGAGCCGGTAGCGGACACGCCGCCCCAGCATCCGGACCCGGATGACCATCCCCATGACCTGAGCAGGGCGCGCCCCTGAATGCAAAAACGGGCAGATCCCATCAGGATCTGCCCGTTTTTTTTGGAGTCGGTATTTCCAGCGTTTAGAAATCGTCGTCCTTGTCGAAGCGCCGTGCTTCACGTTGCAACTGATACACAAAACGCTCGACCTGGCGCTGCACCAGACCGCTCATGTTGTGAAAGCGCACGCCGGCAAAGGTGGTGTTGATCTTCTCTTCGAAGTGCAGGTAACGCAGTTCCACCGAAGTGGTCATGCTGCCAAAGGGCAGGGCGGCGATAAAGCGGTCATAGACCTGGCCCAGTTGCAGGCGCTCGGAGATATCGCCTTCAAAGCGCAATTTGCAGCCGGTGGCGGAGATATCCAGCAGCTTGCCGTTGATCGGTGCCTTGAGTTTTTCGCCGCCCAGTTCGATGTTCACCAGTTGGGCCAGCTTCAGGGCGGCGCGGAAGGCATTGCGGCGCTGATGGTAGACCACTTCGTCGGGCATGCTGCCGGTGTAGATGCGGTGGCCATCCTTTTCGCTGATGCTCAGGCTGCCGTTGCTTTCCCAGGCGACGCGTACACCCTCATGGAAACCTTCGATGCGAAAGGGTTCGCCGTTCTCGAGGTAGCGTTCGCCATCGCGGGGGATCATTTCGTCCAGGGCCAGCGTCTTGCTGTCCCGGTCAACATCCACCAGGTAGCTCTGGAAGCGCTGGCTGCGTTCGTGGAAGGTGATGATCAGCGGATCATGACTTTCTTGCAGCATCCGCAAGGTGCCGGCGATTTCCAGAGGCGTGGTGAGGACCTTGGGTGGCTGCGGAGCATCTTCCGCATTAAGGGCGTTGAACACGGTTCTTCCATCTCCAGACAAAATACGACTACACGCAAGGGCCATCATTTTGCCAGTATGTGGCGCGCCTTGGATAGGTCGCGCTGCAAACGGGCGTCACGCTTGGCTGCGGGTGCTTGGCTTGACCAGGCGTGAGGTGGAACCCTGGGCGTTGTATAGCGCCGGTGGCTCTCCGCCGTGGAGTATACGCAATTGGTTGGCGGTCGTGGCTTGCTGGAGCTGGATCGACTGACCGTTGAGCAGGTTGGTTTCCTGGCACTGGCCGAGCAACGCGTTGAGTGCCTTGCTCTGGGACAGCAACTGATCGCCGACCGAGGAATGACTGGCCAATTGCGCGAGACCTTCATGGTCAGCGGGCAGGCCAAGGCTGATAAGGATTTCGCTGCGTTTTTTACCATGCTGTTCCAGCAGGATAATCAGCGATTGCTTGCGCGCCAGAATTTCTTCCAGCAACTGCATGTCCCGGCCGAACAGGGCCACGGATTCTTCCTTGAGCAGCTCGAGCAACTGTTGCGTCGGCGCCAGATCATCAATGATCAGTTGAAGCAGGTTTTCGTCGTGGTGCATGGCAGGCCTTGGGTTTTAAGCGTCCAAAATCCCGGCGCAGGCCAGTGCCTAGCGCTCGGCTTCGAAATTAAGCAGCTTGCTGGCTACACGGTTGCTGTCGACTTGATAGCTGCCATCGGCGATTGCCTGTTTCAATTCGGCCACGCGGGCTTTATTGACAACTGGCTGGTCGCGCAGCGAGTCAGTGACCTTCTGCAACTGCTGAGCCTCGTTGCTCAAGTGTACGGATTCCCCGCTTTGGCTGGCGCTGGTCTGTTCCGCCTTGGCGGGCAGGACCGGGGCCTTGGCATCTACGCTGTCCTTGGCACCGTTGGTGCGCGTATTGCCGGGCAATGCCGGGGTGTTATTCAAACGACTGAAATCGATGACCATGATAAAAAAACCTCTGGGTATTTGGACGCTTGCCATGTTTTCGGCCATACCCGGACAAACTTTAGGCACGAATGACAATAAACCTGCACAGGCCGACATCCCAGGCACAGTGTAGGAAAAGCTGGCGTCCGACACCAGTGATCTATAGTGCCACCTCCACTTGGCCAGGGGCCATCACTCGCGCCTTGATCACGCGGTTGGAGTTCAGGTTCTTGATGCGGATCTGTTCACCCATCCCGCCGTTGGACAGGGCTTCACCGGGCATCTTCACGTTGAGCGCACCGCTGCTGGCGGAAATCACCACCTGGTCGCCCTTGCGGATCACTTCGGCCTGTTCCAGATGCACCAGCGTCACGACCTGGTCGGTGACCATCGGCCGAGTGAGCTTTTGGCCGACGGCCTGGTCCAGTGATGTCAGGTAGCCCTGGTTGATCAGGCCGATGTCGCGCTCGCGCAAGGCCACATCCTCGAAGCCGATGATGCCGGTGCGTTTCAGTGGCCGGGTTACCACGACGACATCGCGGAACAGTTTGACCTGAGCCGGCACGAATACCGTCCACGGCGAAGCACCGTCGCAACGCACCCTGACCGTCACGCGTCCGATGGGCTGGGCCGGGCTTTCCAGGGTGGCTGTCAATTCCTTGTCGCACATCGGCATGCGCAGGCGCGGGTCCAACTGGTTGACCTGGATTTCATAACGCCCGGGTGTCTGGGTGGTGGCCAGATAATCTTCTACAGTGAATTCAAGAAAGCCCTGCGTGACGCCGATAAGCAGATCAGGCAAGGTGACGTTGTCTGCGCGGGCCGTGAGGCTGGTCCCCAGGGCGAGCAGCGCCGCAGAGACGCAGAGTGATCTGCGGATCCGTGGAAGGCGAAGGCGTCGGGAAACTGTCGTTTTGATATCCATGACCAACAAATAGCAAAGCTCGTGCCGTTTAGTATGGGGGGCACGCTGCCCTGTCGGTATGGCCCAAGGTTTCAGCGTAGGAGTGAAGGCATGGCAGGTGTAATGGATTCAGTAAACCAGCGCACACAGCTGGTAGGGCAGAATCGCCTGGAGTTGCTGTTGTTTCGCCTCGATGGCAAGCAGCTCTATGGCATCAACGTGTTCAAAGTGCGGGAAGTGCTGCAATGTCCCAAGCTGACGATCTTGCCCAAATCCAGTCCGGTGGTGTGCGGTGTGGCCAATATTCGTGGCGCGACCATCCCGATTCTTGACCTGGCCATGGCTACCGGCTCCTCCGGTCTGCAAGACCGCGAGAGCCCGTTTGTCATCATTACCGAGTACAACACCAAGACCCAGGGGTTTCTGGTGGGGTCGGTGGAACGCATCGTCAACATGAACTGGGAAGAGATCCATCCACCACCCAAGGGCACTGGTCGCGACCACTACCTCACGGCGGTGACGCGGGTCGACAACCAGTTGGTGGAAATCATCGACGTGGAGAAAATCCTCGCCGAAGTGGCGCCCACGTCGGAATCGATTTCCGTGGGCGTGGTGGATGCCGAAACCGCGCACAAAGCCATTTCCCTGCGGGTGTTGACCGTGGACGACTCATCGGTGGCGCGCAAGCAGGTGACCCGTTGCCTGCAAACGGTCGGCGTCGAAGTGGTGGCCCTCAATGACGGTCGCCAGGCCCTGGATTACCTGCGCAAGTTGGTGGATGAGGGGAAAAAGCCGGAAGAAGAATTCCTGATGATGATTTCCGACATCGAGATGCCGGAAATGGACGGCTACACCCTGACGGCCGAGATACGCAATGATCCGCGCATGCAAAAATTGCATATCATCCTGCATACTTCGTTGTCGGGCGTCTTCAACCAGGCGATGGTCAAGAAGGTCGGTGCCGATGACTTTTTGGCCAAGTTCCGTCCCGACGACCTCGCATCCCGGGTAGTCGACCGGATCAAGGCAGCAGATCACGGCTAGGGGAGCTTCCCCTGGCGGTCACATGATTTTTAGAGGCGGTATCATTGTCTACGGGTAATTTGGATTTCGAACAGTTCCGGGTCTTCCTGGAAAAAGCCTGTGGCATATTGCTTGGTGAAAACAAGCAATACCTGGTATCCAGCCGTCTCAACAAGCTGATGGAGCAGCAGGGCATCAAGTCCCTGGGTGAGTTGGTCCAGCGGATCCAGGGGCAGCCGCGCAGCGGGCTCAAGGAAATGGTGGTCGATGCCATGACCACCAACGAAACCCTGTGGTTTCGCGATACCTACCCTTTTGAAGTGCTCAAGAGCAAGGTGCTGCCGGAGGCCATCAAGGCCAGTCCTGGTCAGCGCCTGCGCATCTGGTCGGCGGCCTGCTCTTCGGGGCAGGAGCCGTACTCGATTTCGATGTCCATCGATGAGTTCGAGCGGACCAACATGGGCCAATTGAAGGCCGGTGCGCAAATCGTTGCCACTGACCTGTCGGGCACCATGCTCACCAACTGCAAAACCGGCGAATATGACAGCCTGGCCCTGGGCCGCGGGTTGTCCCAGGAACGCTTGCAGCGCTACTTCGACCCGAAGGGGGCCGGGCGCTGGGCGGTCAAGGCACCGATCAAGAACCGTGTGGAATTCCGCTCGTTCAATCTGCTCGACAGCTACGCCAGCCTCGGCAAGTTCGACATGGTGTTCTGCCGCAACGTGCTGATCTACTTTTCGGCCGAAGTGAAGAAAGACATCCTGCTGCGCATCCATGGCACCCTCAAGCGCGGTGGCTACCTGTTCCTCGGGGCTTCCGAGGCGTTGAACGGCTTGCCGGATCATTACCAGATGGTGCAATGCAGTCCGGGGATCATCTACCAGGCCAAGTAAGGTCTGTTCGCTCGAACCATTGGGAGTCAGGCTTGTGTGGGAGCTGGCTTGCCTGCGATAGCATCACCGCGGTCTGACTGAAAACCGGGGTGCCTGCATCGCAGGCAAGCCAGCTCCCACATTTGTTATGCGGCAACCCTTCCGAAAGCGGCAAACCCCGTTGCCGCTTTACTGGCACCGCGCGGAAACCGCTTGCCGCTTTTCTGGCATTGCCGCCCGGCAATACTTCCTACAAGGCCCGGAAATACGGGTTATCTAAAGATTGGCATACACCTTGCTATAACCCTGCTAACGAAAAGCAGGTCAGCCCTTGAAGGTTTCCGCCATGAGCATCAGCTTCGATAAAGCGCTCGGTATCCACGAACAAGCCCTGGGCTTTCGCGCCCAGCGTGCCGAAGTCCTGGCCAACAACATTGCCAACGCCGACACCCCGAACTACAAGGCTCGGGACCTGGATTTCTCTGCCGTGCTCGCTGCACAGCAGGACAAGACCAAGAACGGCACCTTCGCCTTGAACGTGACCAATACCCGTCACATCGAAGCGCAGGGCCTGGGCAATGGCGACGAGTCGCTGTTGTACCGCACGCCGATGCAGCCATCGATCGACCAGAACACCGTCGATGCGCAACTGGAGCAATCGGCCTACGCCGAGAACTCGGTGAACTTCCAGGCCAGCTTCACCCTGCTCAACAGCAAATTCAAAGGGCTGATGTCAGCCCTGCGTGGAGAGTAAGCCATGTCCCTGTCCAGTGTTTTCAATATTGCCGGTAGTGGCATGAGCGCGCAGACCACGCGCCTGAACACCGTCGCCAGTAACATCGCCAACGCCGAGACTGTGTCTTCGAGCATTGACCAGACCTACCGCGCCCGCCATCCGGTGTTTGCCACCATGTTCCAGGCCGGCCAGAACGGCGGCAGCGATTCGCTGTTCCAGAGCCAGGACGCCGCAGGCCAGGGCGTACAGGTACTCGGTGTGGTTGAGGACGACAGCAATCTCGAAGCGCGCTACGAACCCAATCACCCCGCCGCGAACGAAAAGGGCTATGTGTACTACCCCAACGTCAACGTGGTCGAGGAAATGGCTGACATGATTTCCGCCAGCCGTTCCTTCCAGACCAACGCGGAAATGATGAACACCGCCAAAACCATGATGCAGAAGGTCCTGACCCTAGGTCAGTGATAAGGGGCGCCAAATAATGGCCATTGTTGATACCAATTCGACCAATACGGCGGTTCAGGACCTTTTCAACTCCAAGGTCAAGGATTCGTCGACCAATAACAGCCTTGGCGATGCCTCCAAGCAGGCGACGGGCAACCAGGCGCTGGGCAAGGACGCGTTCCTGAGACTGCTGGTAACCCAGCTTAAAAACCAGAACCCGCTGTCGCCCCAGGACAACGGCGCGTTCGTGGCCCAGCTGGCGCAGTTCAGCAGCCTGGAAGGCATCAACACCCTGAATGACTCGGTGAATGCGATCTCCAGCAACTTCAGCTCGTCGCAGGCGCTGCAGGCTTCGTCGCTGGTGGGGCGTTCGATCGTCATCCAGACCGACAAAGCCATGGTCGATACAAGCAAGAGCATGACCGGCTCGGTGAACGTGACTTCGTCGACAGGCAACGTCACCGTGAAGATCACCGACAAAGACGGCAACGTGGTGCGCACCCTCGAAATGGGCGCCCAGAGTGCCGGTAACCAGAGTTTCATCTGGGACGGCAAGAACGACAAAGGCGAGGTCGCCCCGGCGGGCACCTACACCTTCAATGCCACCACCAAGAACGACAAGGGTGACTCCGTTGCCCTGGCGACTTCGTTGCCGGCCACGGTCACCAGCGTGACGTTGGGCAAGACCGGAGGCGACATGCTGCTCAACCTTGCGGGCGGCATGGGCAGCGTCAAGCTGTCGCAAATTCAGACTATCGGTACATAGAGCCGGCTAAACACGGCAGAAGGAGAGAAACATGTCTTTTAACATCGGTCTTAGCGGCCTCTATGCGGCCAACAAACAACTGGACGTGACCGGCAACAACATTGCCAACGTTGCGACCACGGGTTTCAAGTCGTCCCGTGCGGAGTTCGCCGACATTTACGCGGCGTCCAAGCTGGGCACCGGCCAGAACAGCATCGGCAACGGTGTGAACCTGGCGGCAGTGTCGCAGCAGTTCACCCAGGGTGACGTGAACAACAGCGGCGGCATTCTGGACATGGCGATCCAGGGCGGTGGCTTCTTCGTGCAGAAGGGCAGCGACGGCTCGCTGGAGTACACCCGCAGCGGTGCGTTCCGTGCCGACAAGGACGGCTTCATCACCAACAACACCGGTACCTCGCGCCTGCAAGGTTACGCGGCGGATGCGGATGGCAAGATCATCAAGGGCGGCCTGGTCGACCTGCAACTGAACCTGTCGAACCTGCCACCGAAGGCGTCCAGCAAAGTGGACTCCACCAGCAACCTGAATTCCTCGGAGCCGGTGATTGATCAGGTGGCCAAGCCGTTCAACCCGAGCGACACCAGCACCTTCACCACCCAGTACAGCACCACCTTGTACGACACCCAGGGCAACTCGCACACCATGGTGCAGTACATGGTGAAGACGGATTCCAACCAGTGGAAATCCTACACCCTGATCGACGGCCGCAACCCTGACGGCACTCCAATCAGCGGGACTGGCGCCGTGGCACCGGTTGCGTCGACCCTGTCGTTCGACACCGCCGGCAAACTCACCGGGATCGTGACCCCCCCGAGCACCGTCTCCAACACCACCCTGACCATCACCAACTGGACGCCGGGGACCGTGAAGGATGGTGTGTGGAAGGCCAACGGCGCCGCCGCGAACCCGGGTGGCATTGCTGTCAACATGTCCAATATTACCCAGTACAACTCGGCCAGCTACCGCAACCCACCGGTCACCGACGGCTATGCCACCGGCCAGATCACCGGTCTGAAAATCGACGGCAGCGGCGTACTGTTCGCCACCTTCAGCAACCAGCAGAGCAAGGCCATCGGTCAGATCTCCCTGGCCAGCTTCAACAACGAACAAGGCCTGCAGCCATCCGGCGGCACCACCTGGAGAGAGACCTTCGCTTCGGGCCAGCCGGGTTATGACACCCCGCAAGCCGGTACCCTGGGGTCGATCGTGGCCAACTCCCTGGAAAACTCCAACGTCAACCTGACCAACGAGCTGGTGGACCTGATCAAGGCCCAGAGCAACTACCAGGCGAACGCCAAGACCATCTCCACCCAGAGCACCATCATGCAGACCATCATCCAGATGACCTGATGCGATAGCGCTCTACAAGAAGCCCCTCAATCGAGGGGCTTTTTTGTTGTGGTGAGCAGTCTTGCCCTGCGCTGGGCTGCGAAGCAGTCCCCTATCCAAGAGCCTGCATGCACGGGCAAAAGAAAACCCCCGGCAAGCGTGAGGGCTTGGCGGGGGTTTCGGGGTAAGCGCTGTTACACGCCTACTGGCTCAGCTTATTGGCAAGCTTCGCAATCCGGCTCGTCGATCGCGCAGGCTTTTGGCACTGGCGCCGGGCCGGCCGGTGCGGCGAGCACCGAATCATCACCGTGGTTGCCGCCACTGGACACCGCGTTCAGCTTGCCGGTGTTGATGGTCGATTTCTCGGTGCTGGTCGCGGCCAGGGCACGGAGATAGTAAGTGGTTTTCAGGCCACGGTACCAAGCCATGCGATAGGTCACGTCCAGCTTCTTGCCCGAAGCACCGGCGATGTACAGGTTCAGGGACTGAGCCTGGTCGATCCACTTCTGACGACGGCTGGCGGCGTCTACGATCCACTTGGTGTCCACTTCGAAAGCCGTCGCGTAGAGCTCTTTGAGTTCTTGCGGGATGCGCTCGATCTGCTGCACGGAACCGTCGTAGTACTTCAGGTCATTGATCATGACCGAATCCCACAGGCCGCGGGCTTTCAGGTCGCGGACCAGGTACGGGTTGATCACGGTGAATTCGCCCGACAGGTTCGATTTCACATACAGGTTCTGGTAGGTCGGTTCGATCGACTGCGACACGCCGGTGATGTTGGCGATGGTTGCGGTCGGGGCGATGGCCATGATGTTGGAGTTACGAATACCTTTCTGCACGCGGGCACGTACCGGCGCCCAGTCCAGGGTTTCTTCCAGGTTCACATCGATGTACTTCTGGCCACGCGCTTCGATCAGGATCTGTTGCGAATCCAGCGGCAGCACGCCCTTGGACCACAGCGAACCCTGGAACGTGTCATAGGAGCCACGCTCGTCGGCCAGGTCGCAGGACGCCTGGATCGCGTAGTAGCTCACCGCTTCCATGGACTTGTCGGCGAAGTCGACCGCAGCGTCCGAGCCGTAAGGAATGTGCTGCAGGTACAGCGCGTCCTGGAAGCCCATGATGCCCAGGCCCACTGGACGGTGCTTGAAGTTGGAGTTCTGCGCTTGCGGCACCGAGTAGTAGTTGATGTCGATCACGTTGTCGAGCATGCGTACGGCGGTGTTCACAGTGCGTTGCAGCTTGGCGGTGTCCAGCTTGCCGTCGACGATGTGGTTCGGCAGGTTGATCGAGCCCAGGTTGCAAACGGCGATCTCGTCCTTGTTGGTGTTCAAGGTGATCTCGGTGCACAGGTTCGAGCTGTGGACCACGCCCACGTGCTGTTGCGGGCTGCGCAGGTTGCACGGGTCTTTGAAGGTCAGCCATGGGTGGCCGGTTTCAAACAGCATGGACAGCATTTTGCGCCACAGGTCTTTGGCCTGGATGGTCTTGAACAGCTTGACCTTGCCCGGGTACTCGGTGAGGGCTTCGTAGTACTCGTAGCGCTCTTCGAAGGCCTTGCCGGTCAGGTCGTGCAGGTCCGGTACTTCGGACGGCGAGAACAGGGTCCACTTGCCGTCATCGAAGACGCGCTTCATGAACAGGTCAGGGATCCAGTTGGCGGTATTCATGTCGTGGGTACGACGGCGGTCATCACCGGTGTTCTTGCGCAGCTCGATGAACTCTTCGATGTCCATGTGCCAGGTTTCCAGGTAGGCACACACGGCGCCTTTGCGCTTGCCACCCTGGTTCACCGCTACAGCGGTGTCGTTGACGACTTTCAGGAACGGCACAACGCCCTGGGACTTGCCATTGGTGCCCTTGATGTACGAACCCAGTGCGCGCACTGGCGTCCAGTCGTTGCCCAGGCCGCCGGCGAATTTGGACAGCATGGCGTTGTCGTGGATCGCGTGGTAGATGCCCGACAGGTCATCCGGCACGGTGGTCAGGTAGCAGCTCGACAACTGTGGACGCAGGGTACCGGCGTTGAACAGCGTCGGGGTCGACGCCATGTAGTCGAAGGACGACAGCAGGTTGTAGAACTCGATGGCGCGGTCTTCTTTCTGCTTCTCTTCGATGGCCAGGCCCATGGCTACGCGCATGAAGAACACTTGCGGCAGTTCGAAGCGGATACCGTCCTTGTGGATGAAGTAACGGTCGTACAGGGTTTGCAGGCCCAGGTAAGTGAACTGCTGATCGCGCTCGTGGTTGATCGCCTTGCCGAGTTTTTCCAGGTCGAAGCTGGCCAGCACCGGGTTCAGCAATTCGAACTCGATACCCTTGGCGATATAGGCCGGCAGGGCCTTGGCGTACAGGTCGGCCATTTCGTGGTGGGTGGCGCTGTCGGCGACGTTCAGGAAGCCCAGGCCTTCGGCGCGCAGGGTGTCCATCAGCAGGCGCGCGGTCACGAAGGAGTAGTTCGGCTCGCGTTCAACCAGGGTACGGGCGGTCATCACCAGGGCGGTGTTGACGTCGGTCAGGGCCACGCCGTCGTACAGGTTCTTCAGGGTTTCGCGCTGGATCAGGTCGCCGTCGACTTCTTCCAGGCCTTCGCAGGCCTCGGTCACGATGGTGTTCAGGCGGCCCAGGTCCAGTGGAGCAAACGAACCGTCGGCCAGGGTGATGCGGATCGATGGGTGAGCCTGTACCGCGGTTTCGGCCGGCGCGCGCACGGCACGTTCCTTGGCGCGCGAGTCACGGTAGATCACGTAGTCGCGAGCCACTTTCTGCTCGCCGGCACGCATCAGGGCCAGTTCGACCTGGTCCTGGATTTCTTCGATGTGGATGGTGCCGCCCGACGGCATGCGGCGCTTGAAGGTCGCGGTGACTTGTTCGGTCAGGCGGGCAACGGTGTCATGGATACGCGACGAGGCGGCTGCGGTGCCGCCTTCAACTGCAAGAAACGCTTTGGTGATGGCGACGGTGATTTTGTCATCGGTGTAAGGAACGACAGTGCCGTTACGCTTGATCACACGCAATTGGCCCGGTGCGGTGGCGGACAGATCCACGTTCGAATCGGCAGCCTGCGGCACGGAGCCTTGCGGGTTCTCGCGAGTTGTGTCGGTTTGCATGGGGGGTTGTCTCCACGTTCTATATTTGATTGCGAGTGCCAGGCTCTTCCTGCAACACCCGTACCGTTTTCCATATCGGGGATGGGAAACAGCTGCCATCCGCGTGAGCGGTTTGGTCTACTGAAAATCGGTTGGTTCCATGCTGCGCTAGCAATAAAACGCTTGAGTTTCGAGCCA
The DNA here is from genome assembly GCF_054071795.1 of Pseudomonas sp. SDO5271_S396. NCBI lineage: Bacteria > Pseudomonadati > Pseudomonadota > Gammaproteobacteria > Pseudomonadales > Pseudomonadaceae > Pseudomonas > Pseudomonas sp. SDO5271_S396. The sequence continues at coordinate 61,569 of NZ_JBSVWB010000006.1, forward strand.
CTTGTGTGGTTGGGCGCCTTGGTCGAAAACCCTACATCTAGGGTCTTCCTCAGGGCCGAGGTACAAGATAATGCGTTTTTGAGGGGTTAGCAACGCAGTAACCTGTGGATAACGCTGTGAGTAAAATGTGTAAGAAAGGTCGAATGGCCGTGTAGGCCGCATTGCTGCTGGATTGCGCCGTTTGTCATTAAATGTTTCAGGCGTAAAACAGTCCGCCCATTTTCGAAGGGCGCGAACCCTATCACAAAAAAATGCGATCACCGAACGGATTTCCCGGCTTGTGTTTGAGGGTTGGGCCATGGCTACAATCGGTCGCATCGGGCGACTGATTTACCTGGATGATGCCCATCGTTTGTTACAGACATAGAGGTCACCCGTGGAGCAAGAAGCCTGGCAGGTATTGATAGTCGAGGATGACGAGCGCCTCGCCGAATTGACCCGCGACTACCTGGAGAGCAATGGCCTGCGGGTGTCGGTGGAAGGTGATGGTGCACGGGCTGTCGAACGGATTATCGGCGAGCAGCCCGACCTGGTGATCCTCGACCTGATGCTGCCGGGCGAAGATGGCCTGAGCATCTGTAGCAAGGTGCGTGAACGCTACGATGGGGTGATCCTGATGCTCACCGCGCGCACCGACGACATGGACCAGGTGCTTGGCCTGGACATGGGGGCCGACGACTACGTGTGCAAGCCGGTGCGCCCGCGCCTGTTGCTGGCGCGCATCCAGGCCCTGCTGCGGCGCAGTGAGCCCGCGGAGCCGGCCACGGTTGAAAGCCAGCGCCGTCTGCAATTCGGCCCGCTGGTGGTGGACAACGCCCTGCGCGAAGCCTGGCTGCATGAAGCGGGGATCGAGCTGACCAGCGCCGAATTCGACCTGCTGTGGCTGCTGGTGGCCAATGCCGGGCGCATTCTGTCCCGCGAAGAAATCTTCATCGCTTTGCGTGGCATCGGCTATGACGGCCAGGACCGCTCCATCGATGTGCGCATCTCGCGCATTCGCCCCAAAATCGGCGACGACCCGATCCATCCGCGCCTGATCAAGACCGTCCGCAGCAAGGGCTACCTGTTCGTCCCCGAAGCCGCTGCCGACATGCTGCTGTGAACTCGATCTTCCTGCGCATCTACGGCGGCATGTGCGCGGCGCTGATCCTGGTGGCGCTGCTCGGCGTACTGGCGTTGCACTTGCTCAACGAGGTGCGCAGTGGCCAGTACCGCGAACGTCTGGCCCACGGCACCTTCGCCTTGATGGGCGATAACCTGCAACCCATGAGCCCCATCGAGCGCCAGCGCGCCCTGGCCGTGTGGGAGCGTTTGCTCGGGATTCCGTTGGAGTTGCGGCCCCTGGCCGACGCCCAGCTGGACCTCGGCCAGCGCAACCGCTTGCAACGCGGTCAGGTATTGGTCGAGCAGACGGGACCGCATGCCGCCCGGGTATTGCGCCTGGTCAGCGAACAGGACCCGCTGGTCTTGAGCGGCGAAGTGCAGCAGATCAGCGAACAACTGGCCCGGGCGACGATCTACCTGTTGGCCGACGAACTGGTGCGCTACCCGGTGGCCGAACAACCGCAGCGTCTGGCCGATATCAAGGAGGCCAAGGGGTTCGGTTTTGACATGCACCTGATGGCCCTCGACCAGGCCGATATGGATGACGACCAGCGCCGGCGCGTCTCGGAAGGCGATACGGTGATGGCCCTGGGCAAGGGCGGTGATTCGATCCGGGTGTTTGCCGGCATGGTGGGCACGCCCTGGGTGCTGGAACTCGGCCCGCTGTATCAGATGAACCCTTACCCGGTGCAGTGGTTGGTGCTGATCGCCTTGATCGGCCTGACCTTGATCGGTCTGATCGTTTACTGGCTGGTGCGTCAGCTCGAACGACGCCTGCGGGGGCTGGAGGCCGCCGCCACGCGAATTGCCAAAGGCAATCTGGAAGTGCGCGTGCCGGCCCGGGGGGCGGATTCGGTGGGCCGCCTGGCCGCCGCCTTCAATGGCATGGCCGAGCACCTTCAGCAACTGCTGGCGATCCAGCGCGAGCTGGTGCGCGCGGTGTCCCACGAGTTGCGCACTCCGGTGGCGCGCCTGAGGTTCGGCCTGGAAATGCTCGGCGATGCGACCACCTCCGAAGCCCGACGCAAGTACCTGGAGGGCATGGACAGCGATATCCAGGACCTGGATGGACTGGTGGATGAAATGCTCACGTACGCACGGTTGGAGCAGGGCTCGCCGGAGCTGAGTTTTCAACGCGTCGATCTCAGCGCCTTGCTCGATCAGGTGATCGGCGAATTATCGCCACTGCGTCCCCAGGTTACGGTCAGCCGGGGAATTTGCCTGTCTTCCAGTCACTGGGACGATGCCTGGGTCGACGCCGAACCGCGTTACCTGCACCGTGCCCTGCAGAACCTGGTGAGCAATGCCATGCGTCATGCTCAAAGCCAGGTGCTGATCAGCTATCAAGTGGGGCAGGTGCGCTGTCGTATCGACGTGGAAGACGATGGCCCGGGCGTACCGCAAAGCGCCTGGGAGCGCATCTTCACGCCGTTCCTGCGCCTGGACGACAGCCGCACCCGCGCTTCAGGGGGGCATGGCCTGGGCTTGTCGATTGTGCGACGGATCATTTATTGGCATGGCGGGCGGGCGTTGATCGGCAAGAGCAACAACCTGGGCGGGGCGTGTTTCAGTTTGAGTTGGCCTAGAGATCAGGAAAAAGCTTGAGGTCGCCATCGCAGGCAAGCCAGTTCCCACATTTTGGCTGCATTCCGAAGTTGGAACTCGGCTGAATGTGGGAGCTGGCTTGCCTGCGATAGCGATCTATCAAGCTCTGATGGCGACCAGGCTCAACAACTGCCCCTCATCCACCGCAAACTGCCCATTCAACTCTTTGCCATGACACCACTCGGCTGACAGGTCCGTCAGCAACCGCAGTCGCACGCGCCCATCGTCCGACCACTCCACTACCTCGGCATGCTCAAAGTAAAAGCGTTTCTGCACAATCGGGTACAGCGCCTTGAACAGGCTCTCCTTGACCGAAAACGTCAGCGTCACCACCTGCGCGATCTGCTCACGGGGCAGGTTGGCCATGCGCAGCAGCTCAGCGGCGGTCAGGATTTCCCCGGCCAGGCGCTCCGCGCGGTCAAGGTCCAGCAGGTTTTCCAGGTCCATGCCCAATCCACGCCATTGCGCCTTGTGCCCGACAATCGCGGCGGCATGCCCGGCGCTGTGGGTGATGGAGCCGCTGACCTGGGCGGGCCATACCGGCGCGCGATCTTCACCGATGGCCGGGATGTAATCGAGGTGGTCAAGCTGCTGCAAGGCAGCGCGGGCGCAGAGCCGGCCGGCCAGAAACTCTGCCTGGCGCTTGGCGACCGAGCGCTGGATGCTCGCCGGTGGCGGCACCGCGCAGTGCTGGAAATCCCCGTCGGTCAACAGGGCCGTTTCGAAACGGGTACGCAGAAATACCGTGCCGGGCAGCGGTTCAGGCAGCGGCCAGCAGGCGTCGAATGGGGTACAGCAAGCGGGTAGGGGCATCATGCGCGGTATTTTGCCGAGTTGGCTCGCGGGTGGATAGCCCACAGTGGTTCAGGCGTGGTTCAGAGCCTGTTCAGGGGGAGTTCAGGGGGCGTTGCGTAGTCTGGGTTCGTACACAACAGCCTAACGCACAGAGGTATTGCCATGACTGCGATCAAGAAGCTGATGTTGGCGTTGACCATGCTCAGTGCCACCGCCGGGGTACAGGCCAGCGATGGTGCTTTCGCCGGTTTCGGCGCTGAAAAGACCAGGAAATCCAGCACGCTGATCCAGCGTGTCAGCTTCGAGGATGCGGGCAGCCAGCCCACACCCTGGGGCCAATCCCTGGGCTACAGCGTCCCGCAACCGGGCTATCGCACCGGCTATGAACACCTGACGGCCCAGTACAATGGCATTAAACTACGCCCGCAAGACCTGCAGGGCCGCTATGATATCCCTCTGTCGGACAGTTGAATCGCCTTGGAGAGCCTTATGAAATTGCTGGTGGTGGAAGATGAGGCGCTGCTGCGTCATCACCTGTTGACCCGCCTGACCGACAGCGGGCACGTGGTCGAGGCCGTGGGCAATGCCGAGGAAGCCTTGTACCAGACCGGGCAATTCAACCATGACCTGGCGATCATCGACCTGGGCCTGCCCGGCATGGGCGGCCTGGACCTGATTCGCCAGTTGCGCACCCAGGCCAAGACCTTCCCGATCCTGATCCTCACCGCTCGCGGCAACTGGCAGGACAAGGTCGAAGGCCTGGCTGCCGGCGCTGACGACTACGTGGTCAAGCCGTTCCAGTTCGAAGAGCTCGAAGCGCGCATGAATGCCTTGCTGCGCCGCTCCAGTGGCTTTACCCAGTCAACCATCGTGGCTGGGCCCTTGCTGCTGGACCTCAACCGCAAACAGGCGTCCCTCGACGAACAGCCTTTGGCGTTGACCGCCTACGAATACCGGATCCTCGAATACCTGATGCGTCACCATCAGCAGGTGGTCGCCAAGGATCGTCTGATGGAACAGCTCTACCCCGATGACGACGAGCGTGATCCAAACGTCATCGAAGTGTTGGTCGGTCGCCTGCGCCGCAAGCTGGAAGGCCCGGCCGGGTTCAAGCCGATCGACACCGTGCGTGGCCTGGGCTACCTGTTCAATGAGCGCTGCCGTTGATTCGCTCGCTTCGCGTGCGCTTGATGCTGGCGGCCGCCACCCTGGCCGTGCTGTTCATGCTCGGTTTGTTGCCCGCCATGCAAGGCGCATTCAGCCTGGCGTTGCAGGACTCCATCGAGCAGCGCCTGGCGTCGGATGTCACCACCCTGATCTCCGCCGCGCGGGTCGAGAACAACCGTTTGCTGATGCCGGCGCAGTTGCCGGACGAGCGCTTCAATCTCACCGATAGTCGTTTGCTCGGCTATATCTACGACCGTGAAGGCCATCTGGTGTGGCGCTCGCGGGCGACCCAGGAAGAAAACATCAACTACAAGCCGCGCTATGACGGGCGCGGCAACGAGTTTGCGCGAATCCGCGAAGCCAATGGCCAGGAGTTCTTCGTCTACGACGTCGAGGTCAAGCTGCTGGGCGGCAAAAGCGCGGCGTTCAGCATCGTCGCGCTGCAACCGGTGCGCGAATACCAGCTGACCCTCGAAGGCCTGCGTGAAAACCTCTATCTGGGCTTCGGCGCGGCGTTGCTGGTGCTGCTGACCTTGCTCTGGCTGGGCCTGACCTGGGGCTTGCAAGCCCTGCGCCGCCTGAGCCAGGAACTCGACCAGATCGAAGGCGGGACCCGCGAGAGCCTGACCGAAGAGCACCCGCGTGAACTGTTGCGCCTCACTGGCTCCCTCAACCGTTTGCTGTACAGCGAGCGTGAACAGCGCGCGCGGTATCGCGATTCCCTCGACGACCTGGCCCACAGCCTGAAAACCCCGCTCGCCGTATTGCAAGGGGTGAGCGAGGACATGGCCCAGCGCCCCGAAGATCGCGACCAGGCCTGGGTGCTGCAATCGCAGATCGAGCGCATGAGCCAGCAGATCAGCTACCAGTTGCAGCGCGCCAGCTTGCGCAAAAGCGGCCTGGTACGCCATCAGGTGCGCCTGGAGCCGGTGCTGCAAAGTCTGTGTGACACACTGGACAAGGTCTACCGCGACAAACGCGTCACGGTGTCCTTTGAGTTGCCGGAAGAATGCGACGTACCGATCGAGAAAGGCGCGTTGCTGGAGCTGCTCGGCAACCTGCTGGAAAACGCCTACCGCCTGTGCCTGAGCCAGGTGCGCATCAGCCTGACGCAAGACCTGGACGGCGCCGAGCTGTGCATCGAAGACGACGGCCCGGGCGTGCCGCCGGATCAACGCGCACGCATCCTGCAACGGGGTGAACGCCTGGACCGCCAGCACCCGGGGCAGGGCATCGGCCTGGCGGTGGTCAAGGACATCATCCAGAGCTATGGCGCGCAACTGACCCTTGGCGATTCAACGCTGGGCGGGGCGGCGTTCAGGATTCATTTTCCGGCAGTCTGATCTTTATTGACTGTTCTGGCTTCATCGCAGGCAAGCCAGCTCCCACAATTGATCGCGTTCTCACATGTCCTGAATTGTGAACACCATCCGCTGTGGGAGCTGGCTTGCCTGCGAAGAGGCCGGTACAGGCAGCCCCCTAATTCTCCTGCGCGCGATACGCCCCCGGCGTCAGCCCGGTCCACTTCTTGAACGCCCGATGAAACGCCGACGGTTCGGAGAACCCCAACTGCTCGGCAATTGCCTGCAGAGACAGGTCCGCCCGTCCCAGATGGTAAATGGCGATATCTCGCCGCAGCTCATCCTTGAGGGCCTGAAAGCTGGTGCCTTCCTCGCGCAGATGCCGACGCAGGGTTTGCGGGCTGACATGCAGGTGCTGGGCGACGGCGTCCAGGTCAGGCCAGGGCGTGCGGTCTCGGCTGAGCAGGCGGCGCAGTTGGCTGGTCAAGCTGTCGCCTTCGTCCGGCCGCGACAACAGGTCGGCAGGCGAGCGTTGGAGAAAAAGCTTGAGGGTACGTTCATCCTGCAACAACGGCAGACTCAGGTAGCGGGCGTGAAATACCAGGCTGCTGTTCGGTGCACCGAATACCTGGGGACAGGGGAAGAGCAGGTCGTATTCAGCGGCGTGGGCCGGCTTCGGGTAGCTGAAGGTGGCTTCGGTCAGCCGGATGCGCTGGCCGATCAGCCAACTGCCCAGACGATGCCAGATTACCAGCAGGCATTCGCTGAGGAAGTGGTCCGGGTCCCAGAGCTGAGTGTCGTCCAGGCTCAAGCGGGCCATTTCACCTTCGCGTGTCAGCTGCCAGCGCGGTCCTTGCGGGAATAGGCTATAAAACAATAAGCCGCGTTCCAGGGCCTTCTCCAGGGTGCGGCAGTGGATCAGCGCGTGGCACATCATGGCAAATGTGCCGCGCTTGCTCGGGCCGTCGGCAAACCCCAGGTACTCGTCATCCAGCGCCAGCCAGAGCCTTTGCAGCAGATGGGTAAATTGCTCGGGCGCCATGCGGGCACGGGGTTCGGTCAACAGTTCCGGGCTGATGCCCACTTGTTGCAACAGGCCCGAGTAGTCGTAGCCGGCCCGGCGTGCACCACCCAGGGCGGCGCGGGCATAGTGACTGGCGATGGTACGTTCGCGCATGAAGGGGCCTCGTCCATGGAATGACGAAGGGTAGCCATCACCCGCAGTGGCAACAAGGCGGATATCCGCCAAATTGTAGGACGAGATACGGCGAGTGGGCGGAAAACCGCCACCGGCTTTCGTGTGTCGAAGATCACCGAAAAACCCGGAGCCCTGATGTCTAAAGGCCTTCAGGGATTTTCGCAAAAGTGGCACGGCGTTTGCGATAAAGATCACAGCGCAAGCCTGTTCCTGCAGACTTCGCAAACAACAAATCCCTCCAGTGCAGGAGGGTTCGCAATTCAAGTGTCGTGGGCAATGGCGGATATTTGCCACACGGGACGATTGAGGAACTTTGCAATGACGACTCGTCAGCCACTGTACAAATCCCTGTATTTCCAGGTGATCGTTGCAATCGTTATCGGTATTTTGCTCGGTCACTTCTACCCACAGACCGGTGTGGCCCTCAAGCCACTGGGTGACGGGTTCATCAAACTGATCAAAATGGTCATCGCACCGATCATCTTCTGCACCGTTGTCAGCGGCATCGCTGGCATGCAGAGCATGAAATCGGTCGGCAAGACCGGCGGTTACGCGCTGTTGTACTTCGAAATCGTTTCCACCATCGCCCTGCTGGTAGGCCTGGTCGTGGTCAACGTGATCGAGCCGGGCGCCGGCATGCACGTCGACGTGACCAAGCTCGACGCTTCGAAAATCGCCACCTACGTGACCCAGGGTGCGGACCAGAGCGTTGTGGGCTTCATCCTCAACGTGATTCCCAACACCATCGTCGGCGCGTTCGCCAACGGCGACATCCTGCAAGTGCTGATGTTCTCGGTGATCTTCGGTTTCGCCCTGCACCGCCTGGGTGCCTACGGCAAGCCGGTACTGGACTTCATCGATCGTTTCGCCCACGTGATGTTCAACATCATCAACATGATCATGAAGCTCGCGCCAATCGGTGCCCTGGGCGCCATGGCGTTCACCATCGGTGCCTACGGTGTGGGGTCCCTGGTGCAACTGGGTCAACTGATGATCTGCTTCTACATCACCTGCGTCCTGTTCGTGCTGGTGGTGCTGGGCGCCATCTGCCGCGCACACGGTTTCAGCGTGTTGAAGCTGGTTCGCTACATCCGTGAAGAACTGCTGATCGTTCTGGGTACTTCCTCCTCCGAATCCGCACTGCCACGCATGCTGATCAAGATGGAACGTCTGGGCGCGAAGAAATCCGTAGTAGGTCTGGTGATCCCGACCGGCTACTCCTTCAACCTCGACGGTACTTCGATCTACCTGACCATGGCTGCCGTGTTCATCGCCCAGGCGACTGACACCCACATGGACATCACTCACCAGATCACCCTGCTGCTGGTGCTGCTGCTGTCCTCCAAAGGCGCTGCTGGCGTGACCGGTTCGGGCTTCATCGTACTGGCGGCCACCCTGTCGGCCGTGGGTCACCTGCCGGTTGCCGGCCTGGCGCTGATCCTGGGTATCGACCGCTTCATGTCCGAAGCCCGCGCGCTGACCAACCTTGTTGGTAACGCTGTTGCCACCATCGTTGTGGCCAAGTGGGTCAAGGAACTGGATACCGACAAGCTGCAAAGCGAACTGGCATCCGGCGGTACCGGTATCTCGGAAACCCGCGAACTGGATGACCTGGGCGTGGCCGAAGGCCCTGCACCTGTCGTCAAGTAAGCCGCTGATGGCGTGAGCCCACGCCGCAGCCCCCCAAACGCCCCGACTTGTTCGGGGCGTTTGCATTTATGCGCGGCCACATCCGGGCTTTTTGGTTTACATTAAGTAGATGCTCCATCAAAGGCCCGGTGAAGACCTGTCTTCACAAGAGAGCCTCCTTAGCCTGAGCCCATCTGTGCGCACCGAACCGGCATCACCCATGCGGCAGATGGCTCGCCCCTAAAACGCAGTGAATAGGCGGGCGTGTCCATGATTACCCTGAAACTCAACGGTCAAGACCATCCCTTGGACGTCACGGAAGATATGCCGCTGTTATGGGCGATTCGTGATGTGGCGGGTTACAACGGCACCAAATTCGGTTGCGGCATGGGCCTGTGCGGCGCTTGCACCATCCATATCGACGGCTCGCCGGCGCGCAGTTGCATTACCCCGATCGGCTCGGTCAAGGGCCAGGCCATCAGCACCATCGACAACCTGCACACCGATCCCATCGGCAAGGTCGTGCAGCAAGCCTGGCTGGACACCGCCGTGGCCCAGTGTGGTTACTGTCAGGGCGGGCAGATCATGTCGGCCACCGCGTTGCTCAAGACCAACCCCAACCCCAGTGATGAGCAAATCGAAGAGGCGATGGTCGGCAACATCTGCCGTTGCGGCACCTACAACCGCATCAAGACCGCGATCCGCCAGGCCTCCACCCACTTGCAGGAGGCCAAGGCATGAGCCAGCTTCCTGCGGATTTCGTCCTCAATAACCTCAGTCGCCGCGGTTTTCTCAAGGGCGTCGGCGCCACTGGCGCGCTGGTGATTGCCGCCAGTTGGGGCTTGCCCGATGTCTTCGCGGCGGATGAGGTCAAAAAATACGGCGGCGATGCCATGCCCAATGGCCTGATCGACGACCCCAAGGTCTACGTCAGCATCGCCACCGATGGCACCGTGACGGTGGTGTGCAACCGGTCGGAGATGGGCCAGGGCGTACGTACCAGCCTGAGCCTGGTGGTGGCCGACGAGCTGGACGCGGACTGGGCCCATGTAAAGGTCCAGCAAGCGCCGGGCGACGAGGTGCGCTACGGCAACCAGGACACCGACGGCTCACGCAGCATGCGTCACTGGTATGAACCCATGCGCCGCTGCGGCGCCAGCATGCGAGCGATGCTGGAGCAGGCTGCCGCCGACCAGTGGAAGGTCCCGGTCGGTGAATGCCGCGCGCAATTGCACAAGGTGGTTCACCAGCCGAGTGGGCGGGAACTGGGTTACGGCGCCCTGGCCACTGCCGCCGGGGCTCTGGCAGTGCCGGCGCGGGACGGTCTGCGTCTCAAGCAACCGTCGGAATTCCGCTACATCGGCAAGGAAGGCGTCAAGGCCATCGACGGTGCGGATATCGTCAACGGTCGTGCGGTGTACGGTGCCGATGTGCATTTCGATGGCATGCTCTACGCCACCATCGCGCGGCCCAAGGTCTATGGCGGCAAGGTCAAATCCTTCGATGCGGCTGCGGCGTTGAAAGTGCCGGGGGTGATCAAGGTGCTGGAGATCGAAAGCCGCCCCTTGCCCTCCGAGTTCCAGCCCCTGGGCGGTGTGGCCGTGGTTGCCAGCAACACCTGGGCGGCCATCAAGGGGCGCGAAGCGTTGAGCATCGTGTGGGATGACGGCGTCAATGCCGGCTACAACTCCATCGACTACCGTAAGGAGCTGGAGGCCGCCGCGCTGAAACCGGGCAAGGTGGTGCGCAACACCGGCACCCTCGATCAGGCCATGGGCGACGCCGACAGCACCCTGGAAGCCGCCTACTATCTGCCGCATCTGTCGCAGTCGCCGATGGAGCCGATGGTTGCCATTGCCCGCTTCGACAAGGGTGAATGCCAGGCCTGGGGTCCGAGCCAGGCACCGCAAGTGACCCGCGAGCGGATCGCTGAGCGCCTGGGGCTGCCATTCGATAACGTCACCTTCAATGTGACGCTGCTGGGCGGTGGTTTCGGGCGCAAATCCAAGCCGGACTTCATCATCGAAGCCGCCGTGCTGGCCAAGGAATTTCCCGGCAAGGCCGTGCGGGTGCAGTGGACCCGCGAGGACGATATCCATAATTCCTACTTCCATACCGTGTCCGCCGAGTACCTCAAGGCCGGGCTGAACAAGGATGGCCTGCCATCGGCGTGGCTGCATCGCACGGTGGCCCCGAGCATCACTGCGCTGTTTGCCCCGGGCATGAACCATGAGGCCGCGTTCGAGCTGGGCATGGGCTTTACCAACATGGCCTACGCGATTCCCAATGTGCGCCTGGAAAACCCCGAAGCGGCGGCGCACACCCGGGTAGGTTGGTACCGTTCGGTGTCGAACATCCCCCACGGCTTTGCGATCCAGAGCTTTGTCGACGAGTTGGCGCACAAGGCTGGCGAAGACCCATTGAAGTACCAGATCAAATTGCTCGGGCCGGACCGTCAGATCGATCCCAAGACCTTGAGTGATGAGTGGAACTACGGTGAATCCCCGGAACGCTACCCCATCGACACCGCCCGTATGCGCGATGTGCTGGAAACCGCAGCCAAGGCGGCCGGCTGGGGCCGTACGCTGCCCAAGGGGCGTGGCTTGGGCCTGGCGGTGCATTACAGCTTCGTGACCTATGTAGCGGCGGTGATCGAGGTGGAAGTCAAAGGCGACGGTACCTTGATCGTGCACAAGGCCGATATCGCCGTGGATTGCGGCCCGCAGATCAACCCGGAACGCATCCGCTCGCAATTCGAAGGCGCCTGCGTGATGGGCCTGGGCAATGCGGTGCTGGGTGAAATCAGCTTCAAGGACGGCAAGGTTCAACAGGACAACTTCCACATGTACGAAGTGGCGCGCATGTCCCTGGCGCCGAAGGAGATCGCCGTGCATCTGGTCACGCCCAAAGGCGAGGTGCCGTTGGGCGGCGTCGGCGAGCCGGGTGTGCCACCGATTGCGCCGGCCCTGTGCAATGCGATCTTTGCCGCGACCGGCCAGCGTATCCGCAACCTGCCGGTGCGTTATCAGTTGCAGGGCTGGCAGGAGGCGAAGGCCTGATGGACAGCGTGGATCTGAATGTCCTGCGCAGCGTGCTGGAATGGCGCCGCGCCGGACAGCGGGTGGTGTTGTACAGCGTGGTCCAGACCTGGGGCAGCGCGCCGCGTCCACCGGGGGCCATGCTGGCCTTGCGCGGCGACGGCGTGGTGATCGGTTCGGTGTCGGGTGGTTGCATCGAGGATGACCTGATCGCCCGTTTGCAGGATGGTCGCCTGGCGGAAGACGGACCGCCGGTGCAACTGGTGACCTACGGTGTGACCCGCGATGAGGCGGCGCGTTTTGGCCTGCCTTGCGGCGGTACTTTGCGCCTGACCGAAGAGCGGGTGGCCGAATGGGACTGGGTGGAAGCGTTGCTGGCTCGGTGTGAGGATCATCAGATCGTCGCCCGCGAGCTCAATCTCGCCACCGGCGAAGTGACCCTGAGTGCGGCGAGCAAGACCGATACAGTGACCTTTGACGGCGAGCGCCTGCGTGCCATCTATGGCCCGCGCTGGCGCCTGTTGTTGATCGGGGCCGGGCAATTGTCGCGCTATGTGGCGGAAATGGCGCGACTGCTGGACTTCGAAGTGTTGATCTGCGACCCGCGTGACGAGTTCGTCTATGGCTGGGAAGCGCAGCATGGCCGTTTTGTACCAGGCATGCCTGATGAGGCGGTGTTGAATATCCAGACCGATGAGCGCACTGCCATCGTGTGCCTCACCCATGACCCGCGCCTGGATGATATGGCGTTGCTCACGGCGTTGAACTCCACGGCGTTCTACATCGGAGCCCTTGGCTCGCGGGTCAATAGCCAGAAACGCCGGGAAAACCTCGCGGCCCTCGGGCTGTCGGCGGAGGCGATCGCGCGCTTGCACGGGCCCATCGGTTTGCATATCGGCAGTCATACGCCATCCGAGATCGCGTTGTCGTTGTTGGCCGAAATCGTGGCCATCAAGAATGGTGTGGCGCCCATGCAGAAGAAACCGTTGCCGGTGGTGGCTGATTGACCGTCACGGCGATTGTGCTCGCGGCGGGGCAGGGCAGTCGCTTCCGCGCCGAAGCCGGGGCGGAGCGAGATAAGTTATTGGCCGAATGTGTGGGCCGTGATGGTGTGATTCGACCGGTGATCGAGCAGGTGCTGGTGAATCTGCCGCGAAGCGTGGAAAAGCGCTGGGTGGTGACAGCCCCTGACCGTACGGACGTGATCCGGTTGGCCAGGGCGGATGGCTGCGAAGTCCTGCTGCTGCGATCGGCGGGCATGGGCGACAGCATCGCGGCGGCAGTCGCCGCCAGTGGTGCGGCGGAGGGTTGGCTGGTGGTGTTGGGCGATATGCCGTTCATTCAGACCGCCAGCATGGAGCGGGTGATCGAAGGGCTGCCGGCGGGAGGCATCAGCGTACCGGTGCACGAGGGTGAATACGGTCATCCTGTGGCGTTTGACCGGGCATTGGGGCCTGGCCTGATGGCGTTGAGCGGAGATCGCGGCGCGAAGCCATTGTTCGCACGGGCGACGGTGCGGGAGGTGAAAGTAGAGGATCCGGGCGTGTTGTGGGACGTGGATGTGCCCGCGTCATTGCATTACCCATAACCGAGCGCGCATAAAAAAGCCCCGCCTGATCGCTCAGGCGGGGCTTTTTATTGGCTGCTGGAATCAGACGAGCGGTTTGCTCTCTTGTTCTGCTTCCTGTGCGGCAGCAGCAGCAGCGGCTGCGGCTTCAGCTTCCTTGCGGCGACGGCGCACTTCACGTGGGTCGTTCGGGGCGCGGCCGTTTTCGGTCAGGGCGCTGGCCGGGGCGACTTCCACTACCGGGGCGATGACTTCCGCAACGACTGGGGCTTCCACCACTGGCGCTGCTTCAACGACCGGTGCTGGCTCAACCACAGGCTCTGGCTCGGCAGCCACGACTTCTGCGACCGGCGTCGGCACTTCTTCTACCGCAGGGGCAGGCGCTGGCGCTTCAGTTGGAGCGGCGGGCTCGGCGTTCCATTGGAAGGCGGTTTGTTCTTCACGAACTTCACGCACTTCTGGAGTCGCTTCGACGGCCGGTGCTTCAACGACGGCTTCAACCACTGGCTGAGCTTCAACCGCCGGGGCGGGCTCAACAGCGACCACTTCCGGCAGGGCTTCAGGCGCTTGCGCAACTTCCACTTCCGGAACCACAGGGGCTTCGATTGGGGCAGTTGCTTCTACGACAGGTGCTTCAACAACCGCGGTTTCAACGACCGGTGCTTCCATGATTGGCGCTTCGGCAGTCGGTGCTTCAACAATCGATGCTTCAACCGCTGGGGTTTCGGCAACCGGTGCTTGCACGGCAACGGTTTCCTCAACGGCAGCGTTCGCGCGCTCGGCTTGCTCATGGGCCTGGGCTTCAGCCGGTGCGCTGATGGTCGAGCTGGCAACGGCGGCCGTCACGGCCAGGCCGGCGGCCAGTTGATCGCCAGTCGGTGCGGCAGAGTTGGCTTCCGCGCTCTCGGCGGTCCCTTCGGAGCCCTCGATCACGTTGCCGTCGGCATCGCGTTGACGCTCGCGACGGTTGCTGCGACGACGCTGGCCACGGGAGCGGCGGCGTGGACGATCACCTTCGGCGCCTTCCTGACCGTCTTCCTGCGATTGCTCTTCGCCAGTCAGTACTTCCTCTTCAGCGGCGGCAGCGGCTTGTTCGGCACGTGGTTGACGTTCTTCACGCGGTGGTCGTGGGGCACGTTCTTCGCGTGGCGGGCGAGCCGGACGCTCTTCGGTGGTGGCAGCGGCAGCACCGGCGACAGCTGGAGCGGCATCCAGAGGCTCGCGCAGTTCACGCACGCGCTCTTCACGCTCGCCACGCGGCTTGCGATCTTCACGCGGTGCACGTGGGGTACGTGGTGCGCGCTCTTCACGCGGTGCACGTTCTTCACGGGCTACGGTTGGGGATTCTTCACGGGCTTCGCGAGGTGCACGTTCTTCACGCGGTGCGCGTTCTTCACGTGGGGCACGCTCTTCGCGCGGCTTGCGTTCTTCGTCACGGCGACCGTTGCGGTTACGGCTCTGCTGGCGACCGTTGCGACGTTCTTCGTTGCGCGCCGGGCGCTCGGCGGCGGGCTTTTCAACCACAACCGGAGCGGCAGGCTCTTCCTTGGTGGCGAACAGGCTGACCAGCGATTTCACCAGGCCTTTGAACAGGCTTGGCTCAGGCAGTGCGGCGGGCGCGGCAACCGGCGCGGCGGCTTCGCTTGGCACTGGAGCGTTGGCGCGGGCCGGCGCGGTCTTGACCGCTGCTTCCTGACGAACCAGGGTGCGGGTCGCGGCGGCTGGCTGGACTTCTTCCACTTCGGCAGCGGCAGCGGCGATTTCGTAGCTGGACTGGTTGTTGTGGGCTTCCGGGCTGTCGTCACGCAGGCGCTGCACTTCGAAGTGCGGCGTTTCGAGGTGATCGTTCGGCAGGATGACGATGCGGGCGCGGGTGCGCAGTTCGATCTTGGTGATCGAGTTGCGTTTTTCGTTGAGCAGGAAGGCTGCGACCGGAATCGGCACTTGTGCGCGGACTTCGGCGGTGCGGTCTTTCAGGGCTTCTTCTTCGATCAGGCGCAGGATCGCCAGGGACAGCGATTCAACGTCACGGATGATGCCGGTGCCGTTGCAGCGCGGGCAGACGATGCCGCTGCTTTCGCCCAGGGAGGGGCGCAGGCGCTGACGGGACATTTCCAACAGGCCGAAGCGCGAGATACGGCCAACCTGCACGCGGGCACGGTCGGCTTCCAGGCATTCGCGGACTTTCTCTTCCACGGCGCGCTGGTTCTTGGCAGGGGTCATGTCGATGAAGTCGATCACGATCAGGCCGCCGATATCACGCAGACGCAGTTGGCGGGCGATTTCTTCAGCCGCTTCCAGGTTGGTCTGCAGGGCGGTTTCTTCGATGTCGCTGCCTTTGGTCGCACGGGCCGAGTTGATGTCGATGGACACCAGGGCTTCGGTCGGGTCGATCACGATGGAGCCGCCGGAGGGCAGTTCGACCACGCGCTGGAAAGCGGTCTCGATCTGGCTTTCGATCTGGAAGCGGTTGAACAGCGGCACGCTGTCTTCGTACAGCTTGATCTTGCTGGCGTACTGCGGCATCACCTGGCGAATGAAGGTCAGGGCTTCGTCCTGGGCTTCAACGCTGTCGATCAGCACTTCGCCGATGTCCTGGCGCAGGTAATCGCGGATGGCACGGATGATGACGTTGCTTTCCTGGTAGATCAGGAATGGCGCGGAGCGGTCCAGGGACGCTTCTTTGATAGCGGTCCACAGTTGCAGCAGGTAGTCGAGGTCCCACTGCATTTCTTCGCTGCTGCGGCCCAGGCCGGCGGTGCGAACGATCAGGCCCATGTCGGCGGGAGCGATCAGGCCGTTCAGCGCTTCGCGCAGTTCGTTGCGTTCTTCGCCTTCGATGCGGCGCGAGATGCCACCGGCACGCGGGTTGTTTGGCATCAGCACGAGGTAACGGCCGGCCAGGCTGATGAAGGTGGTCAGGGCGGCGCCCTTGTTGCCACGTTCTTCTTTTTCCACCTGGACGATGACTTCCTGGCCTTCGCTCAGGACGTCCTTGATGTTCACGCGGCCTTCAGGGGCTTTCTTGAAGTATTCGCGGGAGATTTCCTTGAGAGGCAGGAAGCCGTGGCGCTCGGAGCCGAAATCGACAAAGGCGGCCTCAAGGCTGGGTTCGATGCGAGTGATACGGCCTTTATAAATGTTGGCTTTCTTCTGCTCGCGTGCACCGGATTCAATGTCCAGGTCGTAGAGGCGCTGGCCATCTACCAGTGCAACACGCAACTCTTCGGGTTGAGTTGCGTTAATCAGCATTCTTTTCATGTTGTACCGTCGGTTTCCGGGCTGCCGGAAACGGCGTTCGGCACACACGACTTCTCACGGTCGGTGTCAGGTGCGTCAAGAGTGGTTGGCCACTCCAGTGTCCAGCAAATACCAGTCAATTGGGCCGGTATCGCGACGGACGCGTCCTGCTTGTTAGCGGTGGTGACAAAGGCACCACTTCAACAAAAGCTAAGGTCAGGAGGAGGAATCAACCGGCGACTGTGGACGAGATGAAGCGTCTAAATATAAGCCTAGTGCTACACGGTCCGACGGTTGTGCATCTCCACCCTACACGTATCCCTGATAATTCGGGTGCTGCCGCGCGCAGAATCCGCAGCGGGTTGGCATTTACCGTGTTCTCCAATGGGGAGTCCACGCTCATGGCTAAACAAGACTAGGTGTGGGCGATTGCGCTCTCACTCAGCTCTTAACAGGCGTTGTTTCCGAAGCATTCGCCATGGTCTGGCCCAAGACTGACTGCACTTTGTGAACTGGCCGTAAATATCGGCGCAAAACGCGAGTATTCACTCTGCTTTCTGCACTCGCTTCAGGCCTCATGTCACCTGCGCTTGTTACAATCCCGGGCCTTCCAGGGCGGCGAAAGCCCCGTAGGACGGCCTCGCGTCCTGATGAATTGCGATGGTCAGGGTCGGCGGTTTGCCGTATGTCCTCTGTCCAGGCCGCTTTTGGCGGCGTTCGCGACTATAGCAGCAATGATTAAGTGCTTCAATTCCATAAAAAATTGTTATCATCGCCGCCATGACGACTCCCGACCCCCAGACCCCCAGCGTCCAGCTGCTTGAGGTCTCGCCGGAATATGCCGGCCAACGCATCGACAATTTTCTCCTGGCCAGGCTCAAAGGCGTGCCCAAGACCTTGATTTACCGCATTTTGCGTAAAGGCGAAGTGCGTGTGAACAAGGGCCGGATCAAGCCCGAATACAAGCTGCAGGCGGGCGATATCGTCCGTGTTCCACCGGTTCGCGTGCCTGAGCGCGACGAGCCCGTGCCGCTCGCCCAGGGGCTGTTGCAGCGCCTGGAAGCCTCGATTGTCTTCGAAGACAAGGCGCTCATTGTGATCAACAAGCCCTGCGGCATTGCGGTTCACGGTGGCAGTGGCCTGAATTTCGGTGTGATCGAAGCCTTTCGTCAGTTGCGCCCGGAGGCCAAGGAGCTGGAGCTGGTCCATCGCCTGGACCGCGACACGTCCGGCCTGCTGATGATCGCCAAGAAACGCAGCATGTTGCGCCATCTTCACACCGCCTTGCGCGGCGATGGGGTGGACAAACGCTACATGGCGTTGGTGCGGGGCAATTGGGCCAGTTCGGTCAAGAGCGTCCGCGCGCCGTTGCAGAAGAGCAACCTGCGCTCCGGCGAACGTATGGTGGAAGTGGACGAAGAGGGCAAAGAGGCCCTGACCCTGTTCAAGGTGCTGCGCCGTTTCGGCGATTTTGCCACCATGGTCGAGGCCAAACCCGTCACCGGGCGTACCCACCAGATTCGCGTGCACACCCTGCACGCCGGTCACAGCATTGCTGGTGACACCAAGTACGGCGACGAGGATTTCTCCAAGGAGATTCGCGACCTGGGCGGCAAGCGCCTGTTCCTGCACGCCTACATGCTGACTGTGCCGCTGCCTGACGGCGGTGAACTGAAGCTGCAGGCGCCGGTCGATGAGATGTGGGCCAAGACCGTGGAGCGTTTGAGTGTCGCACCTTGATTACAAACTGCTGATCTTTGACTGGGACGGGACGCTGGCCAATTCCATTGGCCGGATCGTTGAGTCGATGCATGTCGCGTCGACCCGTTCGGGCTTCGAGTTGCGCAGTGATCTGGCGGTCAAGGGCATCATCGGCCTGGGGTTGCCCGAGGCGATCCGCACCTTGTATCCGGACATTGGCGACGCTGAGCTGATCGCATTCCGCGAGCACTACGCCGATCACTATATTGCCCTTGAAGCCACACCCTCGCCGCTGTTCGAGGGTGTGGTGCAGTCCCTGACAGCGTTCCGTGACCAGGGTTATCACTTGGCCGTCGCCACCGGCAAGGCCCGTCGCGGTCTGGATCGGGTGCTCAAGGCCCATGGCTGGGAAGATTATTTCGACATCACCCGCGCGGCGGACGAAACCGCCAGCAAGCCCCACCCGTTGATGCTGGAGCAGATCCTGGCTCACTGCGGGGTGTCGCCGCGTCAGGCCTTGATGGTGGGAGATGCCTCTTTCGACCTGATGATGGCGCGCAATGCAGGCATGGACAGCGTGGCGGTCAGCTATGGCGCACAGTCCGCAGAAGCCTTGCAGCAATATGAGCCCAGGCTGACGATAGATCGTTTTTCCGAATTGCAGGCCTGGCTTGGCCAGGCTCGATAAGTCTTTGCTGGGGTTGATCGCATGAGTGACGAATGGAAAGCGCCCGAAAAACCCGAGGGCGCCGACGATAAAAGCTGGAAACTGCTGGAAAAGACTCTGCTGGCCAATGTCCAGGAGCATCGTCGTTCGCGGCGCTGGGGGATTTTCTTCAAGCTGCTGACCTTCGTGTACCTGTTGGGCATGCTTGCGTTGTTCAGTCCGCTGGTGAATGTGGAGAAGGGCGCGACCCGCGGCGCTCACTACACGGCGCTGATCGAAGTGCGCGGAGTGATTGCCGACAAGGAGTCCGCCAGTGCCGACAATATCGTCAGCAGCCTGCGCGCCGCGTTCGAGGATTCGAAGGTCAAGGCCGTGATCCTGCGCATCAACAGCCCGGGCGGTAGCCCGGTGCAATCGGGTTATGTGTATGACGAAATCCGCCGCTTGCGTGGCTTGCACCCGGACATCAAGTTGTACGCGGTGATTTCCGACCTGGGGGCTTCGGGTGCCTATTACATCGCCAGTGCGGCTGATCAGATCTATGCCGACAAGGCCAGCCTGGTGGGCTCTATCGGGGTGACGGCAGCCGGTTACGGTTTTGTCGGCGCCATGGAGAAGCTGGGTGTGGAGCGCCGCACCTACACCTCGGGCGAGCACAAGTCATTCCTGGATCCTTTCCAGCCACAAAAGGCGGATGAAACCCAGTTCTGGCAGGGTGTGCTCGATACCACTCATCGTCAGTTCATTGCCAGTGTGAAGCAGGGGCGTGGGGATCGGTTGAAGGATAAAGAGCATCCCGAACTGTTTTCCGGGCTGGTCTGGTCGGGCGAGCAGGCGCTGCCGCTGGGCTTGATCGACGGTCTGGGCAGTGCCAGTTCGGTGGCGCGGGATGTGATCGGCGAGAAGGAGTTGGTGGATTTCACCGTCGAGGAGTCGCCGTTCGATCGTTTCTCCAAGAAGCTGGGGGCCAGCGTGGCGGAGAAGCTGGCACTTTATATGGGCTTTCAGGGGCCAACCCTGCGCTGAAGCCCTGGGGCTTGCTCGCGAAAGCGGTGTTTCAGTCAGTGTATCTGTGGCTGACCTGCCGTATTCGCGAGCAAGCCCGCTCCCACATTTGATGGGGGCATTTAAGGGATTTGCACACCTTCGGCCAGCAGCATATCCACCAATCGAATCAACGGCAGGCCTATCAGGCTGGTCGCATCCGGCCCTTCGGTGCTTTGAAACAGGCTCACACCCAATCCTTCGGCCTTGAAGCTGCCGGCGCAATCATACGGCTGCTCGACACGCAGATAACGTTCGATCCGTTCAGCGTCCAGCTCGCGCATCTGCACGGTAAACGGTACGTAGTCGACCTGGCAGTGTCCGGTCTCGGTGTTGAGCAGTGCCAGGCCGGTCAGGAAACTGACGCGCTTGCCGCTGGCGGCCAGCAGCTGTGCGCGGGCGTTCTCGAAGGTGTGGGGTTTGCCGATGATGCGGCCTTCCAGTGCGGCCACTTGGTCGGAGCCGATGATCAGGTGTCCGGGGTGGCTGGCGGCGAGGGCGCGAGCTTTCTGTTCGGCCAGGCGCATGACCAGCTCCACGGCTGACTCATTCGCGCGATGGCTTTCGTCGATGTCCGGCGAGCTGCAGATGAATGGCAGGTGCAGTCGGCTCAGCAATTCCCGGCGATAAACCGAGCTGGATGCGAGTAATAAAGGCAGCATGGGCGTCTCCTCTGGGCAGCCGGGCATTCTAGCCGCGTGACCGGCTGACGCACAGGGCTGAATTTCCTTTGACATGGCCCGGTGCATCCCTATAATGCTGCGCCTATGTTGAATGACCCGATTCCACCTCACGTTGACCCGCGCAAATTGGCAGATCGTGGCACCACCCTTCAAGGTGCGTTGCCGTTGGCCGATTTGGAGAGACTCTGCGACCCGCTTTCCGATGATGTCGGTACGGTGCAGGCCAAATTCGTTTTTGAGCGAGATGAACGTAAATCTGTGGTAATCCACAGCTTTATCGACACCGAAGTCAAAATGGTTTGCCAGCGTTGTCTTGAGCTGGTCACCCTGCCGATCCACAGCGAGTGCAGTTACGCCGTGGTGAAGGAGGGTGCGAATACCCAGTCGTTGCCGAAAGGTTATGACGTGCTGGAACTGGGCGAAGATCCTTTGGATCTGCATGCACTGATCGAGGAGGAGCTTCTGCTCGCCTTGCCCATTGTGCCTGCTCATCATCCGGAAGAATGCCAGCAGCCGGCGGGCCTCGATGACGAGCCCGAACCGAGCGAGGACGAGGTAACGCGGTCCAACCCGTTCAGTGTATTGGCGCAGTTAAAGCGTGACCCAAACGTTTAGGAGTTAATCAATTATGGCTGTTCAGCAGAACAAAAAATCCCGCTCCGCCCGTGACATGCGCCGTTCGCACGACGCTCTCGAGGCAAGCACCCTGTCCGTAGAAAAGACCACCGGTGAAGTTCACCTGCGTCACCACGTATCGCCAGAAGGCGTATACCGTGGTCGTAAAGTGATCGACAAGGGCGCTGACGAGTAATCACTTGTCTGCTCTCGTCATCGCGATTGACGCAATGGGCGGGGACTTCGGTCCCCGCAACATTGTTCAGGCCTGCATTGCCAGCCTGTCTGCGACACCCTCGCTGCACCTGACCCTTGTCGGTCAACCCTCCCTCCTTGAAGAACTGATTGCCAGCCATCCGGCGGTGGATCGCGCGCGCCTGACGATTGCACCGGCCAGCGAAACCATCGGCATGGATGAAAAGCCGGCGGCTGCCCTGCGTGGCAAGCCTGACTCTTCAATGCGTGTGGCGTTGGAGTTGTTGCGCGATGGCAAGGTGCAGGCCTGTGTCAGCGCTGGCAATACGGGTGCGTTGATGGCGTTGTCGCGGCATGTACTCAAGACCTTGCCGGGCATCGACCGGCCAGCGATGGTGGCGGCGATCCCGACGCAGAAGGGTTATTGCCAATTGCTGGACCTGGGCGCCAATGTCGATTGCAGTGCCGAGCACCTGTTGCAGTTTGCAGTGATGGGCTCCGTGGCCGCCGAAGCGCTCGGTGTGGCCCGGCCACGTATTGCGTTGCTGAATATCGGTACCGAAGACATCAAGGGTAATCAGCAGGTCAAGCTTGCCGCCAGCTTGTTGCAAGGTGCGCGAGGCTTGAATTACATCGGTTTTGTCGAGGGTGACGGTCTTTACCGTGGCGAGGCGGATGTGGTGGTGTGCGACGGGTTTGTCGGCAATATCCTGCTCAAGTCCAGTGAGGGCCTGGCGACCATGATTGCGTCGCGTATCCGGGCGTTGTTCCAGCAGAGTCTCGCTTCGCGCATCGTGGGTGCCCTGGCGTTGCCCTTGATGCGACGATTGCAGGCAGACCTGGCGCCTGCGCGGCACAATGGTGCGAGCTTTCTGGGCTTGCAGGGCATCGTGGTGAAAAGCCATGGCTCGGCGGGTGTCGAGGGTTTTCAAAGCGCCATTGCGCGCGCCGTGATCGAGATTCAGGAAAACTTGCCGCAGCGCCTGCATGGACGCCTCGAGGACCTGTTGCCTTAGGCGAATCGGCCCGGGAATGCTTAAATGTGACCGGCCAGTTCAATTGACCATCCAACTTGTCAGTTTTGTGCGCTCCCAACGTAGGAGCGTCCTTATCCGACGACCAGATCATTAGGGGCTTGTTACATGTCTACATCCCTCGCATTCGTCTTTCCAGGGCAGGGTTCGCAGTCCCTCGGCATGCTGGCCGAGCTGGGCGCGCAACATTCGCTGGTACTCGACACCTTCAAGGAAGCTTCCGATGCCTTGGGCTATGACCTGTGGGCGCTGACCCAGCAGGGGCCGGAAGAACTGCTCAATCAAACCGATAAAACCCAACCGGCCATTCTGACCGCCTCCATCGCCCTCTGGCGTCTGTGGCTGGCTGAAGGCGGGGCGCGTCCGGCATTTGTGGCCGGTCACAGTCTGGGTGAATACAGTGCGCTGGTGGCTGCAGGCAGCCTGACCCTTGGCGAAGCCGTCAAGCTGGTGGAGCGTCGTGGTCAATTGATGCAAGAGGCTGTTCCGGCCGGGCAAGGCGGTATGGCCGCCATTCTCGGCCTGGAAGATGCCGATGTGATCGCTGCCTGCGCCGAAGCGGCCCAGGGCGAAGTGGTCAGCGCCGTCAACTTCAACTCCCCTGGCCAAGTGGTGATCGCGGGTGCCAAGGCGGCG
This sequence comes from Pseudomonas sp. SDO5271_S396, assembly GCF_054071795.1. Classification (NCBI taxonomy): domain Bacteria; kingdom Pseudomonadati; phylum Pseudomonadota; class Gammaproteobacteria; order Pseudomonadales; family Pseudomonadaceae; genus Pseudomonas; species Pseudomonas sp. SDO5271_S396. The sequence goes on from NZ_JBSVWB010000006.1 coordinate 84,788, forward strand.
GTCGAGCGTGCCATCGAAGGCTGCAAAGCCCGTGGCGCCAAGCGTGCCATGCCGCTGCCAGTAAGCGTGCCGTCGCACTGCGAGCTGATGCGTCCGGCGGCCGAGCGTTTCGCCGAATCTATCGCCGCTATCAACTGGCAGGCACCACAGATCCCGCTGGTGCAGAACGTCAGCGCCGCCGTGGCTGCCGACCTGGACACCCTCAAGCGTGACCTGCTGGAGCAGCTCTACAAGCCGGTACGTTGGGTCGAGTCGGTTCAGACCCTGGCCGCCAATGGTGCCACTCAACTGGTTGAGTGCGGTCCGGGCAAAGTCCTGGCGGGCCTGAACAAGCGCTGTGCCGAAGGCGTGTCGACCGCCAACCTCAATACCCCGGATGCCTTCGCCGCCGCTCGTGCGGCGCAGGCCTGACCCTTTATTCCGAACTCAGGAGAAGCCTGCATGAGTCTGCAAGGTAAAGTTGCACTGGTTACCGGCGCGAGCCGTGGCATTGGCCAGGCGATTGCCCTGGAACTGGGCCGTCAAGGCGCCGTTGTGATCGGCACCGCCACTTCCGCCTCGGGCGCCGAGCGTATCGCCGCGACCCTGAAGGAAAACGGCGTGCAAGGCACCGGCCTTGAGTTGAACGTGACCAGCGATGAATCCGTGGCCGCTGTGTTGGCCGAGATCACCGCGCAGTTCGGTGCGCCGGCAATTCTGGTGAACAATGCCGGCATCACCCGCGACAACCTGATGATGCGTATGAAAGACGACGAGTGGTTCGACGTGGTCGATACCAACTTGAACAGTCTGTTTCGCCTGTCCAAGGGTGTTTTGCGCGGCATGACCAAGGCGCGTTGGGGCCGAATTATCAATATTGGCTCCGTAGTGGGTGCCATGGGCAACGCAGGCCAAGTAAACTACGCCTCCGCCAAGGCCGGTCTGGAAGGTTTCAGCCGTGCACTGGCACGTGAAGTCGGTTCGCGTTCGATTACGGTCAACTCGGTGGCCCCAGGGTTCATCGATACCGATATGACCCGCGAACTGCCGGAAGCACAGCGTGAAAGCTTGCTGACACAGATTCCGCTGGGCCGTCTGGGCCAGGCCCAAGAGATCGCGAATGTGGTTTCTTTCCTGGCATCCGACGGTGCGGCCTACGTGACCGGGGCTACAATCCCGGTGAACGGCGGGATGTACATGAGTTAAATTGTGACGGATCGCTTCAAAAAAATGTCATACGAGCTGTCTAAAATCCGTTATAAAGCTGCAACTTAAATTTATAGGCAGATGGCCGAGCGGGTACAGGGTGAAGCTTTCAGTTGAAAAGCTGAAAAGCCTTTCTATACACTTACTCACTGGCCAGCTGCCTGAATTTGTCCATTAGGAGTGAAAACAAGGTATGAGCACCATCGAAGAGCGCGTCAAGAAAATCGTTGCCGAGCAACTGGGCGTTAAAGAAGAAGAAGTGGTCAACACCGCTTCCTTCGTTGAAGACCTGGGTGCCGACTCCCTTGACACCGTTGAGCTGGTGATGGCTCTGGAAGAGGAATTCGAGACCGAAATCCCGGACGAAGAAGCTGAAAAAATCACTACTGTTCAAGCTGCTATCGATTACGTTAACGCCCACCAGGGTTAATCGTTTGTAATCGTTGCACGCTGTCAGGGAAAAACCGCACTGCTGTTACAGCGTGCGGTTTTTTCTTTAGGCCTGATGCAAAGTCGTCAATAGAAAAAGGAGAGTGCTGTGTCGCGTAGACGCGTCGTAGTCACCGGTATGGGTATGTTGTCGCCACTGGGTACGGATGTGCCGAGCAGTTGGCAGGGCATTCTGGCTGGCCGCAGTGGTATTGGTCTGATCGAACACACGGACCTTTCTGCCTATTCCACCCGTTTTGGCGGCTCGGTAAAGGGCTTCAACGTTGGGGATTACCTCGACCTCAAGGAGTCGCGCAGGCTCGACCTGTTCATTCAATACGGCCTGGCAGCCGGTTTTCAGGCGGTGCGCAATGCTGGCCTGGAAGTCACCGACGCCAACCGTGAGCGCGTGGGTGTGGCCATGGGTTCGGGTATTGGCGGTCTGACCAATATCGAAGAAACCAGCCGTATTCTGCACGAGACTGGCCCGCGCAAGATTTCGCCGTTCTTCGTGCCCGGCTCGATCATCAATATGATTTCCGGCTTCCTGTCCATCCACTTGGGTGCCCAGGGGCCTAACTACGCCATCGCCACCGCCTGCACCACCGGCACGCACTGCATCGGTATGGCGGCACGCAACATTGCCTACGACGAAGCCGACGTGATGATCGCCGGTGGCGCCGAAATGGCCGCCTGTGGCCTGGGCATGGGCGGCTTTGGTGCCTCGCGCGCGCTGTCCACCCGCAATGACGAGCCGACCCGTGCAAGCCGTCCATGGGACAAGGGCCGTGATGGCTTCGTGCTGGCCGACGGTGCCGGCGCCCTGGTGCTGGAAGAGTTGGAGCACGCCAAGGAGCGCGGTGCCACCATCTATGCCGAACTGATCGGTTTCGGCATGAGCGGTGACGCTTACCACATGACGTCGCCTCCGTCCGACGGTGCCGGCGCCGCGCGCTGCATCAGCAACGCCCTGCGTGATGCCAAGGTCAATACGGACCAGGTGCAGTACATCAACGCCCACGGTACCTCGACCCCGGCTGGCGACCGGGCGGAAGCCGAGGCTATCAAGTCGGTGTTCGGTGAACATGCCTACAAGCTGGCGGTCAGCTCCACCAAGTCCATGACCGGCCACCTGTTGGGTGCGGCGGGCGCGGTCGAGGCGATCTTCAGCGTCATGGCCATCAAGGACCAGGTCGCGCCGCCGACCATCAACCTCGATGAGCCGGATGAAGGCTGCGACCTGAACTTCGTGCCACACGAAGCGCAGCCGATGCCGATCGATGTGGCGATCTCCAACTCGTTCGGGTTTGGTGGCACCAACGGTTCGCTGGTGTTCCGCCGGTTCGCCGAATGATGCACAGCTGGGTCGACGGTCATCCGGCGGACGCAGTGTCCCTGAAAGATCGCGGCCTGGCGTATGGCGACGGGCTGTTCGAAACCATCGCCGTCAAGACCGGGCAACCGGTGTTGCTCGACCGTCACCTGCGGCGCCTCGACGAGGGTTGCAGGCGGCTGGCGCTGGTGGTGGACCAAGAGCTGCTGCGCGGTGAAGTCCTGGCATACGCCGCCGCCTTGGGCGACGGCGTACTCAAGCTGATCCTCACCCGTGGCGACAGCCTGCGCGGTTATGGCACCCATCCAGGCGCGCCCGTGCGCCGTATCTTGCAGGGCAGTCCGCCTGCAACCTATCCCCCGGTCCATGGAACCGATGGCATCCGCCTGTTTCCCTGTGCCACTCGTTTGGCCGAGCAGCCCTTGTTGGCTGGCCTCAAGCACCTCAACCGCCTGGAACAAGTGATTGCCCGCGCCGAATGGCAGGACGCCGAGCATGCCGAAGGTCTGATGCTGGATCTGTCCGGTCGTGTCATCGAAGGCGTATTCAGCAATCTGTTCCTGGTGCGCAACGGCTTGTTACTTACCGCTGATCTGACGCGTTGCGGGGTCGCGGGTGTCATGCGTGCCGAGATCCTGGACCAGGCGAAAGCGCTGGGCGTCCCGGTGGCCGTGGCCGACATCAGCCTCGAGCAGTTGCTGCAGGCCGATGAAGTCTTTGTGTGCAACAGCGTTTATGGCATTTGGCCGGTGCGCGGGTGTGCTGCGATGAGCTGGTCGGTTGGCCCGCTCACCCGTAAACTGCAAGGCATTGTTCGCGCGCTATTGGATATTTGAGTTGATACGAAAACTTGTAGTACTGCTGCAGATCGGCCTGGTCTCGGCAGGCTTGCTGCTGGGCTATGGCGCCTGGAAGCTCGACTCTGCCCTCAAGCAGCCTTTGAATCTGGCCCAGGAGCAATTGCTCGATGTGCCGGCCGGGGTAACGCCGACGGGCACGTTCAATCGCCTGGAGGCCGACGGCGTGCTGGACGACGCGTTCTGGCTGCGTCTGTACTGGCGTTTCAACCTCGATGGTCAGCCCCTGCACAGTGGCGAATACCGCATGACGCCGGGCCTTACCGCGCAAGGCTTGATCGGCCTGTGGCAGCGGGGTGAAGTGGTGCAATACAGCCTGACCCTGGTGGAGGGCTGGAACTTCCGTCAGGTGCGCTCGGCCCTGGCCAAACATGAAAAAATCGTACAGACCCTGTCCGGCCTCAGTGACAGCGATGTGATGGACAAGCTCGGCCATCCTGGCGTGTTTCCCGAGGGGCGATTCTTCCCGGATACCTACCGCTTCGTGCGTGGCATGACTGACGTCGAATTCCTGAAAAAAGCCTATAACCGCCTCGATGATGTCCTCGCCCAGGAGTGGAGCAAACGCGCCGCCGATGCGCCGTACGCCGACCCTTATCAGGCGCTGATCATGGCGTCCCTGGTGGAGAAGGAGACCGGCGTGCCCGAAGAACGCGGGCAGATCGCCGGGGTGTTCGTGCGGCGCATGAAGCTCGGCATGTTGTTGCAGACCGACCCCACTGTGATCTATGGCCTGGGTGAGCGCTACAACGGCAAGTTGACCCGCGCGCACCTCAAGGAAGCCACCCCGTATAACACCTATGTGATTGCCGGCTTGCCGCCGACGCCGATTGCCATGGTGGGGCGCGAGGCGATTCATGCGGCACTGAACCCGGTGCCGGGCAGCAGCCTGTTTTTTGTCGCCCGGGGTGACGGCAGCCATATTTTCTCTGATGACCTGGATGCGCATAATGCCGCCGTGCGCGAGTTCCAGCTCAAGCGTCGCGCGGATTATCGTTCCAGCCCGGCACCGGCGGCCAAGCCGGCAGATGAGCCGACGCCAGCGGTCGAGGCACCCGTTGAGGCGCCCGCCGAACCTGCACCGGCCACCGCAGCGCCGCAAAGCCCGCAATGACTCTGACTAAGGACTGCCTGTGACTGGCTTGTTTATTACCCTGGAAGGCCCCGAAGGCGCCGGCAAGAGCACCAACCGCGATTACCTGGCCGAGCGCCTGCGCGCCGAAGGCATCGAAGTGGTGCTGACCCGTGAGCCCGGCGGTACACCGCTGGCCGAGCGCATCCGCGAGTTGTTGCTGGCCCCGGGCGAAGAACAGATGAGCCCGGACACCGAATTGCTGCTGGTCTTTGCCGCCCGCGCGCAGCACCTGGCCGAAGTGATTCGCCCGGCTCTGGCCCGTGGCGCCGTGGTGATCTGCGACCGGTTTACCGACTCTACCTATGCCTATCAGGGCGGTGGCCGAGGCTTGCCCCTGGCACGTATCGCCACGCTGGAAACGTTCGTTCAGGGCGAGTTGCGACCCGACTTGACGCTGGTGTTCGATTTGCCGGTGGAAGTGGGCATGGCCCGCGCGAGTGCACGCGGTCGCCTGGACCGTTTCGAGCTGGAGGGGCAGGCCTTCTTCGACGCCGTGCGCCGTGCATTCCTCGAGCGTGCCAAGGCGGATCCTGCGCGTTATTACCTGCTGGACGCTGCCCAACCCCTGGCTCAGGTGCAGCAAGCCATCGATAGCCTGTTGCCAAACCTGCTGGAGCGCGCCCGTGGCTGAAGCCTATCCGTGGCAAGACAGCCTGTGGCAACAACTGGCCGGGCGTGCCCAGCATGCCCATGCCTACTTGTTGCACGGTCCCATCGGGATCGGTAAGCGCGACCTCGCCGAGCGCTTGATGGCCAGCCTGTTGTGCCAGCATCCCGTCAATCTGGAGGCCTGCGGCGAGTGCAAGTCCTGTTTGCTGCTCAAGGCCGGCAGTCATCCGGACAACTACCTGCTGGAACCCGAAGAAGCCGACAAGGCGATCAAGGTCGATCAGGTGCGTGACCTGGTCAGTTTCGTGGTGCAGACCGCGCAGATGGGCGGGCGCAAGGTGGTGCTGATCGAGCCGGTTGAGGCGATGAACATCAATGCCGCCAACGCCTTGCTCAAGAGCCTGGAAGAGCCGTCCGGCGATACGGTGTTGTTGCTGGTCAGCCATCAGTCCAGCCGCTTGCTGCCGACCATCCGCAGCCGTTGTGTACAGCAGGCATGCCCGCTTCCAAGCGAGGCCATGAGCTTGCAGTGGCTGGGCCAGGCGTTGCCGGAATGCAGTGAGCAGGAGCGCATCGAGCTGCTGACCCTGGCGGCCGGCTCGCCGCTGGCGGCGGTCAAGCTGCATGCCCAGGGCGTGCGTGAGCAGCGTGCGCTGGTGGTGGAGGGCGTGAAAAAACTGCTCAAGCAGGAGCAGTCCGCCACACAATTGGCCGAGAGTGCCTGGAAGGACGTGCCGCTTCTGTTGCTGTTCGACTGGTTCTGCGACTGGTCGAGCCTGATCCTGCGCTACCAGTTGACCCAGGATGAGAGCGGCCTGGGGCTGCCGGACATGCGCAAGGTAGTGCAATACCTTGCGCAGAAAAGTGCCCAGGACAAGGTGCTGGACATTCAGGACTGGATCCTCGCCCAGCGTCAGAAGGTCCTCGGCAAGGCCAACCTCAATCGCGTGCTGTTGCTCGAAGCGCTGCTGGTGCAGTGGGTGGGCTTGCTCGGCCGTCGTTAATTTCCGTGGCCGACGGGTGTATCGTTGGCCAGACACTTTCCGTGACTCAAGTTGTAACTTCTTATGCTCGTAGATTCCCATTGCCACCTCGACCGCCTCGATCTCGCTCAGCACGGCGGCTCTCTCGACGCAGCCCTTGAGGCTGCCCGCCAGCGCGGGGTCGGGCACTTTCTGTGTATCGGCGTGAGCGCCGAAAACGCTGCCGACGTGAAGGCACTTGCCGAACGTTATGCCGATGTCGATTGCTCGGTCGGTATTCATCCGCTTGACCTCAAGCCCGGTGAGGCACCGGCCCTCGACTGGTTGTTGAGCGAACTCAATCACCCACGCGTGGTGGCGATTGGCGAAACCGGCCTGGACTACCATTACGAGCCCGAAGCCGCCGAGTTGCAGCAAGCCTCGTTCAGTCTGCACCTGCAGGCCGCCCAGCAGACCGGCAAGCCGGTGATCGTCCATACCCGAGGCGCCCGTGCCGATACCCTGACGCTGCTGCGTGAAGCGGAGTTGCCCCAGGCGGGCGTGCTGCATTGCTTCACCGAAGACTGGGATATGGCCAAGGCGGCCCTGGACCTGGGGTTCTATATTTCGCTGTCGGGTATCGTCACCTTCCGCAATGCCGACGCCCTGCGTGATGTGGCGCGCCAGGTGCCGGCCGACCGTTTGCTGGTGGAAACCGATTCGCCGTACCTCGCGCCCATTCCCCATCGCGGCAAGCCGAACCTGCCGGAGTATGTGCGCGACGTGGCGGATTATCTGGCGATGCTGCGCGGTGAATCGTATGAGCGCTTTGCCGAGCAGACTACCGAGAACTTCAAGCGGTTGTTCCCCCTGGCCCATGTAAGCGGCTAGCGTTGCCAAATCGCAGGCAAAAAAAACCCGGGTTCTGGGGGGTGAATCCGGGCTAAGACCATTAGGAGTAAAACAAGGGCACACAGTCCGTCGGTACCCAGGTCGACGCTTCACTTGGGGGAGATGTCGCGCCGACAGTTGAAGTATTGATCAGTATCCGATTCAGTCCAGTCGCGACTGGTCGTTTTTTAAACAGATTTGGAATACGCGCGCTTCGCTTGAGTTCTCATTAGCCCCATGCACACGACCCAATATCGCGTTTTATTTCTGACCGATAGAGGCTTATTCGTTGGTGTGAGGGCAATAAAGTGCGCGGCTTGTTCACATAGGCGTTGCCCAACGACTGTTCAGTCGGGATAATCCCTCGCACCGGGTCAATCGTATCGCCACGTAACCGTGGCCCTGCGCAACCCTCCCCATATTCACCTCTGCAGACGTCTTCCTCATGCACAAAGAACCCCGTAAGGTCCGTGAGTTTCGCCGCCGTGAGCAGGAAATTCTCGACACCGCGCTCAAGTTGTTCCTCGAACAGGGTGAGGACAGCGTTACCGTCGAGATGATCGCGGATGCCGTGGGTATCGGCAAAGGCACGATCTACAAGCACTTCAAGTCCAAGGCCGAGATCTACCTGCGGCTGATGCTCGACTATGAGCGCGACCTGAACGAGTTGCTGCATTCGGCTGATGTGGACAAGGACAAGGAAGCCCTGTCCCGGGCCTACTTCGAGTTTCGCATGCGCGACCCGCAGCGCTACCGCCTGTTCGATCGCCTGGAAGAGAAGGTGGTCAAGGGCCATCAGGTACCGGAGATGGTCGAGGAACTGCACAAGATCCGTGCCTCGAACTTCGAGCGCCTGACCCTGCTGATCAAAGGCCGCATCAGCGAAGGCAAGCTGGAAGATGTGCCACCGTATTTCCACTATTGCGCCGCCTGGGCGCTGGTCCACGGTGCGGTGGCGCTGTATCACTCGCCGTTCTGGAGCAATGTGCTGGAGGATCAGGAAGGCTTCTTCCAGTTCCTGATGGACATCGGCGTGCGCATGGGCAACAAGCGCAAGCACACCACCGAGCTGCCACCGGCTGGAACACCGGCGGCCTGAGCCACGATGATGGCCTAATGATTTACTGCCAGGTGCAGTGCCCCAGGAATATACTCAGGCAAGGATCTTGCTAAAAGCTGATTTATGAGTCAGCTTTTAGTGCGCCCGAATTATCCTCTGCCGGAGTGATCCATGATCGTTGATCGTCAAGGCAGGCGTTTTCGCAATTTGCGGATCAGCCTGACCTCAGCCTGCAATTATGCGTGTACCTACTGCGTGCCCAATGGCAAGCGGCTGGTGGCTGCCCAGGACGAACTCTCGGCCGAGGCCATGGCCCGTGGCGTGGAGTACTTGATTGAAGCCGCCGGCATTGATCGCCTGCGCATTACCGGTGGCGAGCCGCTGGTCAGTCCCAAGCTGGAAGCCTTTATGGGCGCCGTGGGGCAGATGGGGCTCAGTGATATCAGTCTGACCACCAATGGCCAGTTGCTTGCGCGCAAGCTGCCGTTGCTGGTGGCGGCAGGGATTCGGCGTATCAACGTGTCCCTCGACACCCTGGATGCCGATGCCTTCCGCGGTATCGCCCGTGGCGGCGATCTGGCCACTGTCCTCGATGGTATGGACCAGGCGCGCGCCGCCGGCATCAAGATCAAGGTCAATATGGTGCCGTTGCGCGGCCAGAACCTGGATCAGGTCATGCCGTTGCTCGACTACTGCCTTGAGCGCGGCTACGAGTTGCGCTTCATCGAATTGATGCGCATGGGCCACCTGGCCAAGGATTCCAACGCGTTTCTCCAGCAATTCGTCAGCCTGCAGCAATTGCTCAGCCTGATCGGCGAGCAACACGAATACCTGCAAGCCAGCGCGCCCATCGACGCGACCGCGGTTCGTTATGAAATCCCCGGCAAAGGTTATTTCGGCGTGATCGCCAACGAAAGCGTGCCGTTCTGCCGTACCTGTTCGCGGCTGCGCCTGTCGTCCACCGGCTGGTTGCACGGCTGCCTGTCGTCGAGCAACCGCCACTATGTCGGCGACCTGCTCGACAAACCTCGCCACCAGGCGCTGCCCGCGTTGCAGGGCTTGCTGATGAAAGCGCTGGGCGACAAGCAGGAAGTGGCATTCTCGGGCGGTGCGACGATCATGAAGATCATCGGCGGTTAGCGTCCCTTCAAGTCAACGCACACTTTTATTGTGGGAGCTGGCTTGCCTGCGATGACAGTGTGTCAGTCCCTCAATTCGGCACTGATACACCGCAATCGCAGGCAAGCCAGCTCCCACATTGTCAGGTGTCGCTGCTAAGTGGCGCAAAATCTGCATCTCACGCCCATTCGCCGGTTTTCCGTCACCGGCTTCTGGAGGATTGGGATGCGTAGTCTGGTTTTGTTGCTGGCGTCATTGACGCTGAGTGGTTGCATGACCGTCAGCGATATGGCCGAAGGCACTCGCTATCAGATGAGTGACGCCGGGTTGCTGGATCACAGCGATACACGCCGTACCGCGTCGGTTCGTATACAGCCGGATTCCTTTGTGTTTATTGCCCAGGGCGCGTTCGTGCCGCCGGGCAGCGCTTACCCGCGCCCCAATGTGGTGGCTGAAGAGGCATTCAACGGTTTCGTCGAGTATTTCCCCATGGTGCGTCGCGCCCGCCAGCCCGAAGGGCTTGAGCAGGCCATGTCCGAAGCCCGCGCAGCGGGTGCTCACTACCTGTTGTATTGCCGTTTTGCGGCGGCTGACGATCGTATCGGCAATGCCGATGAATGGGCTGATCAAGAGGCTCTGGACCGCGTGGGGCTGGACAGCGGCGTGATCCAGATCATGTTGATCGAGACCAGCACCCAGTATTTGATCGATACTGCACGAATTCGCAGTCGTGGCGGTTTGCTGACGTTCCACGACAACAAGCCACAAGATCTGATTGCACGCCCTCTGGCGCAATATGCCCGCGGCCTGTTGGGCATGAGTGATCAGTAAGCCACAGGAGACCCCCATGACCGATTCCGCCAAGGCCAATGACTTGTTGGCCCAACTGCCCAAGGGCAAGGGACCGGCGCCGGTACACCTTTGGAACCCGGATTTCTGCGGCAACATCGACATGCGCATCGCCCGCGACGGCACCTGGTTCTATCAGGGCACGCCGATCGGACGCAAGCCGATGGTCAAGCTGTTCTCCAACATCATCCGCCGCGATGGTGACGATTACTTCCTGATAACGCCGGTGGAAAAGGTCGGCATCGTCGTCGATGACGCGCCTTTTGTCGCGATCACGCTGGAGGTCGAAGGGCAGGGCGAACAGCAGATGCTGCGCTTTACCAGCAACGTCGATGAACCGATCGAAGCGGGCGTCGAACACCCGCTGCGGGTGGTGATCGACCCCGTCACCCAAGAGCCTTCCCCTTATCTGCGGGTGCGCTCCAACCTCGAAGCCCTGGTGCATCGCAACGTGTTCTACCAATTGGTGGAGCTGGCGGTAAGCCGTCCGATCAACGGTCAGAACTGGCTGGGCGTCTGGAGCGGCGGGGTGTTTTTCCCCATTGGGCTGGAGCCCTGAGAGCGGTTTTTTCATCTCCCTGAAATAATTCGCTTGCTGCAAACGGGCGCTATCGGTTATCAATTTGTACATGATTAGACATGTCCGATTTGATAAGAAAAAACGCGTCGTCGACGAGCTTATCCGCCGTATCGAGGGTGGCGTGATGGCCGACGGTTTCCTGCTGCCGGGCGAGCACCAACTGGCCGAAGAGTTCTCGGTCAGTCGCGGCACCCTGCGTGAAGCCCTGGCTGAGCTCAAGCGCCGCAACTACATCGCCACCCAGAGCGGCGTCGGCTCCATCGTCACGTTCGACGGCATGGTGCTCGACCAACGCAGCGGTTGGGCCCAGGCCCTGGCCGATACCGGCGCGCGGGTGACCACCGATATCCTGCGTCTTGAAGCGGTGACCCGAGCGGATCTGCTCAGCCGTTTTGGCAGTGACCAGTTCATTGCACTCGACCGCCTGCGGCGCACACCCGACGGGATCGCCGTGTCCCTCGAACGCTCACTGATGCCCGCCGTTGGTGGCCTGGAAAGCCTGCCGCGCGTCGGCCTGATCGATAACTCCCTGACCATCACCCTGGCGGCCTACGGCTACGTCGGCGCCGAAGGTGACCAATGGATCGGTGCCGAGCCCCTGAGCAACGAAGATGCCGAACTGCTCGGCCGTCCGGCGGGTACTGTGTTTCTCAAGGCCTCGCGCACCACCTACGACCGTCGCGAACGGTTCATGGAACACGTCGAAAGTTTGCTCGACCCGCTGCACTTTCGCCTGCACCTGCAATTTGGAGCTTCGAAATGACCCCGGACATTCGCGCGCTTGGCGCTTTCTACGGCCTGGCACTGGGCGATGCCCTGGGCATGCCTACCCAATCCCTGAGCCGCGAGCAGGTCAGGGCGCGGTTCGGCGCCATCACTGCGCTGGAAGATGCCGGCGCCGACCAGCCGATTGCACCGAACATGCCCGCCGGTTCCATCACCGATGACACCGAACAGGCAATCCTGGTGGGTGAGCTGCTGGTGGAAGGCCGGGGGTTGATCGAGCCCACGGTACTCGCCCAGCGCCTGATCGACTGGGAAGCGGTGATGCGCGCCAAGGGCTCCCAGGACCTGCTGGGTCCGTCCACCAAACGCGCGATCGACATGATCCTGGCCGGCCACACGCCGGAAGAGTCCGGGCGCTACGGCACTACCAACGGTGCCGCCATGCGCATCACGCCGGTGGGCATCGCGGCGGATGTGAGTGACCCGAAAGCGTTCATTCAGGCAGTGATCCAGGCGTGCCAGGTCACTCACAACACAACCCTGGGCATTTCCAGCGCTGCGGCAGTGGCGGCGGTGGTCTCCGCCGGCATCAACGGGGTGGACCTGGGCGAAGCCTTGAACGTCGGTGTCCAGGTTGCCCAGCAGGCCGAAAACCAGGGGCACTGGATTGCCGGTGGGCGCATTTCCACCCGCATCAGTTGGGCGCGGACTTTGAGCGTCGGCAGCGGCGACAAGGCGCTGTTCGCCGATCTGCTCTACGAATTGATTGGCACCTCCGTCGCATCCCAGGAGTCGGTGGTGGTGTCGTTCGCCCTTGCCCAGCAAGTGGCGGTGGGCGCGCTGAGCGCGTTCGAAGCCCTGTGCCTAGCCGCCAGTCTCGGTGGCGACACCGACACCATCGCCGCGATTCTTGGCGCCATGTTGGGGGCATGTCTCGGCATGCAGTGCTGGCCCGAGGCGATGATCGAACAGGTGAAACAGGTCAATGGCCTGGACTTGCAGCCGTTGGTCCAAGGGTTGCTCGAATTGCGTTGACCGCCATAGCTCAGAACTGTGGGAGCTGGCTTGCCTGCGATAGCAATCTTCGAGTGATTGCATCGGTGACTGACACACCGCCATCGCAGGCAAGCCAGCTCCCACAGGGACGGGAAGACCCAATAGAACTCTGCCACAACCACAACAATACAGGCACCAGGAGCACCCACTCATGAGCACCTCTTCTTCCGGCCAAGGCGCCGGGCAATTGGAAACACGCGGTATCGAACCGGTCCCTGAAGGAGAATGCAACGGTCATCCGTTGCAACTGTTCTGGGTGTGGTTCGCCGCCAACATCAGCATCCTCGGCTTGCCCCTGGGTGCGACGCTGGTGGCGTTTCGCGGCCTGGCGATCTGGCAGGCGATCATCGTCGCGATCCTCGGTGCCGCCGGCTCCTTCGCGGTGGTGGGCATCATTTCCATCGCCGGTCGTCGTGGCCGCGCGCCGAGCCTGACGCTGTCCCGTGCCATCTTCGGCGTGCGCGGCAATATCGGCCCCACCCTGGTCTCGCTGATGTCGCGTTTGGGCTGGGAAACCGTCAACACCACCACGGCAGCGTTCGTGCTGCTGTCGTTGTGTTCGATCCTGTTTCACTCCCCGGTCGAGGCAAAAAGCGCCCCGATCCTGACGCTGACCTTCATCGCTATTTTCGTGCTGCTGACCTTGTCCGTTTCCGGCCTGGGCCACGCCACTCTGCTGGTGATCCAGAAGTGGGCCACTTACGTGTTCGGCGCCTTGAATATCCTGGTGGGCGGTTTCCTCTGTGCCACCATCGACTGGAGCGCGGTGTTCAACGCCACTCCGGCACCCTTGAGCGCGATGATCATCGGCATCGGCACCATGGCCGCCGGCACCGGTATCGGGTGGGCCAACGCCGGCGCCGACATGTCGCGCTACCAGCACCGCAGCGTGAAAGCCGTGCGCCTGGTGGCATCCGCCGCATTCGGTGCGGGCATTCCGCTGGTGTTGCTGATCACCCTCGGCGGCCTGCTGTCGGTGGGTAACAATGACCTGGCGTCGGCCACCGACCCAATCATCGCGATCCGCGACATGCTGCCCACCTGGATGGCCGCGCCGTACCTGATCACCGCGTTCGGTGGGTTGCTGCTGTCCAACAACCTCTCGGTGTATTCGGCGGGCCTTACCACACTGACCCTGGGCTTGAAGGTCAAGCGTGTGCACGCGGTGATTGTCGACATCGTCGCGATTTTCGCCGGTTCCATTTACTTCATGCTGATCGCCGACAGTTTCTACGGCCCCTTCATCACCTTCATCTCGTTGCTGGCGGTGCCGATCACTGCGTGGGTCGGGATCTTTGTCGTCGACTTGATTCACCGTCACTACTACAGCGCCAAGGACCTGCTGGACGTCAGTCCGAGCAGCGCCTATTGGTATCGCGGCGGTGTGGAGTGGCGTGCGTTCGGCGCCTGGGCCGTGGCCATCGTGCTGGGTTTCAGCTTCACCACCATCGGCACCACCGCTGAAAACATCTGGTTCGCCGGGCCATTGTCCGACTCCTGGCTGGGCCACAACGGCCTGGGCTGGATCGTCACCTTCCTGGTGGCCGGCGGGATTTATGCGGTATTGGGCGGCGCGGCTGACCGTCGTCCGGCGTTAGTAGAGAGTCCCAATGTCTAGATTGCTGCACACCGGCCAAGTCATCGTCGACCTGGTCATGGCCCTTGATACCTTGCCCGCGACCGGTGGCGACGTGCTGGCGAAATCCGCCAGTTTCGAAGCCGGCGGGGGCTTCAATGTGATGGCCGCCGCCCGTCGCAACGGCCTGCCGGTGGTCTATCTCGGACGCCACGGCAATGGTCGCTTCGGCGATCTGGCCCGCGCAGCGATGCTGGCCGAGGGCGTGGAAATCGCCCAGGCGGCCAGTACGGACAAGGACACCGGGCTGTGCGTTTCGCTGACCGAAGCCAGCACCGAGCGCACCTTCATTTCCCACATCGGTGCCGAGGGTGACTTGAGCGCCGAGGATCTGGCGAATGGGGTGCCGCAGGCCGACGATTACGTGTACGTCAGCGGCTACAGCTTGTTGTTGGAAGGCAAGGCCCAGGCTCTGCTCGACTGGCTGTTGGCGCTGCCACGGGACATTCGTGTGGTGTTCGACCCGGGGCCGCTGGTGAAGGCGCCGGACTCGGCGCTGATGGCGGCGTTGCTGCCGCGCATCGACATCTGGACCAGCAATGGCCCCGAAGCGCTGGCGTTCACCGGTGCGGCGGACATTGCCAACGCATTGCCCGCGCTGAATCGGCACTTGCCTGCCGAGACCTTGCGAGTGGTGCGAGACGGGCCGAATGGCTGCTGGGTCGGGCGTGGCGGCGAGGTTGAACACGTGCCTGGTTTCAAGGTGACGGCGGTGGACAGCAACGGCGCGGGCGATGCCCATGCGGGGGTGTTTATTGCGGGGTTGGCCCAAGGGCTGGCACCGGCCCAAGCGGCACGTCGTGCGAACGCGGCGGCAGCGCTGGCGGTAACGCGTTGGGGGCCGGCGACGTCCCCTGGTACTGCCGAAGTCGATGCTCTACTGGCTGAATAAATCCGATTGAAAATGTGGGAGCCGGGCTTGCCCGCGATAACGGAGCGTCAGTCACCATTATGTTTGACTGACAGGACGCCATCGCGGGCAAGCCCGGCTCCCACACTGCATTGCAGTACGTTCTGGATTACTGGCTCGTCTCACCTTCCAGCTTACGCGCCTCATCCACACCAGCCGCCGTCAGCTTGATCGGCAAGTTCAGCGAATATTCGCCGTCATCGTCGGTGGTCACATGACCATCCTTGATAAAGCCGCGATCCTGCAGAAACGCCAGCACGCTGGCGACCACCTTTTCTCCGCGGTAGTTGTCCAGCACCTCCTTGCCCAGGCCATTCGGGTGGGCATGCAGCAGACGGGTGAGGACTTCCTTCTCAAGGTTTCTATCCACGTTCATGGGTACCTCTTCACTGGGAAATGAGCGGGGGAGCGGCGTTCAAGGCTCAAGGTGCAGGCTGTTTGGGCGCACCGGGCACGTTCGAATCATCACCTTTATTGACCTTCGGCTGATTCACCCCAGGGCCCATCTTGCCGTTGCCGACGGCGGCCGGTGCCTGACGCTGGGTGTCATTGCCCTGGGTGCGTGGATCGGCGCCCGGCTGGATGATCGCGCCACCGTTGGTGTCCATGCCGGTGCCCATGGATTTCTGCGACTCGGTGGTGGCATCGGGCGTCGGGTCGGTTGGGCCGGTGGTCGAGCCGGCGGCAAAGGCGTTCAGCGACGCCGCCGACAGCAGGCCGGTGAGGGCGAGGGCAGCAAACTTGGAATTTTTCATGAGGGTGCCTCCATAGGATTAATGTCCTTACCCTCTATTGGTCAGCCCCGCTTTCGGGTTCGTGCCTCGGTGGCGACGAACGGTTATAAGGTACCTGTAAGATTTTGTGTGTGCGGATGCAGGAAATTGCGCTGCAATCAGTCATGAATCCCCCTTAGTATGTGTGCTTTGACATTGCCAAGGCTCGCCCATGACCATCGAGATTCGCCCCGCCGTGCCCAGCGATGCTGCGCAGATCCTGACTTTCATCACCGAGCTCGCCGAATACGAAAAGGCCCGGCACGAAGTGATTGCCAGTGTGGTGGACATCGAGCGCAGCCTGTTCAGCGAGGGTGCCACCGCCCATGGCCTGATCTGTTTGCGCGATGGTTTGCCGATCGGCTTTGCGGTGTTCTTTTTCAGCTATTCCACGTGGCTCGGCAGCAATTGCCTGTACCTGGAAGACCTCTATATCAACCCGGAACAACGGGGCGGCGGTGCCGGCAAGAAATTGCTGCGCCACCTGGCGAAGATCGCCTTCGATAACGGCTGCGGGCGTTTCGAGTGGAGCGTGCTGGACTGGAACGAGCCGGCGATTGCCTTCTACAAATCCATCGGTGCACAGCCGCAGGAAGAATGGGTGCGTTACCGCATGGAAGGCGATGCCCTGCGCGATTTTGCCTTGGGCTGAAGCCACACCGAACTTCAACTCTGGAGAGAGGGCTTCTGTGGGAGCAGGCAAGCCAGCTCCCACAGAAGCCCTCTTCTTTTAATTTTTCTCAATATATGGGATGCAAATTTATATATTGAGATATTTCAAAAGATGGGTTTATAGTCCGCTGCATCAGCACTCACTACCAAAAATAAAACAGGTGAAGCGATGCAGGCCCAACCGTTGTCATTACCCGCAGTGCCCGAGCCGACTTATGGCGAGCGGCTGAAGAACAAAGTAGTGATCATCACCGGCGCCGCTCAAGGCATTGGTGAGGCGATCGTCGCCTGCTTTCAGGCTCAGCAGGCGCGCCTGGTGATCGGTGATATCCAGGGCGAAAAAGTCGAGAAGGTCGCTGCCCACTGGCGCGAGCGGGGCGCCGAGATCTATGCGCAAGCCGTCGATATCACCTCCAAGGATCAATGGCAGGCCTTGGTCGACCTGGCCATCGAGCGTTTTGGCCGTGTCGACGTGTTAATCAACTGCGCCGGCGTGAATGTGTTTCGCGACCCGCTGGAGATGACCGACGAAGACTGGCGCCGCTGTTTCGCCATCGACCTCGACGGCGCCTGGTTCGGTTGCCGCACGGTGCTGCCGCACATGATCGAGCAGGGCATCGGCAACATCATCAACATCGCCTCTACCCATTCCAGCCACATCATCCCCGGCTGCTTTCCGTACCCCGTCGCCAAGCACGGCTTGCTCGGCCTGACCCGCGCGCTGGGCATCGAATACGCGCCCAAGGGCATCCGCGTGAATGCCATCGCCCCGGGCTATATCGAAACCCAGCTCAACGTCGACTACTGGAACGGTTTCCCTGACCCCCACGCCGAGCGCCAGCGTGCCTTCGACCTGCATCCGCCCAAGCGTATCGGCCAGCCTATCGAAGTGGCGATGACCGCACTGTTCCTGGCCACCGATGAGGCGCCCTTTATCAATGCCACCTGCCTGATGATCGATGGCGGGAGGTCTGTGATGTACCACGACTAGAACTCGCAGCTCTTCAATAACAACAAGAGGTGGTTCATGTTCAAGAAAACACTAGGCACCCTGGCACTCGCCGTGGCATTCAGCGGTTTTGCATCGGCCGAGGAAGTGAAAATCGGCTTTCTGGTCAAGCAGGCTGAAGAACCCTGGTTCCAGACCGAATGGGCCTTCGCCGAAAAAGCCGGCAAGGACCAGGGCTTCACCGTGATCAAAATCGCCGTGCCGGACGGCGAGAAAACCCTGTCGGCCATCGACACCCTGGCCGCCAACGGCGCCAAGGGTTTCGTGATCTGCCCGCCGGACGTATCCCTGGGCCCGGCGATCATGGCCAAGGCCAAGCTCAATAATCTGAAAGTGCTGGCGGTGGACGACCGTTTCGTCGACGCCAAGGGCAAGCCTATGGAAGACGTGCCTTACGTCGGCCTGGACGCCTACAAGATCGGTCAGAAACAAGGCGAAGCCATGGCCGCCGAAGCCAAGCATCGCAACTGGGACTGGAAAGACACCTACGCCGTCATCAACACCTTTGACGAGCTGGAAACCGGCAAGAAACGCACCGACGGTTCGGTTGAAGGCCTCAAGGCTGCCGGCTTGCCGGCTGACCACATTTTGTTCAGCGCGCAGAAAACCCTCGACGTGCCAGGCAGCATGGACGCCACCAACTCGGCGCTGGTCAAGCTTCCCGGTGGCGCGAAAAACCTGATCATCGGCGGCATGAACGACAGCACGGTACTGGGCGGCGTACGCGCCACCGAAAGCGCCGGCTTCAAGGCGGCCAATGTGATCGGCGTCGGCATCAACGGCACTGACGCTATCGAAGAACTGAAGAAAACCGATACTGGCTTCTATGGCTCGATGCTGCTGAGCCCGGATGCGTCCGGCTATAAGACCGCCAGCGCGATGTACCAATGGGTGACCAAAGGCACCGAGCCTGCCAAGTTCACCGCCCTGGACAACGTGACCCTCATCACTCGCGCCAACTTCAAGGACGAGTTGAGCAAAATCGGTCTATGGAAATGACCGGCGCGGCCCTGCGTTTCAACGGCATCGGCAAGGAATTTCCCGGTGTGAAAGCCCTGGCGCAGATCAGCTTTGAAGCGCGGCCGCATTCGGTACACGCGTTGATGGGCGAGAACGGCGCGGGTAAATCCACGCTGCTGAAAATCCTCGGCGGTGCTTATCAACCGAGTAGCGGCACGGTGCAGATCGGCGAGCAGACCCTGGCGTTCAGGAACGCCGCCGACAGCATCGCCAGCGGCGTGGCGGTGATCCACCAGGAGCTGCATCTGGTGCCGGAAATGACGGTGGCCGAAAACCTGTTCCTGGGGCATTTGCCCACGCGCTTTGGTGTGGTCAATCGCAGCCGTTTGCGGCAGCAGGCACTGGCGTGCCTCAAGGGCCTGGCGGATGAGATCGACCCCCAGGAAAAACTCGGGCGGCTGTCCCTGGGCCAGCGTCAACTGGTGGAAATCGCCAAGGCGCTGTCCCGTGGTGCCCATGTGATTGCCTTCGACGAGCCCACCAGCAGCCTGTCGGCGCGGGAAATCGACCGTTTGATGGCGATCATCACGCGCCTGCGGGACGAGGGCAAAGTGGTGTTGTACGTGTCTCACCGCATGGAAGAAGTGTTCCGCATCTGCAACGCGGTCACGGTATTCAAGGATGGTCGTTACGTGCGCACCTTCGACGATATGAGCACCCTGACACACGACCAGCTAGTGACCTGCATGGTCGGGCGCGATATCCAGGACATCTACGACTACCGCCCGCGCGAACAGGGCGAAGTGGCGCTGAAGGTCGAAGGTTTGCTCGGCCCAGGCCTGCGTGAACCGGTCAGTCTCAAGGTGCACAAGGGTGAGATTCTCGGCCTGTTCGGCTTGGTCGGGGCAGGGCGTACGGAGTTGTTTCGGTTGCTGAGCGGCCTGACCCGCAGCAGCGCCGGCAGCCTGGAGCTGTGCGGTGAAACGCTGCAATTGCATTCGCCGCGCGACGCCATCGCTGCCGGTGTGTTGCTGTGCCCGGAGGACCGCAAGAAAGAGGGCATCATCCCGCTGTCCAGCGTCGCCGAGAATATCAATATCAGCGCGCGCGGTGCCCATTCCACGTTTGGCTGGCTGTTGCGCGAAGGCTGGGAGCGGGGCAATGCCGATCAGCAGATCAAGGCGATGAAAGTCAAAACGCCGAATGCGGAACAGAAAATCATGTACCTGTCGGGCGGCAACCAGCAGAAGGCCATTCTCGGTCGCTGGCTGTCGATGCCGATGAAAGTGTTGCTGCTGGATGAGCCGACGCGGGGCATCGACATCGGCGCCAAATCCGAGATCTACCAGATCATTCATAACCTGGCGGCCAGTGGCATTGCGGTGATCGTGGTGTCCAGCGACCTGATGGAAGTGATGGGCATCTCCGACCGCATTCTGGTGATGAGCGAAGGCGCGTTGACCGGTGAATTGACCCGCGATCAGGCGGATGAAGCACGGCTGTTGCAACTGGCACTTCCGCGGACGCGGGCTTGAAGAATTCGAGGTGAATGATGTCCGAAGTAAAAACCGCAAAAGGCTTCTGGCCAGGGTTCAACCAACGCAAGTTTCTCGATGATTGGGTGATGCTGCTCGCCGCGCTGAGCATCTTTGTGCTCAGCGCGTTGTTCATCGACAACTTCCTCTCGCCGCTGAACATGCGCGGGTTGGGCCTGGCGATTTCCACCGTGGGCATCGCCGCCTGCACCATGCTGTTCTGCCTGGCGTCGGGGCATTTCGACCTTTCGGTAGGCTCGGTGATCGCGTGCGCCGGCGTGGTGTCGGGGATCGTGATCCGCGACACCGACAGCGTGCTGCTCGGCGTGTCGGCGGCGTTGGCCATGGGCCTGGTGGTGGGGCTGATCAATGGCATCGTCATTGCCAAGCTGCGCATCAACGCATTGATCGCCACACTGGCGACCATGCAGATCGTGCGCGGCCTGGCCTACATCTTCTCCAACGGTAAAGCTGTTGGTGTGATGGACGAGGGTTTCTTCGTGTTCGGCAACGGCCAATTGATGGGCGTGCCGGTGCCGATCATCATCACCGTGCTGTGCTTCGTGTTCTTTGGCTGGCTGTTGAACTACACCACCTACGGGCGCAACACCATGGCCATCGGCGGCAACCAGGAAGCGGCACTGTTGGCCGGGGTGAACGTCGACCGCACCAAGATCATCATCTTCGCCGTACACGGGCTGATCGGCGCATTGGCCGGGGTGATCCTGGCTTCGCGCATGACCTCGGGCCAACCGATGATCGGCCAGGGTTTCGAGCTGACCGTGATCTCGGCCTGCGTACTGGGCGGGGTGTCGCTGAGCGGTGGCATCGGCATGATCCGCCACGTGATCGCCGGGGTGCTGATCCTGGCAATCATCGAGAATGCGATGAACCTGAAGAACATCGACACCTTCTACCAGTACGTGATCCGCGGTTCGATCCTGCTTTTGGCCGTCATCATCGACCGCATGAAACAACGCTGAAACCTGTCATATGGAGATCAGCCTGTGGGAGCTGGCTTGCCTGCGATAACGGTGTGTCAGCCGGCAAATTTATTGGCTGATCCTCCCTCATCGCAGGCAAGCCAGCTCCCACATGAAGTTCTGCTTTTGCCATAATGCCCGCGCTTTCACACTTATAGGCCCGACATGCAGGAAAACGCCTCCACTCCCGCCAAAGACGCCGCCCCCACCGGCACCCAGACTCTGTTGCGCGGCCTGGGCGTGGTGCAGGCAGTGGCAGCCGGCGCGCGCGATTTGAAAGAGATCGCCAAGCGCATTGGCACCACCCGCAGCACCACCCACCGCCTGGCCAGTTGCCTGGTGGAAGAGCGCTACCTGCGCGTGGTGCCTCAGGTGGGTTATTTGTTGGGACCGAAATTGATCGAACTGGGTTTTCAGGCGCGCGAAGAGCTGCCGTTGGTGACCCTGGCGGTGCCGTACCTGGATGAGTTGTCGGCGCTGACTGGCGACACCATCCACCTGGCCATTCGTGAATACGACGACGTGCTGTACCTGCACAAGAACCCAGGCCGCAACGGCCCGGAAATGCGCTCGCGGGTCGGCCATCGCATGCCGCTGGCACGCACCGGCATCGGCAAGGCGTTGCTGCTCGATGACACGGCCCAGGAGTGGCAGCGCCTGTACGAAGTCAGCCTGCCGGTGGGTGGGAAAAACCTGCAATGGCCGCAGCACCCGGAACAGTCCTGGGCGCAGTTCGAGCAGCGCATGCGCGAATACGTGACGGGGGGCTATGCGTTCGACCTGGAAGACAACGAACCGTCGATCCGCTGTGTGGCGGCACCGGTGCGCGATGCCAGTCGGCGTATCGTCGCCGGCATCAGCATCGCCAGTACGGTGCCCTACATGCCGCTGGAGAAAATGGCCGAGCTGATCCCTGTGGTCAAACAGGTCGCAGCGCGGCTGTCAGCGGAGCTGGGCGCGAAGGGCTGATCGATCGCTGTCAGGCCTTCAGGGTCGCCATGTCGATGACAAAGCGGTACTTCACGTCGCCGGCAATCATGCGGGCGTAAGCCTCGTTGATCTGGCGGATGTCGAGCATCTCGATGTCGCAGGTGATGTTGTGCTCGGCGCAGAAATCCAGCACCTCCTGAGTTTCGGCGATACCGCCGATCAACGAACCCGCCAGCACCTTGCGCCCCAGCACCAGCTTGGCGGCGTTGACCGGTGGGTCCACCGGCTCGATCAAGCCCACCAGAATATGTACGCCATCAAAGCGCAGTACGTCGAGGTAGGGGTCGAGGTCGTGCTGCACGGGGATGGTGTCCAGCAGGAAGTCGAAATGGCCGGCGGCGGCTTTCATCTGCTCGGCATCGGTGGACACGATCACATGGTCGGCGCCCTGACGACGGCCTTCTTCGGCCTTGCTCGCGGAGCGGGTGAACAGCGTCACTTCGGCGCCCATGGCCTTGGCGAACTTGATGCCCATATGGCCCAGGCCGCCCATGCCGAGGATGCCGACCTTGTCGCCGGCCTTCACACCGTAGTGCTTGAGCGGCGAGTAGGTGGTGATGCCGGCGCACAGGATCGGCGCGGCGCTGGCCAGGTCGAGTCTGGCCGGAATCTTCACCACGAAATGCTCGCTGACCACGATGCTGTCGGAATAGCCGCCCATGGTGTTGCTGCCGTCTACCCGGTCGGGGGTGGCGTAGGTCATGGTCGGGCCTTCGAGGCAGTATTGCTCCAGATCCGATTGGCAGGCTTCACAGTGGCGGCACGAGTCGACCATGCAACCCACGCCGACCAGATCACCGACTTTGTGCGCACTGACGCTGGCGCCGATGGCCGTGACCTTGCCGACGATCTCGTGGCCCGGCATCAGCGGGTATACCGCGATGCCCCATTCGTTGCGCGCCTGGTGGATATCGGAGTGGCACACGCCGCAATACAGGATCTCGATGGCCACATCGTCGGCGCGCGGGCTGCGGCGTGCGAAGGACATGGGGGCGAGGGGAGTGGTGGCCGACTGGGCGGCATAACCGATGGCGGTGTACATGGCGAAACCTCGCAAAAGGACTGATTGGAAGGCGGCGCATTTTCCGCGCCGATCCCGGGTGCAGCCATGGCGATTGCTCCGAGTCTCATGCCTATTCGTCCGGGAGTGCCGGGTGTTTGGATCCAGCTGGCGCCAGACCTGCGATGATGGTGTCATCCCTTTTTCACGAAGTTTTTTGCCATGTTGTTGACCCGCCATCTCGATGCCAATGCGGCGCTGGTTGCCTTGATCGAAGGGCTTGCGCCTTGTGACGGTTTTTCTCCCACCCACCTGCCCGGCGTGCAGGTGCTGCGCGCCAGTTGCGATGTGGCGCGCGGCCCGCAGATCTATGAACCCAGCCTGATGATCGTCGCCCAAGGCAGCAAAGTGGCGTACCTGGGCCCGCGTACCCTGGAGTATGGCGCCGGGCATTACCTGATCCAGGCCATGCCGGTGCCATTCGAATGCGAGACCTTTGCCCTGCCGAACGCGCCATTGCTGGGTGTGACGGTCGGTATTGACCGCGTGGTGCTGGGCGAACTGGTCATGGCCATGGGAATTCAGGCCGGGCCACCGCCGGCGGCGCAGACATTGGAGTCGATGAGTTCGGTGGTGCTGGATGACGCGATGCGTGGCTGCGTCGAGCGCTTGCTGGAATGTTTGCATGATCCGCTGGAGAGTCGGATCCTAGGGCCCGCGCGGGTACGGGAATTATTGTTCACCGCGCTACGCGGACCACAGGCCGATGTGCTGCGTGCGTTGGTGGAGCAACAGGGGCAATTTTCGCGGATCGCCACCTCGCTGAATCACCTGCATGCCCATTACGCCGAACCCCTGAACATCGAGACCCTGGCCGGGTATGCGCATATGAGTGCGTCGACCTTTCACGAGCACTTCAAGCGCTGCACGCTGTTGTCGCCGGTGCAGTACCTCAAGCGTCTGCGCCTGCTCAAGGCCCAGCAATTGTTGCTGGTGGACGGCCTGGGGGTGGCGCAGGCGGCGCACAGTGTGGGGTATCAGAGCACGTCGCAGTTCAGCCGTGAGTACAAACGCTATTTCGAACGCAGCCCGGGTGAAGAGCGGGCTGCCTAGGTCTTGTTGGTCTAACGGTCAATGTGGGAGCTGGCAAGCCAGCTCCCACATTGATGTGTGGTGACCATGAAAAAGGCTCCCGGTTGGGAGCCTTTTTTTGTTCAAGCAGCGCGCTTACATATTCGGGTAAGTCGGCCCGCCCGCGCCTTCCGGCGTGACCCAGGTGATGTTCTGCGAAGGGTCCTTGATGTCACAGGTCTTGCAGTGCACGCAGTTCTGGGCGTTGATCTGGAAGCGTTTTTCGCCGTCTTCCTGGGTGATCACTTCATACACGCCGGCCGGGCAGTAGCGTTGCGCCGGTTCATCGTAGAGCGGCAGGTTGGCGCCGATCGGGATGCTCGGGTCTTTGAGTTTCAGGTGGCAGGGTTGTTCTTCTTCATGGTTGGTACCGGAGATGAACACCGAGCTCAGCTTGTCGAAGCTCAGCTTGCCGTCGGGTTTGGGGTAGTCGATCTTCTGGCTGTCCTTGGCCAGCTTGAGGCAGGCGTAGTCCGGCTTGGTGTCGTGCAGGGTGAACGGCATCTTGCCGCCCAGGATGTTTTGGTCGAACCAGTTGAAGCCGGCACCGATGATCGGGCCGAACTTGTGCATCGCCGGGCCGAAGTTGCGGGTGGCGAACAGTTCTTCGTACAGCCAGCTGGACTTGAAGCTGTCGACGTAAGCGGTCAGTTCATCACCGCCTTCGGACTCGGCGAACAGGCGATCGGCCACGGCGTCGGCGGCGAGCATGCCGGACTTCATGGCGGTGTGGCTGCCTTTGATCTTGGCGAAGTTCAGGGTGCCGAGGTCGCAACCGATCAGTGCGCCGCCCTTGAACACCATCTTCGGCAACGAGTTCAGGCCGCCTTTGCAGATGGCACGGGCGCCGTAGCTGATGCGTTTGCCGCCTTCCAGGTATTGGGCGAGTACCGGGTGGTGTTTGAGGCGCTGGAACTCATCGAACGGCGACAGGAAGGCGTTGCTGTAGGACAGGTCGACGATCAGGCCGACGACCACCTGGTTGTTTTCCAGGTGATAGAGGAACGAACCGCCGGTGTTTTCGGCGCTCATGATGTCCAGCGGCCAACCGGCGGTGTGCACCACCAGGCCTGGCTGGTGCTTGGCCGGGTCGATTTCCCAGATTTCCTTGAGGCCGATGCCGTAATGCTGAGCGTCGGCGTCGCTGTCCAGATTGAAGCGCTGGATCAGCTGCTTGCCGATGTGGCCACGGCAGCCTTCGGCGAACAGTGTGTACTTGCCACGCAATTCCATGCCTGGGGTGTAAAGGCCTTCTTTCGGGTTGCCTTCGCGGTCGACGCCGA
Source organism: Pseudomonas sp. SDO5271_S396 (assembly GCF_054071795.1). Taxonomy (NCBI): domain Bacteria; kingdom Pseudomonadati; phylum Pseudomonadota; class Gammaproteobacteria; order Pseudomonadales; family Pseudomonadaceae; genus Pseudomonas; species Pseudomonas sp. SDO5271_S396. The sequence continues at coordinate 110,461 of NZ_JBSVWB010000006.1, forward strand.
GGTCGCCGGTGATGATCCCGCGCACCACGCCGTTCTCGTCGAACAGCGCTTCCTGGGCGGCGAAGCCTGGGTAGATTTCCACGCCCAGGTTCTCGGCCTGCTGAGCCAGCCAGCGGCACAGGTTGCCCAGGGAAATGATGTAGTTGCCTTCGTTGTGCATGGTCTTGGGCACAAAGAAGCCGGGTACCTTGGTGGAGGCTTCGGGGCTGCGCAATACATAGATGTCATCGCGTACCACCGGCGTGTTGAGCGGGGCGCCGAGTTCTTTCCAGTCCGGGAACAGTTCGTTCAGGGCGCGGGGTTCGAACACCGCACCGGAGAGGATATGCGCGCCCACTTCGGAGCCTTTCTCGACCACGCAGACGCTGATTTCCTTACCGGCTTCGGCGGCCTTCTGCTTCAGGCGGCAGGCGGCAGACAGACCTGCCGGACCAGCGCCGACGATGACCACGTCGAATTCCATGTATTCGCGTTCCACAGGCTATCTCCTACTCAAGGCTCAACAGGTTTTTTTTTCTAATGGGGGTGGAGGTTCGGTGTCGTGTCTGTCATCGCTGCGCACGAACGGCAAGGGATGACCCACCTGTCTCTCTAGGTGGCGGAGTATATCTACACCACTCTCAGGGGCCAATACAAACGTTTGTTTGAATTGTTGGAGCGCTAGCAGAATCAAAACAACGCCGCGTGTGAGTGACCCTTTTGCTGTGTTGACCAGAAATGGCGTTCCGGTCAATATACGGTCGGTTTTGCGAATACCGTAAGCAAACGGCAGGTTTCAGGCGTACGTCCAAAGGCAGGGCAGGGGCAGGGCAGGGGCAAGACAGGTGAAGCGCGGGCGAGTGAATTCGCGCAGTTTACACGCCGTGAGCGGGCATGACCTTAGGGTCACCACTGACGAACGGTCATCACTTTCCCATTGCTGATTCACATGCCGCGGTTTTTGGAGGTGCCCTTGTGTGCCGACGAGCATCAACCGCCAGGTTCGCCTAGGCGACTTTCTTTTCACCGGAGAGTAACGAGGAATCCATGAAGGTTCTTGTAGCTGTCAAACGCGTTGTCGATTACAACGTGAAAGTTCGCGTCAAGGCGGACAATTCCGGCGTCGACCTTGCCAACGTCAAAATGTCGATGAACCCGTTCTGCGAAATCGCCGTGGAAGAAGCCGTCCGCCTGAAAGAGAAAGGCGTGGCGACTGAAATCGTGGTGGTTTCCATCGGCCCGACCACTGCTCAAGAGCAGTTGCGCACCGCCCTGGCACTGGGCGCCGACCGCGCCATCCTGGTCGAGTCCGCTGAAGAGCTGACCTCCCTGGCCGTGGCCAAGCTGCTCAAAGCCGTTGTCGACAAGGAACAGCCGCAGCTGGTGATCCTCGGCAAGCAGGCCATCGACAGCGACAACAACCAGACTGGCCAGATGCTGGCTGCCCTGACCGGTTACGGCCAAGGCACCTTCGCGTCCAAAGTCGAAGTGAGCGGCGACAGCGTGGCGGTGACCCGTGAAATCGACGGCGGCGCACAGACCGTTTCGTTGAAACTGCCGGCCATCGTCACCACCGACCTGCGTTTGAACGAGCCGCGCTATGCGTCCCTGCCAAACATCATGAAAGCCAAGAAGAAGCCGCTTGAGTCGGTCACTCCGGACGCTTTGGGCGTTTCCACCGCCTCCACCAACAAGACCGTCAAGGTTGAAGCACCGGCTGCACGCAGCGCGGGCATCAAGGTCAAGTCGGTTGCAGAACTGGTCGAGAAACTGAAAAACGAAGCGAAGGTGATCTGACCATGACTATCCTGGTAATCGCTGAACACGACAACAAGGTCGTGGCCCCGGCCACCCTGAACACTGTGGCGGCCGCCGCTAAAATCGGTGGCGACATTCACGTACTGGTCGCCGGTCAAGGCGCGGGCGCCGTGGCTGAAGCGGCTGCGAAAATCGCTGGCGTGAGCAAAGTACTGCTGGCCGACAACGCCGCCTATGCGCACCAGTTGCCGGAAAACGTTGCACCGCTGGCTGCCGAACTGGGCAAGGCCTACAGCCACGTCCTGGCCGCCGCCACGTCCAACGGCAAAAACATCCTGCCACGCGTTGCCGCGCAGCTGGACGTTGACCAGATCTCCGAGATCATCTCGGTCGAAAGCGCCGACACCTTCAAGCGCCCGATCTACGCTGGTAACGCCATTGCCACCGTGCAATCGAGCGCTGCTATCAAAGTGATCACCGTACGTGCCACCGGTTTCGACCCGGTCGCTGCCGAAGGCGGTTCGGCTGCCGTTGAAGCTGTGGCGGCTGCCCACGACGCGGGCACGTCGAGCTTTGTTGGCGAAGAACTGGCCAAGTCGGACCGTCCTGAGCTGACCGCTGCCAAGATCGTCGTTTCCGGCGGCCGTGGCATGCAGAACGGTGATAACTTCAAACACCTGTACGCCCTGGCCGACAAGCTGGGCGCTGCGGTCGGCGCTTCCCGCGCGGCCGTCGACGCAGGTTTCGTACCCAACGACATGCAGGTCGGCCAGACCGGCAAGATCGTCGCGCCACAGCTGTACATCGCCGTCGGTATCTCCGGCGCGATCCAGCACCTGGCCGGCATGAAAGACTCCAAAGTGATCGTTGCGATCAACAAGGACGAAGAAGCGCCGATCTTCCAGGTGGCCGATTACGGCCTGGTGGCGGACTTGTTCGAAGCCGTACCTGAGCTGGAGAAGCTGGTCTAATCCAGCCGCTTCACTTATAAAGAGCCCGGTCCTTGTGACCGGGCTTTTTTTTGCCGCGCCTTTTTGAACACCGGAGAACTTCGCCATGGAATTGCGCCCCTGGGCCGTACTGCTGGGCTTCACGCTGCTGCCAGGATTGTCGCTGGCCGCCGGCAAATGCGACCGCCTGGTGATCACCGGCAGCCCGGATGCGCCGCCGTTGCTGTGGCGCGACCCGCAAGACCCTACGCACCTGATCGGTGCCACTGCCGATGTGTTGCAGAGCGTAGCCAAGGACCTCGGTCTGAAAATCGACCTGCTCTATGGCGGCAAACGCTCCCTGGCGCTGGACGAAGTGCGCAGCGGGCGTATGGACATCCTCGCCGACGCACCGCTGAACCTGGGTGAGCTGGAAAACCTCGACTATATCCACCCGGCGCTGGTGCAGATCGACTACCTGGTATGGACACGCAAGGACTCGGCACTGGCCTACCATACGGCCGCCGACTTGCAAGGCCATAAGGGCGCGGTATCGGAACGGGCGCGTTTAAGCGCCGCTTTCGAGACCTTGGCCACCCAGCAACTCACCCTGCAAAAGCTGCCGAACCTGACGCCGGCGTTCCAGAAACTGCTGCTGGGCGAGGTGGACTACGTGCTCGCCGGGCGTTATTCCGGCATGGCCATGGCCCAGTCGCTGGGCATGAGCAATGACCTGGTCGCGCGGGACATTCCCATTGATCAACCCGGTCTGTACCTGGCGATTTCCCATAACTCGGCCTGCAATGATCCGTGGCTGCGCGGACAGTTGGCCAAAAAGATGACAGAATTGCCCGGGTCCGGTGTGGCGCAAGCTGCATTGCAGAGCAACCTCGAGCGTTGGAAAGCGCAGTTGCAGCAACCCGTCGGCACCCCAACAAAGTAGGGATTTTCAGTGACGCTTCGACCTCTTTTCGCGGCCCTCGCCGTTGTAACGCTGGCGGGATGTGCAGCCGATCCTGCGCCGAATGAACAAATACGCCTCACCCAGCAAGCCCTGGACCAAGCCAGCGCGGTGGGCGCCAGTGCCGATGAGTCCCCTGAACTGAAACTGGCCGAAGACAAGTTCACCCGCGCCAGGGCCGACATGGCCAGGCAGTCCTACAAGGACGCGCGCATGCAGGCCGAACAGGCCGAGCTGGACGCGCGCCTGGCCGAGGCACAAGTACTGACCCACAAGAGTCAGGAGCAGTTGAACGTACTCAATACCCGTATCACGCGCCTGCGCAAGCAACTGCAATTGGGAGAAGCCCAATGAGCCCGTTGATCCGCAGCGTGAGTACCGCGTTGCTGCTGGGCAGCGCTGTATTGGGCGGTTGCGCCAGCCATCCGAACAGTGAGCAGGCGTTGCAGCAGGCCGGTAACGACTTCCAGAAGGTCAAGGAAGACGCCAATGTGCTGCGCTTTGCGCCTAAGGATGTGATCCGTGCCGGCGAGTCGCTGGCCCGTGCCGATCGTCTGTCCAGCTACTGGGGCAGCGGTGCCGATGTGGCGCATTACGCCTACCTCAGCCAGCGCTACAGTGCTATCGCGCGGGAACACACCGAGCAGGCACTGAATGCCGAGCGCGCTACCAAGCTCGAACTGGAGCGCCAGCGCTTGCAACTGGCCCTGCGGGAAAACAAGCTGAGCAGCGTGCAGCAGCAGGGCAAGTGGCTCGAAGAGCAGATCGCCAGCCTGGCCACCACCCAGACCGACCGTGGCCTAGTCATGACCCTGGGCGATGTGTTGTTCGACACTGGCGAGGCGGAGCTGAAAAACTCGGCCAACCGCACGGTCTTGAAAGTCGTGCAGTTCCTGCAACTGAACCCCAAGCGGGTGGTGCGCATCGAGGGCTACACCGATAGCACCGGTGGCGAGCAGGAAAACCTCAAGCTGTCCCGCGACCGCGCGCAGTCGGTGGCTGATGTGCTGGTGGACCTGGGCATTGACGAAAAACGCATCCAGGTCGAAGGCTACGGCGACCAGTATCCGGTGGAGGCCAACGCGTCCGAGCGGGGCCGCGCGCAGAACCGTCGTGTGGAAATTGTGTTCTCGGATGAGAAAGGTCAATTGGGCGCCGCTCGCTAGACGCCTGACACCGATCAAACTGTGGGAGCGGGCTTGCCCGCGAAGGTGGTGTATCAGTCGGTATTTCAGTGGCTGACACACCGCCTTCGCGGGCAAGCCCGCTCCCACATCTGCTTGGTGCAGACCCTTACAGTTTTTACTGTCACTCCAACGCGCGCTCGACTATTGTGGCAACTGTCCCCGTACACTTCTAAACTGTGCCGGTATGTTTCACACAAAAATAAAATACCCGTGAAATCGAGTGCTGCGTCATGACCAATCTGTTGCTTTACCAGCGTATTGCCCAGCAACTGGCTGAGGATATCCGGCGCGGTGTCTATCAACCGGGCGAGCGCGTGCCGTCGGTGCGCAAGATGAGCTCCCAGCTCAACGTGAGCCATGCCACGGTGTTGCAGGCCTACGCCAATCTGGAAGACCAGGGGTTGATCCGCGCGCGGCCGCAGTCCGGGTACTACGTGCACCAGACCCCCGCGCTCACGGCGCCGACGCCGGACATCGCGCGGGTCGAACGCCCCGGTTTGGTCACCCGCAGCAGCATCATTCAGCAGGTATTGGTGGAGTCGCGCCGCGAGGGCGTGTTCCCGTTGGGCGCAGCCGTGCCCAGTGTCGATTACCTGCCGGTGCGGGCGTTGCACCAGCAACTGGCCAAAGTGACTCGATTCCAGAGCCCCCGGGCCTTCAGCTACATGTTCAGCCCCGGTTTCGAACCGCTGCGGCGCCAGGTGGCGATCCGCATGCGCGATGCCGGCGTAGTGGTGGACCCCTCCGAAGTGGTGATCACCCACGGTTGCGTTGACGCACTGCAGATGTCCCTGCGAGTACTGACCCGCCCCGGTGATCTGATCGCCGCCGAATCACCGACCTACTACGGCCTGCTGCAACTGGCCGATCTGCTGGGCCTCAAGGTCATCGAGATTCCCAGCGATCCGGCCACCGGCATGAGCCTGGAAGCGCTGCAACTGGCGGCCAACCAGTGGTCGATCAAGGCGCTGGTGCTGACCACGCGTCTGAGTAACCCGCTGGGCGGTACCATGCCCGAGGAACGGCAGAAACAGTTGCTGCGTCTGGCCTCGGATTTCGATATCCAGATCGTCGAGGATGATATCTACGGCGAACTGATGTTCGAGCTGGGCCGCACCAAAGCCCTGAAAGCCTACGACCGCCTGGACCGGGTCATTTACTGTTCGAGCTTTTCCAAGACGCTGTCCCCCGGGGTACGCATCGGCTGGATGATTGCCGGCAAGTACCAGCAGGAGATCCAGCGGTTGCAGATGTTCAGCACCCATTCGGCGTGCAGCGTTACCCAGATGGGCGTGGCAGCCTACCTGGAAAATGGCGGCTATGACCGGCACTTGCGCTACATCCGCCAGGAATACCGCAAGAACCTCAACGCCTTTCAGCTGGCGGTGCAGCAGTATTTTCCCGAAGGCACCCAGATGACCCGTCCGAGCGGCGGTTTTATCCTGTGGGTCAGTTTGCCGGGTCGGGTCAATACCCAGGAACTGCATGTGCGTGCCTTGCAGCAGGGCATCAGCATCGCACCAGGGTTGATCTTCAGTAATACGGAACAGTTCAACCACTGTATTCGCCTCAATTGCGGCACTCCGTGGAACCGTGAGGCCGAGCGCGCGCTGATGACTCTGGGCATGTTGGCCAACCAGTTGTGCCAGGAAACCGCAGCCGGTTTTTGAGCCCGTGATTGGGGACAGGGCCGATGGCTGGCTGATCACCACGCTTGTCATGCCGCGCGCAACAAGCGAGCATATGGCCCTCTGCCGTTAATGCTGTTGGCGATATGACATCAATTTTTCGTGCTGCTTTGGTGATTGGACTGTTAAGCCTGTGCAACGTCAGCACACTGCTGGCGGCCACCCCCGTGACCCAAAGCCAGCCGCAGCCTGCCGCCAGCAGTCAGCAAAAGAAGGCCCCCGCGAAGACGCCGACCCCGGCCAAAAAAGCCCCGGTGGCCAAGAAGAAAGCCGCCACGGTAAAAAAGCGCGCACCGATCGCGAGCAAGTCCAAGTCGGCCCACGAAGTGGCACAAACCCCATTGCCACCGGCACAGTTGGACTTGTCGCTCCCCTCCGACATGGTGAGGCATTTGCAGCCCATCGGTACCATGCCCAAGCCCAAAAGCGTGCCCTTGTTGCCGCCGATGTTTGGCGACAAACCCACGGACAACAGTGCGTTCCAGATCAACGGTCGGCTGCTCAGCAATGAAATGAAGCTGCAATTGCGCAACGAAGAACGGCGCGATGTGGAAGGCGCGGCGCTGGATTTCGAATTCAAGCAGTAAATTTCTTCAAGGCGGGTGACCCTGACGCCTGACCATCTGTCGCAGACTGGTCAGTCACTTTTGTTTTGTGCGAAAAACCCCTGTTAGGCCATTTTAAAACGCATGTTTAAGGGCGTACTCTAGCCCGGCCATCCACATTGAGCCCTCGAGGAACCGCTGTTCATGAATTGCCGTGAAGGTTGTGGCGCTTGCTGCATCGCCCCCTCCATCAGTTCGCCCATTCCGGGAATGCCCAACGGCAAACCGGCCGGCGAGCGCTGCCTGCACCTCTCGGTCGAACAGCTATGCCTGCTGTTCGGCCAGCCAGAGCGCCCGGCGGTGTGCGGCAATTTCAAGGCGGACATCGAGGTCTGCGGCACCGACCAGGCGGACGCGATCAGGTTGATCGGCTGGTGGGAGCAGATGACTGCGGCTTGATGGGCTTTACTATCGGAACTTCAACAATAAGGAATACAACAATGGGTTCGCTGAAACGAATGGCTGTGTTGTGCGGTTTTACGGTGTTGTTCGCTGCCACTGCCCAGGCTGAGGATTGGCAAGTCGCCAAGGATGAAGACGGTATCAAGGTATCCCTGAGCGAAATTGCCGGCTCCAAGTACAAGGCGTATCGCGGCGTCACCACGATCAAGGCGCCGGTCGCCAAGATTCAGGCCCTGCAGGAAGACGTAGCGGGTGCCTGCAAATGGATTCACGAGTGCAAATCCCAGAAGCTGGTCGACAAGAAAGGTGACGAGAGCTGGACCTACACCCAATTCAAGGCTCCGTTCCCGGTAACGGACCGTGACTCCTACCTGCATATCACCACCACCAAGGCCGCCGATGGCAGCCTGACCCGCAAACTGGAAGGCGTGCCCACCTACAAGCCTGAAGAGAAAGGGTACGTCCGGGTGGCGCAGGTGGATGGCTTCTGGAAGCTGGTGCCCAAGGGCGACAACCTCACCGAAGTGACCTACCAGGTGCACACCGAGCCAGGTGGCAGCGTGCCTTCCTGGTTGGCCAACAAGTTCGTGGTGGACGCGCCGTTCAACACCTTGAAGGCCCTCAAGGAACACGCCGAGAAGTAAGCGCAGCCGATCCGGTGCCTCCGGCCTTGGGGGGAACGTTTGACGAACCCTCAAGGTCCAGATGAATGTGAGCCCACACATGGGCTTTATCGAGGAGGCACTGATGCAAAATTGGGACATTACCTTCGTTGATGATCACGGTGTAAAGGCCGTGCAGCAGTTCACCTGCGAACAAAAGCCCAGCCTCGAAGACGCTGCGCATATGGTTCGCGCCAGGATGGTGCCTGTGGCCGCCGAGCTGGACCTCAATGACCTCGAAGGCCGCAAACCCGAGCCGACGGTCAAGATCCTCAAGGATCAGAACAGCATTCAAATCCTCGACATTTCCCCCTCCGTCTGAACATTCGCTGTACGCCCTGCAAGGCCCTCTGGTGGAGGTGATAGCTTCGCGCTACTCTGCAAGGGAGATCAGCGAATGAATCGCTAAGGTCTGGTCTTGTCAGCTCCATGCTTGTTTTCCAGCGGTGTAGTCATTGCCGTAGTCCCCGTGCCAGTAGGGCGCGGGCTTCGGGAAGCACGGAAAGTCTATCCATCGGTTTGAGGAGGACGTTTCATGAGCACAGCCTATCAAGAAGACATCAGCACCCACGTTCTGCGCCGCATGAAAGAGGGCGGCTTCGACTTCTCACGTTTCCACCCCATCGAGTTCTACGCCATTTTCCCGGATGAGGAGCGCGCGCGCAGGGCTGCGGGTCGTTTTCGTGGGGAATCCCTGAATGCCCAGGTCAGCGCGCGCGACGATGGCGCCTGGTACCTGGAACTGAGCAAAATCATGTCTGCCACCTACGACGGCATAGGAGACTTCGAGCAAGACTTTGAAGCGGTGGTCGAGCCACTGGGCGGGATCATCGAGGGCTGGGGCGTCAAGCAGGAGGTGCGCGGGCGACCCATGTAGTGGCACACGCAACACAGCACAGCGGCTGACCCTTGGGTCGGCCGTTTTTGTGTGCGTCGCACAATAAATATTCGGAACTTGCAGGCAGTTTTTCGGCACCAAAAAAAAGGCCACCCAAGAAGAGTGGCCTAACGGGAAGAGCGGAGCGCTGAAGATGTAGGACGTGTCCTGTTCAGCAGATGGTGGCGATTATCCGCAAGCAATGCCGGGCAGTGAAATCAACTCTGACTATGCTGTCGATAGTCAAAACCCGCATTGTGATGAAGCGTGCGGCCAGACGCCGGGCACTGCGCGCACCAGGACGGTGCGATAAGGTTCGGGTATTTATTCAACTCACTGATTTTTAAGTGTTTATGCCGCTGGCACGGGCCTTGCGATGGTTCTTGCGTCCGCGTGACAAGGAGTACGGCATGATCCGCACTTATTACGACGAAATGTACGATGGGGCAGGGCAGGTGCGTCCCCATTACCGGGAATTCGCCCGCTGGTTGGCTGAAACCCCTCCCGAACTGCTGGCCCAGCGTCGGCGCGAAGCCGATTTGCTGTTCCACCGCGCCGGAATCACCTTCACGCTCTACGGCGACGAGCAGGGCACCGAGCGCCTGATTCCCTTCGACACCATCCCGCGCAGCATCCCCGCCAGAGAATGGCGGGTGGTCGAGCGCGGCTGCATTCAACGGGTCAAGGCGCTGAACCTGTTTCTCGCCGACCTGTATCACGAACAACGCATCATCAAGGCCGGGATCATTCCCGCCGAACAGGTACTGGCCAACGAGCAGTACCAGCTGGCGATGCAAGGCCTGGACCTGCACCGAGACCTGTACGCTCACATCGCCGGGGTCGACCTGGTCCGCGATGCCGACGGCACTTACTACGTGCTTGAAGACAACCTGCGGACTCCCAGCGGCGTCAGCTACATGCTCGAAGACCGCAAGATGATGATGCGCCTGTTCCCCGAACTGTTCGCCGCCCAGCGCATTGCGCCCATTGACCATTACCCCAACCTGTTGCTCGACACCCTGAAAAGCGCCAGCCCCCTGGACAACCCCAGCGTGGTGGTACTGACCCCTGGGCGTTTCAACAGCGCGTTTTTCGAGCATGCGTTTCTGGCCCGGGAGATGGGCGTGGAACTGGTGGAGGGCGCCGACCTGTTCGTGCGCGACGACCGCGTGTTCATGCGCACCACTGACGGTCCCAAGGCCGTGGACGTGATCTACCGCCGCCTCGACGATGCCTTCCTCGACCCGCTGGCCTTCAACCCCGCCTCCATGCTCGGCGTGCCGGGCCTGCTCGCGGCCTATCGCTCGGGTCATGTGGTGCTGGCCAATGCCATCGGCACCGGGGTGGCGGACGACAAGTCGGTGTATCCCTTCGTCACCGAGATGATCCGTTTCTACCTGGACGAGGAGCCGATTCTGAAGAATGTTCCGACGTTCCAGTGTCGCAAGCCCGACGAACTGTCCCACGTGCTGGCCAACCTGCCGGAGCTGGTGGTGAAGGAAACCCAGGGCTCCGGCGGCTACGGCATGTTGGTGGGGCCCGCTTCCACCGCTGCCGAAATCGACGATTTCCGTCAGCGCATCAAGGCACGCCCCCACGCTTATATCGCCCAGCCGACTCTGTGCTTGTCCACCTGCCCGACCTTTGTCGACAACGGCATCGCCCCGCGACACATCGACCTGCGGCCATTCGTGCTATCGGGCAAGGACACCCGCGTGGTGCCTGGCGGCCTCACCCGCGTGGCGTTGCGCGAAGGCTCGCTGGTGGTCAACTCGTCCCAGGGCGGCGGCACCAAAGACACCTGGGTGGTGGAGGACTGATGCCATGTTGAGTCGAACTGCTTCGGACCTGTACTGGATGTCACGCTACCTGGAGCGTGCGGAAAACCTCGCGCGCATGCTGGAGGTGAGCTATTCGCTGTCACTGATGCCGCAGAACGGCCACGGTGACGGCTTGCATGAATTGGCCATGCCGCTGCTGATCACCGGCACCCTGGAGGATTATCGCGAGCGCCACGGTGACCTGCATGCAGAGCACTTGCTGCACTTCTTCGCGCTGGATGCGGCCAACCCCGCCAGCATCTACAGCTGCCTCGGTGCTGCGCGGGCCAGTGCCCATGCGGTGCGTGGGCGAATTACCGCCGACATGTGGGAAAACATCAACGCGACCTGGCTGGATATTCGCGAGATCGCCCAGCAAGGTCTCAGCCGCTACGGCATGAGCCGGTTCTGCGAGAGGGTCAGGGAGCGCTCGCACCTGTTTCGCGGCGCCACCTACGGCACCATCATGCGCAACGACGCGTTCCGCTTCATCCGCCTGGGAACCTTTATCGAGCGGGCCGACAACACCCTGCGTCTGCTGGATGCGCGCTATGAAATGGCTGGCGATCGCGCCGACACCGTCACTGACGGCACCGCCCACGCGTACTATCAATGGAGTGCGTTGTTGCGGGCCTTGTCGTCGTTCGAGGCTTACACCGAGATCTACCGCGATGCCCCGGGTGCCCGGCAAGTCGCGGAACTGTTGCTGTTGCGCGCCGACGTACCGCGTTCGCTGCGCGCTTGCAGCGAAGAGATCGACCAGATTCTCGCCAGCCTGCCCGGCCTCAACGGTCGACCGGCCCAGCGCCTGGCCGCCGAGATGGACGCGCGCCTGCGCTTTACCGCCATCGACGAAATCCTCGAGGAAGGCCTGCACGCCTGGTTGACCGATTTCATCCCGCAGGTCCGCCAACTGGGCGACGCCATCTACAGTGCTTACCTGGAGGCTGCATGAGACTCTCCATCACCCACGAAACCACCTACCACTACGAAGATCAGGTGCGCGCCAGCATTCAGTATCTGCGCCTGACGCCCCATGACAGCGAGCGCCAGCAAGTGCTCAGTTGGCAGTTGGATCTGCCGCGTCCGGTGCGCGCGCAAGTGGACCCGTTCGGCAACATCCTGCACGTGTTGACCCTGGATGAACCCCACGATGCGATCATCATTGGCGCCCGTGGCCAGGTGGATATCGACGCGTCGCGCGAGGCTGAATACGAGACTCAATCGGCGTTTCCGTTTCTGCGCAATACGCGCCTGACCGAGCCCGATGAAGCGCTACGCCGTTTTGCCGAACAGCACTGTCATCCACGTCGCGACCGCACGGCCTTGATCGACTTGATGCACGCGCTCAACCAGGCGATGGTCTACACGCCCGGCGCCACCGAAGTCGACACGTGCGCTGCCGAAGCGTTTGCGGGCCGGGCCGGCGTGTGCCAGGACCACACACATGCGTTTCTGGCTTGCGCGCGCAGCCTGGGGATTCCGGCGCGGTACGTGTCGGGGTATTTGTACTCGGAAGACAGCAGCCATCTGGCCAGTCATGCCTGGGCAGAAGCCTGGCTGGAGGGCGCCTGGTACAGCTTTGACGTGACCAACCAGTTGGCCAGGCCGGAGCGGCACCTGAAGCTCGCCGTGGGCCTGGACTACCTCGATGCCTGCCCTGTGCGTGGCATGCGCCGTGGCGGCGGGCATGAACAGATGCATGCCAAGGTCTTCGTCGCGCCGACACCAGTGATCTCGGTGCAGCAACAGTAAACCCTGTAGTGACCGATCGTTCCCACGCTCCGCGTGGGAATGCCGCCCTGGACGCTCCGCGTCCGCTGTTGAAGTCGTGACGCGGAGCGTCACAGGATGCGTTTCCACGCGGAGCGTGGGAACAATCAATCCCTAGATCAGGGCTGCTTGCGCCCCGCCATATGCTTCAAATACCCCACCAGCAACTCCAGCTCGCTGTCCGGCAACACGCTGGTTGCGAACGCCGGCATCTTCGCCTGCGGCCAATGCCTCAGGCTCTGCGGGTCGCGGATATAGCGCTTGAGGAAATCACCGCCGAAATATTCGGTGGGGTTGTAGGGAATATTCAGGTCCGGCCCCACCTGGGCATCACCGGCCCCATTGAGGCGGTGGCAGGCCAGGCAGTTTTTCTGGAACAGTGCGAAGCCCTGATTGATCGGGTCATTGGCTGGCAGTTTCGGGTCGGGCAATAACGCGGGGAAACGCTCGGCCACGGTCTTCAATTGCTTGATCACTGACAGCTGAAATGGCCACTGCTCCGGGCTGATAGCCCCTGCCTGCGGATCGGTCCACACCAGGTAAAACGGCCCGGCGCTCGGTTTGCCCGGCGCCAGTGCAGGCCACGGCTGGGCCGGGTCTTCCACCGCCAGCCAAGCCCGGGCCCCGGAGGTTTGCAGCAACGGCGCGGCGGCGAGTTCAGCGGCGAATCCATCGAGGGCCACGGCTTGCAGATGATCGTTCGGCTGCAGGCCCGGCAAGAGCGCCGCCAGCGGCACGGCGCGATAAGTCATGGTGCGCTTGTAGGAAACGTCACCGATGATCTGCACCGTCTGCGCGTCCGCACGCTTGAGCAGGTCGGCGGTCTGCCAAGTCGTGCTGGCGTGGTCGAGCTCGAGGGTCAAGGAGGCTGCCGAGGCGGGCAGGGCGATGAACAGCGCGAGAAGGGCGAGGATCGATTTCAATGGGAAAGCCCGATGGCAAGGTGGCAATGGGGCCCAAGATACCGGAAATTCACGCGCAAAAAGACAGCCCCTGCAACAGGACCGCTATACGCAATGCCCTGGCAGGTGCTGCCAAACGCTGCCGTCCTGATGCAATGAATGCACGGAATGTGAGGACTGAGAGGTCACCCGATAACCTTGGTTAAATTGGGCAAGATCAGAATCAGTGTGGTGGCGAACAGAATGAGTCCCGCCTGACGAACTTTCGTATGCTTGAACATGGCTGACTGCCTTTTGTTGTTATTCCTGAGCGTCAAATGCGTGCCGGTTTATTTCAGTATCGCGAGGTGACGTTGCACTTTTCTTACGGCTGATTCTTACGGCTGCTCCAGCAAAACCCGGCAGCAGCTCCTTACAGATTCAACCTTAGAGCCCTCGTTCTTCGCGGCTTAGATCCATTTCATATCAGCTAGTCAGAATTCGCGTTAAAAACGGCATGAGGCCTATCGCCATCTTGGCGCCAGCCCCTTGGCTAGACAGCTAAAACGATTAACCCCGGGTTTCCCGTAGGGACCTACCGTTCGTCCGAGCGTGGGGGTCAAAAGCAATGAGCGCATCCGTCATTGAAACCGTGTCAATCGGGCCTAAGGTAAGGGCACACCTGCACAGCGGTTCGAGGACGTCATGACCCAAGCTTTGATCTTTGATGCGATACGTACGCCCCGGGGCAAAGGCAAGGCCGACGGTGCCTTGCACAGCGTCAAGCCGGTCGACCTGGTGGCCGGTTTGCTTACCGCGCTGGCCCGGCGCAACGACCTCGATACCCATCAGGTGGATGATATCGTGCTGGGCTGCGTGACCCCCATCGGCGACCAGGGCGCCGACATCGCCAAGACTGCCGCTTTGGTAGCCGACTGGGACATCAGCGTCGCCGGCGTGCAGGTCAATCGCTTCTGCGCTTCCGGGTTGGAGGCAGTCAATCTGGGCGCCATGAAGGTACGCTCCGGCTTCGAAGACCTGGTGGTGGTGGGTGGTGTCGAGTCGATGTCCCGCGTGCCCATGGGCAGTGACGGCGGGGCTTGGGTGCTCGACCCCCACACTAACCTGCACACTCATTTCACGCCCCAGGGGATCGGCGCAGACCTGATCGCCACCCTGGAAGGCTTCAGTCGTGCAGACGTCGACGCCTTCGCCCTGCATTCCCAGCAGAAAGCGGCCAGGGCGCGCGCGGACGGTTCCTTCGACAAGTCACTGATCGCGGTGAAGGACCAGAACGGCATTGTGCTGTTGGACCATGACGAGTTCATTCGAGGCGACTCCACCCTCGAAGGCCTCGGCAAACTCAAGCCGAGCTTTGAAATGATCGGGCAGATGGGCTTCGACGCCACGGCGCTGCGAGTCTACAGCCATGTGGAGCGCATCGACCATGTGCATACGCCGGGCAACAGCTCCGGCATCGTCGACGGTGCTGCGTTGATGCTGATCGGCTCCGAGGCCAAAGGCCGCGAATTGGGCCTGCGACCTCGGGCGCGTGTGGTCGCCACGGCGGTGACCAGCACCGACCCGACCATCATGCTCACCGGGCCGGCGCCCGCCACGCGCAAGGCGTTGGCCAAGGCTGGTTTGCGTGTGGAAGACATCGACCTGTTCGAAGTCAACGAAGCCTTTGCCTCGGTGGTACTCAAGTTCATCAAGGACATGGGCATCGACGCGGCGCGGGTCAATGTCAACGGCGGCTCCATCGCCATGGGCCATCCTTTGGGCGCCACTGGCTGCGCGATCCTCGGCACCTTGCTCGATGAGCTGGAACTGCGCCAGCAGCGCTACGGCCTGGCCACCCTGTGTGTCGGTGGTGGCATGGGCATCGCTACCATTATTGAACGTCTCTGAGCCCAAGGAAGCTGTCATGACCGACGCCATTCGTTACGAAAAAGGCCAGGACCAGATCGTGGTGCTGACCCTCGATATGCCAGGCCAGAGCGCCAATACCATGAACGGCGCGTACCGCGAGGCCATGGCGGCCACGCTCACGCGGCTGGAAGCCGAGAAGGAGGGCATCGCCGGGGTGGTGATCGCCTCGGCCAAGAAGACCTTCTTTGCCGGTGGCGACCTCAATGAACTGATCAAGGTCGACAAGGCCCGTGCCCAGGCGTTCTACGACGGCGTCGGGATATTGAAAGCGCAGCTGCGTCGCCTGGAAACCCTCGGCAAACCGGTGGTGGCCGCGATCAACGGCGCGGCGCTGGGGGGCGGTTGGGAGATTTGCCTGGCCTGCCATCATCGGGTGGCGCTGGATGACAAGTCGGTGCAACTGGGCTTGCCGGAAGTCACCCTGGGCCTGCTGCCGGGCGGCGGCGGGGTGGTACGCATGGTACGCATGCTGGGGCTGGAAAAGGCGTTGCCGTACCTGCTGGAAGGCAAGAAGGTTCGACCGCAACAGGCGCTGCAGGCCGGTTTGATTGATGAGCTGGCGGCGGATCGGGACGAATTGCTGGCTAAGTCCCGAGCCTGGATTCTGGCCAACCCAGAGGTTAAACAACCCTGGGACAACAAGGGCTTTCAGCTCCCGGGCGGCACGCCGTCCAACCCGAAAGTGGCGCAGATGCTCGCCATTGCCCCGTCGATTCTGCGCAGCAAGACCCAGGGTTGCTTCCCTGCTCCGGAGAAGATTTTGTGCGCCGCCGTCGAAGGTGCCCAGGTGGATTTCGACACCGCGCACCTGATCGAAACCCGCTATTTCACCGAGCTCGTCACCGGCCAGGTGGCGAAAAACATGATCGGTACCTTCTGGTTCCAGCTTAATGATATCAACGCCGGCCGCTCGCGCCCCCGGGGGTTTGCGCCTTATGTGACGCGCAATGTGGGTGTACTCGGCGCGGGAATGATGGGCGCCGGTATCGCCTATGTCAGCGCCTGCGCAGGCATTGAGGTGGTGCTCAAAGACATCGACCTGGCGGCTGCCGAAAAGGGCAAGGCACATTCGGCGGCGTTGCTGGACAAAAAAGTCGGGCGTGGGCAATTGACCGTCGAGCAGCGGGAAATCACCCTGGCGCGGATCCGTCCTACGGCCTCCGATGCTGATCTGGCCGGCTGTGACCTGATCATCGAAGCGGTGTTTGAGAACCGTGAACTGAAAGCCACCGTCTCCGCCGCCGCCCAAGGGGTGGTCGGCCCCGACGCGGTGATCGCTTCCAACACCTCGACCTTGCCCATCAGTGGCTTGGCCACCGCCGTGCCTGACCAAAGCAAGTTTATCGGCCTGCATTTCTTCAGCCCCGTGGACAAGATGCCGTTGGTGGAAATCATCAAGGGTGCTCGCACCAGCGATGAAACCCTGGCTCGAGGTTTTGATTTCGTACTGCAAATCAAGAAAACCCCGATTGTGGTCAATGACAGTCGCGGCTTCTTCACCTCACGGGTGTTCGGCACGTTCACCAGCGAAGGCATCGCCATGCTCGGCGAAGGCGTGGCGGCGCCGCTGATTGAAACCGAAGCACGCAAGGCCGGCATGCCGGTGGGGCCGCTGGCGGTGTCCGATGAAGTGTCCCTCACCCTGATGAGCCATATCCGACAGCAGACAGCGAAAGACCTGCAAGCCGAAGGCAAGGCGATGCCGGCGCATCCGGCCACGCGGGTGATCGAGTTGTTGGTCAACGAGTACAAACGCACGGGCAAAGCGGCGGGCGGCGGTTTTTATGATTATCCCGCCAGTGGGCACAAACACCTGTGGCCCGAGTTGAAAACCCGCTTCCAGCAGGCGGAAAAGCAGATTTCGCCGCAGGACGTGCGCGACCGGCTGCTGTTTATCCAGGCCATCGAGACCGTGCGCTGCGTAGAAGAGGGCGTGCTGTTGTCCACGGCAGACGCCAACGTCGGTTCGATCTTTGGCATTGGCTTTGCCGCCTGGAGTGGTGGCGCATTGCAGTTCATCAACCAGTACGGCCTGGACGACTTCATCGCCCGCGCCCGCTACCTGGCCGAGCAGTATGGCGAGCGCTTTGCACCGCCGGCGTTGCTGTTGGAGAAGGCCGCGCAGGGCGAGATATTTACCTGATCGAATGATTGATGCAGACCCCATGTGGGAACGATCAGAGCAGAACTTGTGTGGGAGCGGGCTTGCCCGCGATGACGCTATATCAACCGACAAATACGTTGACTGATACACCGCTATCGCGGGCAAGCCCGCTCCCACATGAGGCGCTTGGCGGGCTTGCTTTGCAGGTGCATTTCAAGGCAGGCTTGGGTGTGCATTATTCCCATCACCGTGTCAGGTATTTTTTATGTCGCTACGCGTCTGCATTCTGGAAACCGATGTCCTGCGCCCGGAGTTGGTGGACCAATATCAGGGCTACGGGCAGATGTTCCAGCGTCTGTTTTCCCAGCAGCCGATTGCTGCCGAGTTCACCGTGTACAACGTGATGAACGGCGACTATCCCGCTGACGACCAGGTGTTCGACGCTTACCTGGTCACCGGCAGCAAAGCCGACTCTTTCGGCACCGACCCCTGGATCCAGACCCTCAAGACCTACCTCCTGAACCGCTACGAGCGTGGCGACAAGCTGCTGGGCATCTGCTTCGGCCACCAGTTGCTGGCGCTGTTGCTGGGCGGCAAGAGCGAGCGGGCGAGCCAGGGCTGGGGCGTGGGCATTCACAACTACCAGATGGCCGCCAAGGCGCCGTGGATGAGCCCGGTGGTGGAAGAACTGACGCTGTTGATCAGCCACCAGGACCAGGTCACCGCGCTGCCGGAAAACGCTACCGTCATCGCCTCCAGCGATTTTTGCCCGTTCGCCGCGTACCACATCAACGATCAGGTGTTGTGCTTCCAGGGCCACCCGGAGTTCATCCACGATTATTCACGCGCCTTGCTGGATATTCGCCAGGCGAACCTGGGCGAAAAAATCTACACCAGCGGCGTGGCCAGCCTCGCGCGTGACCACCACGGCGTGACCGTGGCGGAATGGATGATGCGCTTCGTGGCGCACAAGCCCGAGGCCACCGCTTAAAGCCAGCCCGAGCGCTTGAAGCTGGCCCACAGGCTGGTGCAGCCCACCGCGATAAGCCCGAGCACGGCAAAGTAACCGTAGTGCCATTGCAGCTCGGGCATGTTCTGAAAGTTCATCCCGTAAATCCCCGCTACAGCGGTGGGGAACGCCAGGATCGCCGCCCAGGCTGCGAATTTGCGTTGCACCACGCTCTGGCGCGATGCCTCCAGCAAGACGCCGATCTCGATGGTCTGGCTGGCGATATCGCGCAGGGTCGTGAGGTCTTCCATCTGCCGGGTGACGTGGATCTGCACATCCCGGAAATACGGGCGCATATTCTTGTCGATGAACGGGAAGCTCAGCTTCTGCAATTCCTGGCTGATCTCCACCATCGGCGCCACATGCCGTTTGAGCCGCAACACGTCGCGGCGCAGGCCGTGGAGGTTCTGGATATCACGCTCACTCAACGAGCTGCACAGCACGTTGCGCTCCAGTTCGTCGATTTCCGCATGGATCGCCTCGCTCACCGGCTGGTAGTTCTCGGTGACGAAATCCAGCAGCGCATAGAGCACGAAATCTTCCCCATGCTCCAGCAGCAGTGGTCGCGCCTCACAACGTTGGCGCACGTATTTGTAGGACGCCGAATGACCGTTGCGCGCGGTGATGATGTAGCCGTTGCCGGCAAAGATATGGGTTTCGATAAACACCAGCTTGCCGTTCTCGCGCACCGGTGAATAAGTGACGATAAACAGCGCATCGCCGAAGGTTTCCAGCTTCGGTCGGCTGTGTTTTTCCAGGGCGTCTTCGATGGCCAGTTCATGCAGATTGAATTGGCGTTGCAGGTTGGCCAGTTCCTGGGCGTTGGGTTCTTCCAGGCCGATCCAGACAAAGTGGCCGGGTTTGGCGGCCCAGGCCGCGCCTTCGTCGAGAGTGATATCCGTGACTTTCTTGCCAGCGCTGTAAACGGCGGCCGCAACAACTCTACCCATGGTGCTGATCGCTTCTTGTTGGGAGGACAGATGTTGGGCAGCTTAGCCTGAGGCGAGTTCGATTGTTACAGCACTTGGCACTTGGGGTGAGCGAACTTGCTCGCGGAGGGGGGGCGAAGCACCCCAAACCTCAAGCCGTTCGCAACTCAGGATTGCCCTGAGC
Organism: Pseudomonas sp. SDO5271_S396; assembly: GCF_054071795.1. NCBI lineage: Bacteria > Pseudomonadati > Pseudomonadota > Gammaproteobacteria > Pseudomonadales > Pseudomonadaceae > Pseudomonas > Pseudomonas sp. SDO5271_S396. Next base: position 130,141 of record NZ_JBSVWB010000006.1, read on the forward strand.
AATAGCGGCATCCATTTCTTCAATGCACGCCGCCATCTGCGCCTGACAAGCCTGCATCAACCGGGGAATGTCATCCACCGTCATCCCGGCAGTCGGAATGGGCGGCAACGAGCGTATGAGCACATCACCGCTGTTCCAGCGATTGAGCTGCATATGACTGACGTAGTTGCTGACGCACACTTGCACGATCGGCACGCCGGCGCTGATCGCCATATGGAACGCCCCTTTCTTGAACGGCAGCAGGCCGTTGCCCAGGTTGCGCGTGCCTTCCGGGAACACCCAGATCGAGGTGTCTTCATGTTGCAAGGTTTGGGTGGTGGTGAGCATCGCGCGGCGCGCCTGGTGAGCGTTGCCGCGGTCGATCAGCACATTGCCGGCCAACCAGAACAACTGGCCAAAAAACGGCACCCATTTCAGGCTTTTCTTGGCGATGCACACCGTGCGATGGGGCACCACGGTGCCGAACACGAACAGGTCATAGTTGGACTGATGGTTGGCGATGACCACACAGGTGCCGGGTTTGTCGCGCAACGAATCGACATCGGCCTTCACCTTCAACCGCAGGATCCACATGGCCGGCACGGCATACAGGCGCGCGCACAAACGACTGTTGTCTGGGTTGAACGGTCGGCACAGGCCCAACAGCACGCCCAATGCGCCCGCGACGATAAAGTGCAGGCCCATCAACAACATACGCAACAGAAACAGCATCGACACGGCCTATCGAGACAAAAGGTGGCGCAGTGTACGGATGTGCACTGTATTCGGCAATTGCCCCTGCGGACGTGGGAGATAGGCGATGTTTGAGTACATGTTTCAACCTGTGCCAAAAGGGGCAGGCTAGAGCGACCCGCTCGCTCTCAGGTTAATTTGTAAGAAAAAGCCCGACTCAAGGTCGGGCTCCGGCACTGCGCATGGTGGTGGCTTAGCTCAGGATGTGGCCCTGGTCCTGGATGATCGCGTCGTCCAGGGCTTCCAGCAGTGCTTTGCGTACTTTCAGTTTGGTGTGCTTGTGGGCGTTCATGTTCAGTTTCTTCAATTGACGTGCCGCTTCCAGGGCTGCCGCCTGCAATTCCTCCGGTGCCACCACCTTGTCGAGGAAACCCGCCTGTTGCGCGCTTTGCGGGTCGAACATCTCGGCATTGATCACCGAGCGATGGAACGCCGACTTGCGCAAACGATCCCGCGCCAACTCGATGCCCGCGTGGTGCATGGTCATGCCGATCGCCACTTCATTCAGGCCAATGCTGAACGGGCCCTCGACACCAATCCGGTAATCCGCCGACAACAGCAGGAACGCGCCCTTGGCCACCGCGTGCCCGGGGCAGGCCACAATCACCGGGAAGGGGTGCGACAACAGGCGCCGCGCCAGCGTCGAGCCGGATGTGACCAAGCCAATGGCTTCTTTGGGCCCGGCGGTCATCACTTTCAAATCGTAACCGCCCGACAGAATCCCCGGTGTCCCGGTGATGATCACCACCGCGCGATCCTTCTCGGCCTGGTCCAGCGCTTCATTAAAGGCGCTGACCACCGCCGGGGAAATGGCATTCACCTTGCCGTTGCTCAAGGTCAGGGTCGCGATACCGTCTTCGAGGTGGTAGGCAATCAACTCACTCATGACGCGGTTCCTTGTAGGGTTTGTTATAGAGGGGCATACCCAAACGTTACCCACCCCGTCTGTCTCGGTAAAGCGCCGTGACTGACTGCCCAGTCAGACTTTTCCCGCACACCGACCCGCAAGCGCCCGTGGCAACGCGCAGCAACGGCCCCAGACACCTGCACGCGATGCCCGAGAATGGCAGAATCACCGCCCCTTACGGGACCCTGCCTGGTATTACCTTCTAAGCGCATGAAAATTCTGAAAAAAACCTTTGCCATCAGCAAGGCTTTCGACTACATTAGCGCGCCTCGACAGACTGAACGGTTTGACGAGATACGGTGAAGTGTCCGAGTGGCTTAAGGAGCACGCCTGGAAAGTGTGTATACAAGAAATTGTATCGAGAGTTCGAATCTCTCCTTCACCGCCAAATTCGATGTAAACAAAACCCCTGGTTTCGAGAGAAACCAGGGGTTTTGTGGTTTTTGGCGTCTGAAAAACGGCCATATGGGGCAGAGCCCGGACAGATAAGTGATTTTTTCGCGCGAGAGGCTATCGTTGCGTCGAGCCCACCTCTGCGCGAACCCCGGCCTTTCACACCGGGGGCAGTATCAAGCGCATGACGATCACAGGCACCCCCCTGTGGTCGTGACCATGCCCAGACCCTCGAAGGATAGATTTCCATGCAGTTCCTGAAACTTGTATGCGCGGCAATGACACTCATCGCGGCAGGAAGCGCCCATGCACAAAGCGCGAACTTCGCCAACCCTCCTGGCATCGCCAAGCCATTCGGTTACTCACATGTAGTGGTCGTCCCTGCCGGGCAGCGGACGGTCTTCGTTTCGGGGCAGTTGGGTTTTCTGCCGGACGGAAAGATGGCAGGCGCGCCGGGCGACTTCCGGGCGCAGGCTCATCAGGCCTTTCAGAACCTCCAGGTGGCCCTTGAGTCTGCGGGCGCCCAATGGGAGAGCGTGGTGAAAATCAACATGTACGTGACGGATGCCAGAACTCAGCTGCCTTTGCTGCGCGAGGTCCGCGACAGCTTCGTCAATACGGGCGCGCCTCCGGCGAGTACTACGGTCGAAGTTTCCCGGTTAGTGGTCGAAGGAGCGTTGTTCGAGATCGATGCGGTGGCCGTTGTTCCTTGAGATTCATGCCGGAGAGTTTTTATCTTCACGCCTGCACGTACACCCAGGCAGTCAGGCCCGAGGCCAGGGCGACTGAAATCCGTTTGTAGTCCGACACTTCATAGGCGTCCGCCGCTGCCAGTTCCTGCTCGGTGATCTGAAAGACCATGCCTTCAACGCTGCAGGCGTTGTCGGCGGTGGGGGCCACGATGGGGTGATGGGTCTTGCCGCTGGTGGCCAACACTTCAGGGTCGGTGATCTCGACCCAGCTCTTCGAATAACCGAGCATTGCGTCGTGCTGGCCAGTGAGTTCGCGGCCAAAGTTAGTGAGTTGCACGGCCTTGTCCTGCAACGTGCCGTAGGAAAAAAGCAACACAGGATGATCGGTGGAGAGTTCCATTGATGGTCCTTAAAGGTCAGGCGAGCAAGTCTTCGTAGAAAGCGCCGTAGGGCTTGGTCGGGTGCGCGATCTGGATTTCCAGGATCCAAAGCCCGGCATTCGGGTAGTGCTCGAAATCCCCCAGGTCACCGCCGCGATGAATGGCGTGGGGAAAGTCGCTGACGCGGTGGCCCTTGATGTCGAGGTTCAACTGCCAGCCCATGGCCCGGGCCTGTTCTTCGGCGTAGCGGTACAGCTCGAGACCCACCATCCGGTCGTTTCTCCAGCGCGATTCCACCCGGTCGAACAGCGTTTTGGCGGCGTTGGCGCAGGCGATCATTTCCGGGTCGTTGCCGGTGCTGAACGTAGCGCCCGCATCGCCCTCATGGCCCTGCCAGACGGCGCCCATGTCGATGAAGAAAATATCGTTTTCACCCAACACCGGGTCGCCCTCGGAACGCTGGTTGAAGGCCTTGAGGGTGTTGCCACCGAAACGCACCAGCAACGGGTGCCAAATGCGCTGCATATCGAGGTCGGCGAGCACGTGCTTGCCCAGTTCACGGGCTTCGGATTCACGCATGCCGGGACGGATGCGCCGGGCGAGGTGATCGATGGCTTGCCAGGTCATGGCCTGGGCATGGCGCATGGCGTCGATGCTGTAGGCGGCGCCCACGGCTTCCTTGGGTTGTGCGGTCACCGGCGTTTCCTTGAGTTGGGCATGGGCTTCGTTATGCTTTTTACTATATAGCGAGGTGATGACCCAACCAAGGCAAAAAAGCGGTGTCCGACGACGTTTTCTGTCGAAAAAAACGGCAGGCCCCGGGCGTATGTCTAAAGATGCAACCAGGCAAGACTACCCAGCACCACCGCTGCCCCGCCGGCCGTATACGACAGGCGTTTCAACCATTCCCGCCGTGTCAGCAAGGTGATCGCCGCCAGCGAAATTGCGATCTGAATCGCCGTCATGGCCTGGGCCCAGCGGTGATGCTGGTGCAGTGCCTGTTCTGATTTTTCATCCCATTCCCTTGAGGTGGCCTCCAGCTTCTCGGCCTGTTTGCGCACGTCTTCCTTCTGGCTTTTGTAACGCTCGATCTCTGCCGTGTAATGCGCCGCATCCACGCCGGGAATGTGGGTAGCCAGTTCCGCCAGGTTCTGGCGGCTGGATTTGGCCTGGTAGTAATTCCACTGGTTGGCGGCTTCGGTCTTGAAGATGGCGGCGTTGTTCTTGTCCATCGCCGCTTCGCTTTCGGTGGAGCCGGCCTGATAGCTGAGCATGGCGCCGAGGGTGGCCATCAGGGCGGTCATCACGGCAATGCGACTGGCGAAATTGTCCCCACGGCCGTGGGCATGTTCGGTGGTGTGTTCGAGGTGTTTTTCGTGGGGGCTGGGGACTTCGAAGGTTTCGGACATAGGGCTGTCTGTGAACGGAATGAGGGCGTGTGATTGTTCACCACGCCAGCTGTCTCAATCCTGTACGTAACGCTGCAAACCCTCGACCAGCGCATCAAAAGTCACCCGGCAGCGCGGGCTGGTGCGCAGGTCTTCATGCATGGTGACCCAGGTGTCCAGCGCTATGGAGACGCCTTGCGGCAGCACCCGCCGCAGACGCGGGTCGCGCTTGGCCAATTGCACCTGGCAGCCGCCGATCCCAGCACCAGCGCGGATCAGTGCCAGTTGTGCCAGGTCACTGTCACTGCTCAGGGCAAAGGCGCTGCGTTCGAAGCCTTTGATTGCCAGGCTGCGGATAAACGCGTTTTCCTGATCGAAACCGATCACCGAGTGATGTGCCAGATCCTGCATCTGCTGGGGCGTGCCGTGTTGCTGCAGGTAGTCATCGCGGGCATGCAGGCCCACTTCGATCAAGCCCACGCGCCGCGCCAGCAGTTGTTCCTGGCGAGGGCGCACCATGCGCACGGCGATGTCGGCTTCCAGTTGCAACAGGTCGCTCAGGCGATTGGTCAGCACCAGTTCAACCTTGAGGAGCGGATGGGTTCGGCGCAGTTCGGTGAGGATCGGCGGCAACACTTCCACGCCGACCACCTCGCTGGCGGAAACTCGCACCACACCGCGCACGTCATCGCCTTGGGCCGAGGCGGCCCGTTCCAGAGCGGCCGCCGTGCGCGCCATGGTTTCGGCGTGGGGGCGCAGGGTGTGCGCCATCGCTGTCGGCAACAGGCCGGTGGGTGAACGGGTGAACAGCACCACGCCCAGCGCCGTCTCCAGCGCGGCAATATGCCGGCCGACCGTGGGCTGCGTGATGCCGAGCAACCGTGCGGCCCCCGACAACGATCCTTCCTCGAGTACACCGAGAAACGACCGATAAAGCTCCCATCCAATATTCGATGCCATGCATAAATGTATAGCGACTTAACAATCTTCGGCAATTTATCTATAGCGGCGCCCCGCACACACTGTCCTCCACAACACACAGTGGCGGGAGGCGGTGATGAGCAAAGTGCTGGTATTGGGTGCTACGGGAGGTATTGGCGGTGAAGTGGCGCGGCAGTTGAACGCGGCAGGCTGGGAGGTGTGTGCATTGACCCGCGACGTGGACAAGGCACGTGGCCAGAATGCGGCGTTCACCTGGCTCAAGGGTGACGCACTGAACCGTGAAGACGTACTGACCGCCGCCCGTGGCTGCGTGGTGATCGTTCACGCCGTGAACCCGCCGGGTTATCGCAACTGGGCGCAACTGGTATTGCCGATGATCGATAACACCATCGCGGCCGCCATCGCCGAAGGCGCGACCATCGTGTTACCTGGCACGGTTTACAACTACGGGCCGGATGCGTTTGCGAGGTTGCGCGAAGACTCGCCCCAGCATCCGCACACCCGCAAGGGCGCGATCCGTGTGCAACTGGAGCAGCGGTTGTTCGATGCGTCGCGGCAAGGTGCCCGGGTGCTGATCGTGCGGGCGGGGGATTTTTTCGGGGGCGGCGCGGCCAACAGCTGGTTTTCCCAGGGGCTGGTCAAGCCCGGCAAACCGGTAGGCAGAATCAGTTATCCCGGCGCGCCAGGCATCGCACATCAGTGGGCCTACCTGCCTGATGTGGCGCGCACGATGCTTCAACTGCTGGAGCGTCGCGAAGCGCTGGCGCCGTTTGCACGGTTTCACATGGCCGGGCATGTGGATCACGACGGCCGCCAGATGGTCGAGGCGATACGTCGCATCGTGCTGCGCAGGACCGGCACCGAACCCCGCGCAGGCCTGTTTCCCTGGTGGTTGCTGAAGCTGGCTGCGCCCTTCGTCACCACCTTGCGTGAATTGCAGGAGATGCGTTACCTGTGGCAAATCCCGCTGTTGATGGACAATCGTCCATTGGTGCAGGCCCTGGGCCGCGAACCGCACACGCCGCTGGACGAGGCAGTGGAAGCGACGCTGATCGGCATGGGCAACCTGCCCCGGAACGTTTGATCAACGAGCTTGCGCTGGCCTTCAAGCGCTCAGGGTTTCTTGCAGATAATCGATGAACACCCGCAGTTTTTTCGGCGTGTTGCTGCGATTGAAGTAATACAAGTACAGCGCGCTGTGGGTGATCCAGTCGCCCAAGACCTCCACCAACTCGCCGGATTGCAGATAGGGTTCGACACTGGAGCGCGCCACGTAGGCAAAGCCGAAGCCGTCGAGTGCGCCGCGGACCATCAGCTCGATATCGTTGGTGGCCAGCCGGCCCTTGACGGAAACGCGCAGCGGCTTGCCGTCCCTTTCAAAGTCCCAGCGGTGCAGCAGACCGGTCTGCGCGCTGCGGTAATTGACGCATTCATGTTCGAGCAAATCATGGGGATGGGTCGGTACTGTGCGGCCCTGCAAATAGCCCGGGGTGGCGACGATCACAAAGCGCAGTTGCCGGGCCACGGGGATCACCACCATGTCCTCGGCCAATACATGGTCATAGCGGATCCCCGCGTCAAAGCCCTGGGCAACGATGTCCACCAAGGCATTGTCGACCGCGACTTCCAGGTTGATCCCCGGATGCTTGCGCAGGAAACCCTGCAACATCGGCTGCAGCAGCATTCGGCTGGCGGTGGAGGGCACATTCAGGCGCAGGGTACCGCTGGCCTCGACCGTGGCAGCGGCGACGCTGCGCAAGCTGGTTTCCAGCTCTTCCAACAACGGGGTGATTTTTTCCAGCAACTGCGCACCGGCTTCGGTCAGGCTGACGCTACGGGTGGTGCGGTTGAGCAAACGCACGCCCAACTGCTTTTCCAGGGCACCGACGCGTTGGCTCACGGTCGAGACCGACAGGCTCACCGCATCGGCCGCCTGGGTGAAGCTCTTGGCGTGTGCCACCTGCTGGAACAGGCGTAATTGCTGAAAGTCAGGCGTGTCCATTGTGTGGTTTTTCCGAAAGGGTCTTCCGGATTATGCATCTTTTTAACAAGAACGCCCGTGAGCATACTTTTCCCACACACACTCGCAAGGCTTACCCATGACCCATTCCACTGCAAAACCCGTTTGGTTCATCACCGGCTGTTCCACCGGTTTCGGGCGCCAGTTGGCGTCGTACACCTTGAGTCTGGGCTACCCAACCGTTGTGACGGCGCGTAACCCGCAGCAGGTTCAGGATATCGTCGCAGGCTTCGAGGACATTGCCCTGGTACAGGCGCTGGATGTGACCGACCCGGCTCAGGTCGAAGCTGCAATAGCGGCGGCTCAGGCGCGTTTCGGGCAGATCGACGTGCTGGTCAACAATGCTGGCGTCGGCTACTTCGGTGCGTTCGAAGAAAGCCAGTTGGACGAAGTGCGCCGCATGTTCGAGATCAATGTCTGGGGCCTCAGCGCCATGACGCGAGGCGTATTGCCCGGCATGCGGGCGCGACGCTCGGGCACCGTGGTGAATATTTCTTCGGTCGGCGGTATTGCGGCATTTCCCGCGCTGAGTTTCTACAACGCCAGCAAGTTCGCGGTGGAGGCGTTGTCCGAAGCGCTGTCCCAGGAAGTCGCGCCGTTGGGCATCAAAGTGCTGCTGGTCGAGCCGGGGCCGTTTCGTACCGACTGGGCCGGGCGTTCGGCCAATGAGGCGGCGCACGCCATTGACGACTACCGCGAGACGGCGGTGGCGCGTGCCAGTGCGGTGCGCAGTTACAGCGGCAAGCAGCCGGGTGATCCGGTGCGGGCGGCGATTGCCATCGTCAAGGCGGTGGAAGCGGAACAGCCGCCCCAGCGCCTGCTGTTGGGCAAGGCCGCCCTGGGTTTTGCACGGACCAAGGTCAAGGCGCTGAATGCGGATTTCGAAGCCTGGGCCGAGGTCACCGAAGGCGCGGATTTCCCGGAGTGAAGTCAAACGGGGAAGGCCGGGTTGTCCGCAATGGTTGCTTGCGGGCAACCCGGCCCGCTATTGTGCTGAATCCTTTTAGTCCTTCCCCCCAAAGGATCCGTTGTGATGAATGCACCGCGTACCGCCGGCCCGATCAAGGCCGTGATTTTCGATATGGACGGTTTGCTGCTGGACACAGAAGGCATCTACACAGAAGTCACGCAACTCATTGCCGAGCGCTATGGCCGCACCTATGACTGGGGGATCAAGCAGCACATCATCGGGCGCGGGGCCCAGGACCTGGCCGATTATGTGGTCAAGGCGCTGGATCTGCCGATCACGCCGGCCGAGTTCCTGGTGATCCGCGAGCCGCTGATGAGCGAGCGTTTTCCCAAGGCCCAGGGCATGCCCGGTGCCGAAGCGCTGGTGCGGCACTTGAAGGCGCACAATATTCCGATTGCGGTGGGCACCAGTTCGTCGCGCCATTCGTTCGGCCACAAGACGACCCTGCACCGCGAATGGTTTGGTCTGTTCGACACCATTGTTACCGCCGATGACCCGGAAGTCGGCGCCGCCAAGCCTGCGCCCGACATCTTCCTCACCGCCGCCCGCCGCCTGGGCATTGCCCCCGAGGATTGCCTGGTGTTCGAGGATTCACCTTTCGGCGTCACCGCCGCGAAGGCCGCCCACATGACCGCCATCGCCGTGCCCGATGAAGCCATGGCCGACAGCAAGTACCACCACGCCGACCAGATCATCCGCAAACTCGCGGACTTCGACCTGGCCGTCTACGGCCTGCCACCTTTCAAACACTGAGCGCGATCAAAATGTGGGAGCCGGCTCCCACATTGGGCTATGCGCTGAAGCCACCGTCGATGGTCAAGCTCGCACCGGTGATGTAACCCGCTTCCGGGCCCGCCAGATAGGCGACAAAGCTGGCGATCTCTTCCACCTGACCATACCGTCCCACCGCCATCAAGCCGATCAGGCTCTCGGCAAAGTCACCGTTCGCCGGGTTCATGTCGGTGTCCACCGGCCCGGGCTGCACGTTATTGACAGTGATGCCCCGCGGTCCCAGATCCCGTGCCAGGCCTTTGGTCAGTCCCACCAGCGCCGATTTGCTCATGGCATACGGAGCGCCACCGCCAAAGGGCATGCGTTCGGCGTTGGTGCTGCCGATGTTGATCACCCGGCCGCCGTCGCCCATGTGTTTGGCCGCTTCCTGAGTCGCGATAAATACGCTGCGCACGTTGATCGCCAAGGTCTGGTCGAAGTCTTCCAGCTTGAAGTCTTCCAGCGGTGCGATGGCCAGCACGCCGGCATTGTTCACCAGGATGTCCAGGCGGCCGAAGGCTTCGACGGTGGCGGTGACGGCGTGGCGGATCGCTTCTGCGTCGGCACTGTCGGCCTTGATCGCCAAGGCTTTGCCGCCTTCGCTGATCACGCTGTTTTGCAGGTCTTCAGCCTTGGTGGCCGAGCTGACGTAGGTAAAGGCGACGGCTGCACCTTGCGCGGCGAGGCGCTTGACGATGGCGGCGCCGATGCCGCGGGAACCGCCTTGAATCAGGGCGACTTTGCCGGTGAGGTTGTGTGTGGTCATGTCGATCTCCTAGCGAGTTCAAGGCGGAATGCCTTGTTGTTGGAACCGAGTATCGACCTGGCCAGGCCCTCCCGGTAGACCGTGATTGCTATAGTCTGTGTAAACCAAAAGTTTAGAGTGAGACGGTATGGAGAGCTTTGGCAGTATCGAATGCTTTGTGCGCAGCGCCGAAGGCGGCAGTTTTGCGGAGGCTGCGCGGCACCTGAGCCTCACGCCGGCGGCGGTCGGCAAAAGCGTCGCGAAGCTGGAGGCACGGCTGGGCGTTCGGTTGTTCCAGCGCAGTACACGGCGCCTGACCCTGACCGAAGCCGGCAAGCTGTTTCTCGAGGAGGTCAGTGGCAGCCTCATCACCATCCAGAATGCGGTGGCCAACCTGGCGAGCGCCGAAGGGCGCCCGGTGGGCACGCTCAAGGTCAGCATGGGCACGGTGTTTGGCAACCGCTACGTGGTGCCGCTGCTGGGGGCGTTCTTGCAGCGTTTCCCGGATATCAGCCCGGACTGGCATTTCGATAACCGCCAGGTCGACTTGATCGGGCAGGGCTTCGATGCCGCCATTGGCGGTGGCTTCGAACTGCCTCAAGGGGTGGTGGCGCGCAAGCTGGGGCCGGCGCACCGCGTGTTGGTCGCCGCGCCGGCTTATCTGGCGCAACGCCCTCCGGTGCAGGGGCCGGAAGACCTGGCGCGCTGCAGCGGCATCCTGATCCGCTCACCGCAAACCGGCCGCATACGCTCCTGGCAACTGACCAGTCGCGAACGTGAACAACGCCCGCTGGTGCTCAAGCCCGGCATGACCATGAGTGACTCCGAAGCGGCCTGCTGCGCCAGCGCCCAGGGCCTGGGCATTGCGCTGGTGAGCATGCCGATGGCGGTGCCGTTTCTGGACAAAGGTGAATTGGTGCGGGTATTGCCCGACTGGTACGTCGACGACGGCAACATTTCCCTTTATTACGCCGAACACAAGCTGCTGCCCGGCAAGACCCGGGCGTTCGTGGGGTTCATCATCGAGCAGTTTGCAGAGCAGCGATTGGGTGAGCGCTTCAGCGCGGTTTGAGCCGGGCTGTAGACCGAGGCGCGGCCATCGCAGGCAAGCCAGCTCCCACAGGAAAATGCGTTCAACTGTAGAGCCCCTACAGGAAAGATGCGATCTCCTGTGGGAGCCGGGCTTGCCCGCGATGCTGGCGACTCGGTCTACCGGCCAAACTGCCCCGGCCAGCCGATGATCTTCTTCGGCCGCGGCGTCGCATAAGTGCGGATCTTGGATGTGGACAACCCCAGCCGCACCAGCGATTCGGCAATCGTCACCGCCGAGGTCACCCCGTCCACCACCGGGACACCGGTGCGCTGGCGAATCTGCTCATCGAGCCCGGCCATGCCACCGCAACCCAGGCAGATCACCTCGGCCTTGTCGTCGCGGATGGCCAGTTCGGCCTGGCGCACGATGGCTTCCATGGCGGCCAGCGGGTCCTCCTCCAGTTCCAGCACCGCCATGCCGCTGGCCCGCACCGAAGCGCAGCGCTGGTACAGGCCGGCGAGTTTCAAGCGGTCTTCGATCAGGGGCACGGTGCGGTCCAGGGTGGTCACCACCGAGTAGGCGTGGCCCAGGAACATTGCGGTGCTGGCGGCGGCTTCGGTGATGTCCACCACCGGCACATTCAACAATTCCTGCAAGCCTTCGCGACCATGTTCGCCGTAGCCGGCCTGGATCACTGCGTCGAAGGGCTGGTCGTAGGCCATCACTCGGTCCATCACCGCGATGGCCGCCAGGTAGCTTTCGAAGTTGCCTTCCACCGATTCCGCACCGAAGGACGGGGTGAGCCCGACGATCTCGGTGCCCGGCGCGGCCACGGCCCGTGCCTGCTGAGCAATGGTTTCAGTGATGGATTCGGTGGTGTTGACGTTGACCACGAGGATACGCATGGGAGGTCCTTGATTAATGACTGACGTTATCGACTGCAATGCTCTCGCCGCTGACATCGGCGTAATACGGTTGGCGCTTGGCGATCAACAGGTACAGCAACCCTGCAATACCGGCGCCAAACATCCAGGAAAAAGGCGCGACGCTGGCGAACCCGGGCAACAGCGCCAGCAGGATCGCGATCACCGCTGCGGGAATGAATGCTGCCACGGCGCGTAGATTGACCCCACGGCTGTAGTAATAAACGCCATTCGGGTCTTCGCTGTACAACTGCAACACGTCCACGCGGCTTTTACGGATCAGCCAGTAATCGACCATGATCACGCCGTACAACGGGCCGAGCAGCGCGCCCAGGCCCGACAGGAAATACACGATCACCAATGGGCTGTTATAGAGGTTCCACGGCAGGATCAGCACCGCCACGGTGGCGCTGATCAATCCGGCGCGGCGGAAGTTCAGGTACTTGGGCGTCAGGTTGCTCAACACAAAGGCCGGCGCGACGAAGTTGGCCATGATGTTCACCGCCACGGTGACGATCAGGAAGGCCAGGCAACCGAGCACGAGGAAGAAGGTATTGGGGATGGCTGCGATGATTTCGGTCGGGCTTTCGATGATCCGTCCGTTGAGCTGGAACTGCCCGCCGCACAGCAGCACGGTGATGGCGGCGAACACCAGGATATTCACCGGCAACCCCCAGAAGTTGCCGACGATGATGGTCTTGCGGCAGGGAGAAGAGCGGGCGAAATCGCAGAAATTGAGGATGAGCGTGCCGTAGATTGTCAGCCACAGCGCACCGCCGGCGAAAATATTGCGCCACATTTCGCCGCCGCTCAGCGGCTTGCGGATCGACCAGGCAATCTGGCCGCCCACCTGGAAGTACATCCAGCCGGCCAGCGCCGCCACGGTGAGCAAGATCACCGGCCCGGCGAAGGCTTCGTAGCGGCGCACCATTTCCATGCCGTAGGCCAGGATCACCAGTTGCACCAGCCAGATCACCACAAAACACGCCCAGCCCAAGGTCGACAGGCCGAGGATCGAGTTGTGGTCGTAGTCGGCGAACCCTGGATGAATCGCCGACAGCAGCACGCGGAAAACCACCGAGGCCAGGTAGGTCTGGATGCCGAACCAGGCAATCGCGATCACTGCACGGATCAACGCTGGAATCTGTGCGCCATGGATGCCGAAACTGATACGGCTGATCACCGGAAAGGGCACGCCGGTCTTTTGCCCCATGTACCCCGACAGGTTCATGAAGAAATACACCAGCGCCGCGCCGATCCCCAGGGACAACAGAATCTGCCAGCCGCCCAGCCCCAATGCATACAGACCGATGGCAAACGAGTAATTGGCAATGTTGTGTACGTCGTTGGTCCACAGCGCAAAGATGCTGTAGCGCCCCCAGCGCCGGCCTTCGACCTTGGTAGGCGCCAGGTCGCGATTGTGCAGGCGCGGGCTGAGTACCAGCGGGCCGGGGCTGCTGCTTGTGGTGGGGTTCAGGGAAGCGGAGGGCAGATCCAGTGCGATGTCGTTCGAGAGGCTTGTACGCATTCCGGCAGGCTCCAGAGCCTCTGCAACAGAGCGGCAGAGGACAAAGTGTATGTAGGTTTTGTATTTATTGTATACAAAGCGTATTTCACCTTAAGCCACATGCGTGCCAGCTTTCGATCTATGAAAACCTCGGTTAATTTCGTTTTTATAGGTTATTTAAGTAACATGCTGAATTTAAAGCGATATAAATTGACCGTTTGAACAGCTATTTATTTTTGAGCGGTAGATGGGGAATTTGAAGCGGGGAAGGATAAGCGGCGTAGGTGTTACGTAATGGTGCGGTTGAATATGAATTGCACACATAAATGGCACCGATGGTTACATATCTGTGTACATTTCAGCGTTCAACACAAAACAAAGCGTGGGAGCGGGCTTGTGTGGGAGCTGGCTTGCCTGCGATAGCATCACCCCGGTATCACTGATACACCGAGGTGCCTGCATCGCGGGCAAGTCGAGGCGTCGAACCGCCAGCTCCCACACAAGCCAGCTCCCACATTTTTATACCGCGCCAGGCTTACGCCTTGCTGATGATGTTACCGGCATGCAGCCCGCATTCCTTCTGCGTGGCTTCTTCCCACCACCAGCGACCTTCGCGCTCGTGCTGGTTTGGCAGTACCGGACGGGTGCAGGGTTCGCAGCCGATGCTGATGAACCCGCGCTCATGCAGGCTGTTGTAGGGCAGTTCCAGCATGCGGATGTAACCCCAGATCTCCTCGCTGGTCATCTGCGACAGCGGGTTGAACTTGTACAGGGTGCGTTCCGGGGTGGAGAAGGCCGTGTCGATTTCCAGCGCCGCTACCTGGCTGCGGGTGCCGGGGCTCTGGTCGCGGCGCTGGCCGGTGGCCCAGGCGCTGACGCCTGCGAGTTTGCGGCGCAGCGGCTCGATCTTGCGCACGCCGCAGCATTCGCCATGGCCGTCCTTGTAGAAGCTGAACAGGCCTTTCTCTTTGACGAAGGGTTCCAGCTTGCTCTGGTCCGGCGAGATCAGTTCGATGTCGATCTTGTAGAAGTCGCGCACCTGCTCGATGAACCGGTAGGTCTCCGGGTGCAGGCGGCCGGTGTCGAGGCTGAACACCTTGACGTTCTTGTTCAGCTTCCAGGCCATGTCCACCAGCACCACGTCCTCGGCACCGCTGAAGGAAATCCACAGGTCGTCGCCAAACTGGCTGAACGCCAGCTTGAGGATGTCCTGGGCAGACTTGTTGGCATAGGTCGCGGCGAGGTCAGCGACGTCGAAGGCTTGGTTCATCAGGACGGTTCCTACAGGTCAGTGGCGCTGAGCGCTCTCTAGGGGGGCGATGGTATCAAATCCGCCCTGCGTTGCGGCGGCGAGCTTGAGTCGCTAGAGTTCGGCAGTCCTTTTGCTCGCTCAACCAACCACCTGTAAATGGGAGTGTCTTGTGGAAATTGCCTGTCTTGACCTGGAAGGGGTGCTGGTTCCGGAAATCTGGATCGCCTTCGCCGAAAAAACCGGTATTGAATCCCTGCGGGCCACCACCCGTGACATTCCCGACTATGACGTGCTGATGAAGCAGCGCCTGCGCATCCTCGACGAGCACGGGCTCAAGCTCGCCGACATCCAGGAAGTGATCGCCACCCTCAAGCCGCTGGATGGCGCCATCGAGTTCGTCAACTGGCTGCGAGAGCGCTTTCAGGTGGTGATTCTGTCGGACACCTTCTACGAATTCTCCCAACCGCTGATGCGCCAGCTGGGCTTTCCCACGTTGCTCTGCCATCGCCTGATCACCGATGAGCATGACCGGGTGGTGAGTTACCAGCTGCGCCAGAAAGATCCCAAGCGCCAGTCGGTACTGGCCTTCAAGACCCTGTACTACCGCGTGATCGCCGCTGGCGATTCCTACAACGACACCACCATGCTGGGTGAAGCCGACCGTGGGATTCTGTTCCATGCGCCGGAGAACGTGATCCGCGAGTTCCCGCAGTTCCCGGCGGTGCATACATTCGAGGACTTGAAGAAAGAGTTCATCAAGGCGTCGAATCGGTCGTTGAGTCTCTGACTGTCCTCAGCGTCGAGCCCTTGTCAGCGCTGCTGCGTTTGACCCAATAGCAGGAAAGATCCTGATTCAGAACAACTGTGGACGGTATGTGAGCTGGAAGATAGCGTCCAGCTCCGACTGTCCACAGCTGTTTGTGAGGGATCACATGAAGCGTCTGTTTACCCATCAGAAATTGTTTCCCGGATTGCATTTAATCCAGACTGTGTCTACGATCTCCCAAATTGGGAGGTTACAGCGATGCGCATAATCGCTCTATCTACCTTACGAATATTCTGGGAAAGCCATCCAGCCCATGCCGATGCCCAAACGCCGCTGGTTGAGCTGTACCGTCACTTGGAAAAAGCGATTTACTCCACACCGCAGGCGCTCAAGGCAGAGCTCAGAACGGCAAGCGTTCTTAAAGGTGGCAGGGTGGTATTCAACGTCGGTGGCAATAAATATCGAGTAATCATGGCGATCGACTATCAGCGACAGCTTGGGTTCATACGTTTCGTTGGGACTCACGCGCAGTACGATCAGATCAACGCGGAGACCGTGTGATGAACATCAAACCCATACATTCACGGGATGACCTGACTGCAGCGCTTGCGCGCGTAGAGCAGCTATGGGGAGCGCAAATCGGCTCTCCCGAGGGTGACGAGCTGGAAATCCTCGCCATTCTCATTGAAAAATACGAGTCCGAGCATTACCCGATGCCACCTTCAGATCCGGTGGAGGCCATCAAGTTTCGAATGGAGCAGTTGGGGCTGACCGCGCGTGACCTCGAGCCTTTTATCGGTACGAGCGGGCGGGTGTCGGAAGTGTTGAATCACAAGCGCAAGTTGAGCCTGGCGATGATCAAGCGCTTGCACGAAGGTCTGCGTATTCCCTATGAGCGTTTGCTGGCGGGGGAGTAGCGGACAGATGCAGTACCAGGGCAAGCCCTGTTGCGGGCAAGCCTGGCCTCACTTTTGCTCATCCGGCGATCAATTGTCACTCGGGCAACTGGTGCCCTGAACCTGGTAATCCAGCACATGCTCACGGTTCTGATGGTCGAGGTAGTCCAGCCGCGAAGGGACGATGCCGCATGCGCCATTGGTGTCGGTGCTGGTCAGGACTTTATTGATGTCCAGGTGTACGAAAAAGCCTGTCTTGTCGTGAATCACGGCGGGTGTGGGCATGTCGGCGGCGAACACGGAGCCGGTGACAAGCAGGGTGGCCAAGCCGAGGGTGATCAGTTTCATGGTGCTCTCTCTCTTTAAAGTGTTGGGTTAGGGATCAAGGCTGACGGCCGGACGCTTCGAGAATCAGGTCGCTGATTTCCCTGGCATGGGACACCAGTGACAAATGGCTCGAGGGCAACTCGATGGTGTTGGCATTCATGCGTTTGGCCAGAAAGCGCTCCAGATCCGGGTTGATGGTCTGGTCGTTGCTGGAAACCGCGTACCACGAAGGTTTTTCGCGCCAGGCCGCGTGAGCGATGCGGCTATTGAGGTTCTTTGAGATCGGCTGCTGTACTGCGAACAGTTCCATCGCCTTGGCAGGGGGCACATCGGCGGCGAAGTACTTGAGGAAGGCTTGCTGATTCAGGCTCAGGTAGCCGTCGTGTTCTTCGATACCGGCGACCGCCGGCATGCTCGGATACCGGGCGGAGAGGGCCGCAAAATCTTCGTTGGCATCCGGGGCACGCGCCGCGACGTACACCAGGGCACTGACGTTCGGGTTGACTCCGGCGTCGCTGATGACAGCCCCTGCGTAGGAATGGCCGACCAGCACGGTAGGACCATCCTGCTGAGCCAGCACCCGTTGAGTGGCGGCGACATCCTCCGGAATTGAGTTGAGCGCGTTTTGTACCGCCGTGACGTGCAGGCCGGCGGCCTGCAGCCGGGTGATCACTTCTGACCAGCTTGACCCATCGGCAAAAGAGCCGTGAACCAATACCACGTTGTTCGCCTTGATCGGTGCGACGGCGGCGGCCATTGCGCCACCGCTGCCCAGCATCAACAGG
Organism: Pseudomonas sp. SDO5271_S396; assembly: GCF_054071795.1. Lineage (NCBI taxonomy): Bacteria > Pseudomonadati > Pseudomonadota > Gammaproteobacteria > Pseudomonadales > Pseudomonadaceae > Pseudomonas > Pseudomonas sp. SDO5271_S396. The sequence goes on from NZ_JBSVWB010000006.1 coordinate 147,570, forward strand.
CTGGTAGCGATCAGGCAGAGTGTGTTGGCAGACTTCATGGTGTGGACCTCATCAGCGCAAAGTGTGGGTGGAATCGGCAGCCTTCTGCGTTGAACGAGTCGGCTGCACAGGGTTCGGGTTTTTTCGTATGCGATATGGTCGTATGCGATGTTTTTTGGTGTACGTCGACTGCACGTATCCATTCAAACGATCAGGCTACAGGCCCAAGCATCATTCTTTGATCAGTGAAGCGCCCTGATGGGACAGGAAGAACGAGGAGTCTTCCAGGGCAACGGCGTCGTGTTCTTCGCCCGGCCCGATTTTCAGGTAGTCACCCGCCGCCAGGACCAGGTCGCCGAAGCGGATGCGCCCGCTAAGCATCATGATTTCCTCGCGACCTTCGTGATCATGCAGCGGAAAGCGCGCACCGGTGGTGAATTTGACCAGCTCCGAGCCGTCGCCATTTTCTCCCCAGATGGACAGGAAGCTGACGCCGGGATGTTCGGTGCTTTCGAAGACGCGCTGGGACTCAGTCAAGTGGATCATGATTTTCTTCCTTCAGGGTTTGATCAATGGGTTTTGGTAGTTTTGCGCATTCGATTAAATCGAATGCGATTTAAATTTCTATGATTTGCCCGGCCTTGTCAAACTTTTTCTCAGGGCATGTATTCACGGCCAGAGCCGCCGTGGATTCGCTGCCTGGGTAAGCACCGGAAACAACCACTCTTCCGATTTGATCGCATGCGTAGTAAATTGGCGGTTCGCAGTTGAAGTACCAGCATGCACCAGGGAGCTTTTCGATGAAAACCAAACAGCCCATCACGCCAGACATCCAGAGCCTTTCTGAATTCCTGTGCTTTTCGGTGTATTCCAGCAATCTCGCGTTCGGGAAAATCTATAAACCCGTGCTGGAAAAATTCGGTCTGACCTACACGCAATACATTACGATCGTGGCGCTCTGGGAAGAGGAGCCCGTGACTGTCAGTGCGTTGGGGGAAAAACTTTTTCTGGAGTCCAATACCCTGACGCCGATCCTGAAGAAGCTTGAGGTCGCCGGCTTTGTAACGCGTCGCCGGGATGCCGAAGACGAGCGGGTGGTTCAGGTCAGCCTGACGAAAAAGGGACGCGCGCTGCGTGAAAGTTGCCCGGAACTCGACATCACCGAGGCGACAGGCCTTTCGCCCGAGGAGTTCACCCAGATGCAACGTGCCATCAGCAAGCTGCGCGACAGCCTGAATCGTTCGCGAGCCTGATGCCGGGCTGGCTTCACCCTTCATCAAGAACCGGACGCGCACCGCCCGGCAGCATCAGGGCAAGATACTTAAGGATACACAGCGAAGATTCCTGGACACATGGCGGATACATGGGCGCAGTTTCATTGGGAGGCTTGAAAAACCTTGCACTGCGACTGCTCCGGTGTGTCCGATAGAGGACGGCCCGGGCCGGTCGTTGAGCACCTCCAACAATAAGACTGCCAGCGTTGCGTGCTGGTCGGAGTGATCAATGACAACGCTCTCCAAACATCTGGGCTGGCTTGGGATTGGAGTCCTCGGCGCCTGTGCGTTGGCCGTAGTGGCTTTACGGCGTGGCGAACCCGTGAATGCGCTGTGGATGGTAGTGGCCAGCGTCGCTATCTATCTCGTCGCTTACCGCTATTACAGCTTGTTCCTGTCCAGGCATGTGATGCAGCTCGACCCCTCCCGAGCGACGCCAGCCGTACGGAACAACGATGGGCTCGACTTTGTTCCTACCCATAAAAATGTGCTTTTCGGTCATCACTTTGCAGCGATTGCGGGGGCAGGTCCGTTGGTGGGGCCGGTATTGGCCACGCAAATGGGCTATTTGCCAGGCATTCTCTGGCTGATCGTGGGCGTGGTGTTGGCCGGCGCCGTGCAGGACTTCATGGTGCTGTTTCTGTCGATGCGCCGTAATGCCAGTTCTCTCGGCGAGATGGTGCGCGAGGAAATGGGCCGCATCCCTGGCACCATCGCCTTGTTCGGTTGTTACATGATCATGGTGATCATCCTCGCCGTGCTCTCGCTGATTGTGGTCAAGGCCTTGGCCGAAAGCCCCTGGGGCATGTTCACGGTGATGGCCACTGTGCCGCTGGCGATGTTCATGGGCGTTTATATGCGCTACATCCGCCCCGGACGGATAGGCGAGGTCTCGATCATTGGCGTGGTGCTGTTGCTCGCCTCCATCTGGCTGGGCGGCCAGATTGCTTCGAACCCTTACTGGGCCAGCGTGTTCACCTTTACCGGCCCGCAAATCTGCGCACTGCTGGTGGGCTACGGTTTTGTGGCTTCGATCACGCCAGTCTGGCTGGTCCTCGCGCCGCGGGACTACTTATCGACGTTCCTCAAAATCGGCACGATCGTCGCACTCGCCATCGGCATATTGCTCACGGTTCCCGAACTGAAAATGCCGGCGATCACGCAATTCGTGGATGGCAGCGGACCGGTCTGGCGTGGCGGACTGTTTCCGTTCCTGTTCATCACCATCGCCTGCGGTGCGGTGTCGGGCTTTCACTCCCTGATCGCCTCGGGCACGACACCGAAGATGCTCGATAACGAGATCAACGCGCGTTTCATCGGCTATGGCGCGATGCTGGTGGAGTCGATGGTGGCGGTGATGGCGATTGTCGCGGCATCGGTGATTGAGCCGGGTGTGTATTTCGCGATGAACAGCCCTGCGGCGATCGTCGGGTCGGACGTCGTCACGGTCGCGCAAACGGTCAGCCAATGGGGCTTTGTGATCACCCCCGATGCATTGCAGGCGGTGGCGCGGGACATTGGTGAAAACACGGTGCTTGCCCGTGCAGGTGGGGCGCCCACTCTGGCCGTGGGGATCGCGCAGATTCTTCACCATGTGCTGCCCGGCAAAGACACCATGGCTTTCTGGTACCACTTTGCAATTCTGTTCGAGGCGTTGTTCATCCTCACCGCTGTGGATGCGGGCACGCGGGCCGGGCGCTTCATGTTGCAGGATCTGCTCGGAGCGTTTGCGCCCGCATTCAAACGTACGGATTCCTGGGCCGCGAGCATCACGGCCACAGCCGGGTGCGTTGCGATGTGGGGCTATCTGCTTTACCAGGGAGTGATCGATCCATTGGGAGGCATCAATACCTTGTGGCCACTGTTCGGTATTTCCAATCAGATGCTGGCGGGAATTGCATTGATGCTGGCGACCGTGGTGCTGATCAAGATGAAGCGGCAGCGCTTCATCTGGGTAACCCTGTTACCCACTGTGTGGCTCGTCATCTGCACCACCTATGCCAGCCTTATCAAGCTGTTCGATAAAGACCCGGCAATCGGCTTTCTGGCCCTGGCGCGTAAGTATCAGGCCGCGCTGGATTCGGGCACGGTCCTGGCGCCCGCGAAGAATCTGGGGCAGATGCACGACGTCATTTTCAATGCGTACATCAACTCGACACTTACAGTGCTGTTCCTGTTTGTGGTGTTGAGCGTGCTGGTCTACTCATGCAACGTTGCGCGTCTGGCCTGGCAAGCCCCCCATCGCAGCGACAAGGAAACCCCCTACGAGGCGGTGTCTCGATACAGTTCACCGACCGCCACCCATCCCTCATCCACGAAGGGTCCAGTCCATGTTTAAAGCACAACTGAAACGGAGCTTCACGTGGTTCCGGCAACTGTCACGCCTGATGGTCGGTATACCGGATTACGAAAACTATGTCGCGCTCAGAGCCGTCAGCCATCCGGGTGAGCCGGTGATGACGTATGAACAGTTCTTCCGCGAACGCCAGGACGCCCGTTACAGCAAGCGCCAATGCACCACACGTTGTTGCTGAGCCAGGCGCTCGATTGAGGCATGAAAAGCACGCCACCCGAATGGGTGGCGTTGTTCCGATCCCATTGCGAAAACTGGCTTACAAACCTTCCAGCGTTTGCAGCAACACCCTTACCTTGGTCAGCGATTCCTGATACTCCGCCTCCCACTGCGAGTCGGCGACAATCCCGCCGCCGCCCCAGCAACACACTTGCCCGTCTTTCACCAGCAGGCTGCGGATGGCAATCGAGCTGTCCATCTCACCGCGCACATCCAGATACACCAGCGAACCGCAGTACAACCCACGCCGGGTCGGCTCCAGTTCGTCGATGATCTGCATCGCGCGGATCTTGGGCGCACCGGTGATGGAGCCGCCGGGGAAGCTGCCGGCGATCAGGTCGAGGGCGTCCTTGTCGGCCGCCAACTCGCCGGTGACGCTGCTCACCAGGTGATGCACATTGGGGTAGCTTTCCAGGCTGAACAGTTCCGGCACTTTTACCGAACCGGTGCGGCAGGTACGCCCGAGGTCGTTGCGCAACAGGTCGACGATCATCAGGTTTTCGGCGCGGTCCTTGGGGCTGGCCAGCAGTTCGGCGGCGTTGGCGGCGTCTTCTTCAGGCGTCGTTCCACGGGGGCGGGTGCCCTTGATGGGGCGGGTCTCGACGCGGCGTTCGCTGACGTGCACGAAGCGCTCCGGCGACAGGCTCAGCACCGCGCCGTCATCGGGCAGGCTCTGGAACCCGGAAAACGGCGTCGGGCAGGCTGCACGCAAGGCGCAGTATGCCGCCCAGGGATCGCCGCTGCACACGGCACGAAAGCGTTGGGCAAAGTTGACCTGGTAGCAGTCGCCGGCCTGGATGTAGTCCTGAATACGTAGGATGGCTTGTCGGTAGTCCTCGGCGGTAAGGTCTGGGGCCATGGGGCCGTCAAGCTTGAAGGTCGCCGCGTCGTGGGCTACCGGCTGGCCGAACAGAGTGATCAAGCGCTGCTGTTCGCTCTCGGCAAGGGCCGGATGAAACACAAGTTGGCTGGTCTGCGCCTGATGGTCACTGATCATTGCCCAGGCATATAGCCCGAACCGCGCGTCCGGCAGGTGCAAATCGTCTGCGGCAAGGTGCGGGATGTGCTCAAGATGGCGACCAAAGTCATAGCTCAGGTAACCGATCAGCCCACCCGCGAACGGCAGCTCATAGCCAGCAGGCAGATCCGCCTTGCCCAACTGCGTAAGATTTGCCCGCAAGCGTTGCAGGAAATCACCACCACTTTCGTCGGGCGATATCGTCAGTGTCGCTTGTGGCCAGGCGCTCAGTAGGTCATAACGCCCGCGCTCGGCTGCCGGTCGCCCGCTATCCAGCAGCACCGCGCCAGGGGCGTGACGAATCGCCGCGAAATACTCGGCGGGGTTGGCTCGATAGGGCAGCGGGTGTACGGAACAGGTCGACATGCGGGGTGAATCAGCCGTTGGCGTGGGGGAGGGGATTGTAGTCCCCTGTCGGTTCTGGTCCTAGAGGGGATGTCGGGGATAAGCAGATTGAGGCCTTGTCCTGAAAGATCAGTTGCTGGTTAGAAAGCCATCGCAGGCAAGCCAGCTCCCACATGGGAATGCGTTCAACCTGTGGGAGCTGGCTTGCCTGCGATGAGGCCGTCAGCCCTCTACCGCGGGAATATGCCCGAACATTTCCTGCACGAACTTCACCCGCTCCTCCGGTGTTTCCGTCACGCCAGCGGCTTTCAGCTCTTCCAGTCGCGCTTCTACCGCATGCGTACGCAAGGTCAAACCGCAGTCGTTGGCAATCTGGATATTCAGCCCTGGCCGCGCATTCAACTCAAGAATCAGCGGGCCTTTCTCCTGGTCCAGCACCATGTCCACGCCGATGTAACCCAGCCCGCACAGTTCATGGCAACCGGCAGCGAGTTTCATGAACCCGTCCCAGTTCGGCAGTTGTACGCCATCCACCGCGTTGGTGGTGTCGGGGTGCTTGGTGATGATGTTGTTCAGCCAGGTGCCGCGCAGGGTCAGGCCAGTGGCCAGGTCGACGCCCACGCCGATGGCGCCCTGGTGCAGGTTGGCCTTGCCGCCGGATTGGCGGGTCGGCAGGCGCAACATGGCCATTACCGGGTAACCCATTAGCACGATGATGCGGATGTCTGGCACCCCTTCGTAGCTGATGCTCTTGAATATCTGATCGGGGACCACGCGGTATTCGATCAGCGCACGATCGCGGTGACCACCCAGTGAATACAGGCCAGTGAGGATGCTGGAGATCTGATGCTCGATCTCTTCATGGCTGATGATCTTGCCGGACACCGTGCGATAGCGCCCCTCGAAGCGGTCGGCCACCACCAGGATGCCGTCACCGCCGGCACCCTGGGCCGGCTTGATCACGAAGTCGCTGCGCCCGCCGATGATGTCATCGAGCTTGTCGATGTCTTTCTCGGTGCTGATCACGCCGTACATTTCCGGCACATGGATGCCCGCCGCCAGCGCCCGCTCCTTGGTGATGATCTTGTCATCCACGATGGGGTACAGGCTGCGCTTGTTGTACTTGAGCACGTAGTCGGCGTTGCGCCGGTTGATGCCCATGATTCCCCGCGCTTCCAGGGCTTTCCAGGTTTTCCAGAAACCGAACATTACTGGTCAGCCTTCAGGAAGGCCTTGAAACGCACCAGCTCGGTCAGGCGGTAACCGCGATAACGCCCCATGGCCAGCATGAAACCCACCAGGATCAACAGGATCGCCGGGAAGGTGAACACGAAGTAGATCAGCTCGGGCACGCTCATGATGATGTGCGCCAGGGCGGCGGCGAACAGCGTACCGATCGCCACTTTCAGCGCATGGTTGGCGCCGCGTTCTTCCCAGGTGATCGACAGGCGTTCGATGGTCATGGTCAGGATCACCATCGGGAACAGCGCCACCGACAGCCCGCGCTCCAGCCCCAGCTTGTGGCTGAACAGGCTGATGGCCGCGATCAGCACCACCACGAAGGTCAGCACCACCGAGAGCCGTGGCAGCATTTGCAGCTTCAGGTGTTCCAGGTAGGAACGCAAAGACAGGCCCAGCGCCGTGATCAGGGTGAACAGCACAATCCCGAAGCCCAGTTGCGTCTCGCGGAATGCCAGGGCAATCAGAACCGGGGTGAATGTGCCGAGGGTCTGCAGGCCGATCAGGTTGCGCAGAATCAGGATCACCAGCACACCGATCGGGATCATCACCATGATCATGAAGGTCTGCTGGGTTTGCAGCGGCAGGCCGTACAGCGAGTATTCGAGGAAATTCGCGTCGGTGTTTTCGTCGGTCAGCTTGGCCAGACGGATGGCGTTCATCTCGCTGTTGTTGAGGCTGAAGGTCACGGTCGCCTTCTTGCCGCCGTCGACAGTGATCAGGTTTTCATCGCCGGTCCACCACAGCAGGCGGTCCGCCGGCAGGCCCTGTTCGCCGGTTTCCGGGTTGAAGTACAGCCAGTCGTTGCCATTGAAGCTGCGCAACCACAGTTCCGGGGTTTGTGGCTGGTCGGCGACGAGGCGGATGGTGTGGACCTTTTCCACCGGCACGTGGGCGATGGACAGCAGCAACTCCACGATCTTGGCCTTGTGCGGCGTGGACGGGTCGCCCGCCAGCAGCAGTTTCACGTTGTCGTCGTTGAGGTTGTTGGTGCGCTTGATGGCTTCGCTGATAAAGGTCTCGACGTCGGCCGAGTGCTGGCGAATCGGCGCGAGCAAGGCTTCGGCGGCGATTTTTTCCGGGCCCTCCACGGCAATGCTGTCGCGGAAGGTCGGGCCCTTGACCTTGATCTTTTCACCGCTGTAGCGCTTGGTCAGTACCAAACGGTAATAGAGGGTCTGGTTGCCCTTGGCGCGGCGTGCCGACCAGGTGACCTTGCGGTTGCCGTCGATGCGGTTGACGCTCACCCCGTAGTTGTTCGAGATGAAGCTCTCGTTGAGGCTCACGAAATCGCGGCTCAGCGGTGGCACGAACATCTGGATCTTCACCGGGTCTTTCGGGTTGGGCACGAATTCGACCTTGGCGTCGATGTTCCACAGATCGTCCGTGGCGTCCTCGGTCACCGGGATCCCCAGCACGAAAATCTGATAAGCGGTGACCGAAATACCCAGTACCACCAGGACGGCGATCAGGATTTTCAGGTGCAGGGTAAGAGAGCGCATTCGGTTTACTCGGCGGTATGAGCGTCGGCGGCGCAGGCGGGTTTGCCTGCAGCATATTTAAGACTGGGGTCGACCAGCGCATCAAAGCGTTTCAGCGCTTCGGAGCCGATCAGCAGCGGGTATTGGAATGCGCTACGGTCAGTCAAGTTCACTTCGATGCTGCGTAAAGCGGTGCCCATGCAGATATCCAGGGCAATGACCGGGCGGGCGGTGTAGTTCTTGTCCTCATCGGGGTCGTAGTCGCCGGCGCGGCGCTTGATCTTGCTGACGCGGGCCAGTGGGCGTTCGATGGGGTGGGAATGGGCGGTGTCGATTGCCAGGTAGAAGCGCACCCAGGACTCGCCGTTACGCTTGAAACGCTTGATATCGCGGGCGCTGAGGGAAGCGGTCTTGGCGCCGGTGTCCAGTTTGGCCGCGACTTCAAGGTCGATGCCGGCCAATTGCGCGTATTCATTGAGGCCGTACACGGTCTTCTCGGCGCCGACGCCGAGATTCGGTAGGGACAACAGGCAAATCATTAAGAGGAAGGGCTTGAGTCTCATAAATCCCGAGGCGGTGCAGTGCGATGGTCAATTCAAGGCGACTGGCATTGCTGCGCAAGCTCCCTCGTGCGCCGTTTCATCACGTGATGTCAGGCAAATGCGGCGGGCATTCTAACATGATGCTTTTTTGGCGCCAGCGCTGGCAGGCGGCCATGCCCTGATAAAGTGCAAGCGGGGTTATTAGACGATTGTCGACAATGTGGATTTATTCTTTGACTACTTAGGGCTTATTGGCTAGTTTTTGCGGCATTGCTTTTGAAGGTGTCGACAATATGCTGGATCAATCGGAAGCGCTGGTGGCGACGACAGACGAATCCCAGACCATGTCCGAGAACGTCTTCCGCCGCATCCAGGCCGCCATCGTCAAGGGCGAAATCGCCCCGGGCAGCAAGATCTCCGAGCCTGAGCTGGCGCGTACCTACGGCATCAGCCGTGGGCCGCTGCGCGAAGCGATTCATCGCCTGGAAGGCCAGCGCCTGCTGGTGCGTGTGCCCCATGTGGGCGCGCGGGTGGTGTCGTTGAGCCACGCTGAACTGATCGAGCTGTATGAAATCCGCGAATCCCTCGAAGGCATGGCCTGCCGCCTGGCCGCCGAGCGCATGACCGACGCGGAAATCGAAGAACTGCGCCAGGTATTGCACACCCACGAGCGCGACGCGGCGTTCCAGGCCGGTCTTGGCTACTACCAGCAGGAAGGCGACTTCGACTTCCACTACCGGATCATCCAGGGTGCAGGCAACCGCACCCTTACGCAGATGCTCTGCGGCGAGCTGTACCAACTGGTGCGCATGTACCGCATCCAGTTTTCCACGACGCCCAACCGTCCACGCCAGGCCTTTGCCGAACATCACCGCATTCTGGACGCGATTGCCGATCGCGACGGTGAACTGGCCGAACTGCTGATGCGCCGCCATATCGGCGCGTCCAAACGCAACATTGCCCGTCACTTCCCCGACGGCACTTCCCCCTCACGAGGTGAATGATGAGTTCCAATAACAAGACGACTCCAGGCCAGCGTTTCCGTGATGCGGTCGCCGGCGAACAGCCCTTGCAGGTGGTTGGCGCGATCAACGCGAACCACGCGCTGCTGGCCAAGCGCGCCGGTTTCAAGGCCATCTACCTGTCGGGTGGCGGGGTGGCCGCAGGCTCCCTCGGCGTGCCGGACCTGGGCATCACCGGCCTGGATGATGTACTGACCGACGTGCGCCGCATCACAGACGTGTGCGACCTGCCGCTGCTGGTGGACGTGGACACCGGTTTCGGCTCCTCGGCGTTCAACGTGGCGCGCACCGTCAAGTCGATGATCAAGTTCGGCGCCGCCGCCATCCATATCGAAGACCAGGTCGGCGCCAAGCGCTGCGGTCATCGCCCTAATAAAGAAATCGTGTCCCAGCAGGAAATGGTCGACCGCATCAAGGCCGCCGTCGACGCACGCACCGATGACAGCTTCGTGATCATGGCGCGTACCGATGCTCTGGCGGTCGAAGGCCTGGAGTCTGCCCTGGAACGTGCCGCCGCCTGCATAGAGGCGGGGGCCGACATGGTGTTCCCGGAGGCCATCACCGAGCTTGAAATGTACAAACTGTTCGCCTCCCGTGTGAAAGCGCCGATCCTGGCCAACATCACCGAGTTTGGCGCCACACCGCTGTACACCACCGAACAATTGAAGTCTGCCGATGTTTCCATCGTGCTGTACCCGCTGTCGGCCTTCCGTGCCATGAACAAGGCGGCCGAGAACGTCTACACCGCGATCCGTCGCGACGGTACCCAGCAGAACGTGATCGACACCATGCAGACCCGCATGGAGCTTTACGATCGCATCGACTACCACACTTTCGAGCAGAAGCTCGACGCGCTGTTCGCAGCCAAGAAGTAAAGAACAGCCTCCCTAATAAATTCAAGATTGGAGAACCGACATGGCTGAAGCAAAAGTATTGAGTGGCGCCGGCCTGCGTGGCCAGGTGGCCGGGCAGACCGCATTGTCCACCGTGGGCCAAGCGGGCGCCGGCCTGACCTATCGCGGTTACGACGTACGCGAACTGGCCGCCGATGCACAGTTTGAAGAAGTCGCCTACCTGCTGCTGTACGGCGAATTGCCGACCAAGACCGAACTGGCTGCCTACAGCGCCAAGCTGAGCAAGCTGCGCGACCTGCCGCAAGCGCTGAAGGAAGTGCTGGAACGCATCCCCGCCGACGCCCACCCGATGGACGTGATGCGCACGGGTTGCTCGTTCCTGGGCAACATCGAGCCCGAGAAAGACTTCAGCGCGCAGCGCGATGTCACCGACCGTCTGCTGGCCGCCTTCCCGGCGATCATGTGCTACTGGTATCGCTTCAGCCATGACGGCAAGCGCATCGACTGCGTGACCGACGAGCCTTCCATCGGCGGTCACTTCCTGCACCTGCTGCACGATAAGAAACCCAGCGAGTTGCACGTCAAAGTGATGAACGTGTCGCTGATTCTCTATGCCGAGCACGAATTCAACGCCTCGACCTTCACCGCCCGGGTCTGCGCGTCGACGCTGTCCGACTTGTATTCCTGCGTCACCGCCGCCATCGGCTCGCTGCGCGGCCCGCTGCATGGCGGTGCCAACGAAGCGGCGATGGAAATGATCGAGCGCTTCTCGTCCGCTGAAGAAGCGGTCGAAGGCACCCTCGGTATGCTGGCGCGCAAGGACAAGATCATGGGCTTCGGCCACGCGATCTACAAAGACAGTGACCCGCGTAATGAAGTGATCAAGGGCTGGTCGAAAAAGCTGGCTGACGAAGTGGGTGACAAGGTGTTGTTCCCGGTCTCCGAAGCCATCGACAAGACCATGTGGGACCAGAAGAAACTGTTCCCCAACGCCGACTTCTACCATGCCTCGGCGTACCACTTCATGGGTATCCCGACCAAGCTGTTCACCCCGATCTTCGTGTGCTCGCGGCTGACTGGCTGGGCCGCGCACGTGTTCGAACAGCGCGCCAACAACCGCATCATCCGTCCAAGCGCCGAATACACCGGCGTAGAACAGCGCAAGTTCGTGCCAATCGAACGTCGCTGAATGGGATGAGCCTGAGGCACCGGTTTTAAGCGTTGGAACCGGGTCAATGTGGGAGCCGGGCTTGCCCGCGATGATTGACTGACATTCAACACAGGTGTCGACAGTTACATCGCTATCGCGGGCAAGCCCGGCTCCCACAGGGACCGTGTTCATCCAGACCGATGCCGCAGGTTCGTTCCACCTAACTACCGTGACCGAGTCCTGACGATGAACACTGAATTTCGCAAACCGCTCCCCGGCAGCCGCCTGGATTACTTCGACGCCCGTGCGGCAGTCGATGCAATCACCCCCGGTGCCTACGCCACCTTGCCCTACACCTCCCGCGTCCTCGCCGAGAACCTGGTGCGTCGCTGTGACCCGGCCACTCTCAATGCGTCCCTGAGCCAACTGATCGAACGCAAGCGCGACCTCGATTTCCCGTGGTTCCCGGCCCGTGTGGTGTGCCACGACATTCTGGGCCAGACCGCCCTGGTGGACCTCGCCGGCCTGCGCGACGCCATTGCCCAGCAAGGGGGGGACCCGGCCCAGGTCAACCCGGTGGTGCCGACCCAGCTGATCGTCGACCACTCCCTGGCCGTCGAAGCCGGTGGTTTCGACCCGGACGCGTTCGAGAAAAACCGCGCCATCGAAGACCGTCGCAACGAAGACCGTTTCCACTTTATCGAGTGGACCAAAAAGGCCTTCAAGAACGTCGACGTGATCCCGCCGGGCAACGGCATCATGCACCAGATCAACCTGGAGAAAATGTCCCCGGTGATCCAGGTGCGCGACGGCGTGGCCTTTCCGGATACCTGCGTCGGCACTGACAGCCACACCCCCCACGTGGATGCCCTGGGCGTGATCGCCATTGGCGTCGGCGGCCTCGAAGCCGAGAGCGTCATGCTGGGGCGTGCCTCGTGGATGCGCCTGCCGGAAAGCGTCGGCGTGGAGCTCACGGGCAAGCTGCTACCGGGCATCACTGCCACCGACATGGTGCTGGCGCTGACCGAATTCCTGCGCAAGCAAAAAGTCGTGGGTGCCTGGCTGGAGTTCTTCGGCGAAGGTGCTTCGGCGCTGACCCTCGGCGACCGCGCGACCATCTCCAACATGGCCCCGGAATACGGCGCCACGGCGGCGATGTTCTACATCGACCAGCAGACCATCGCTTACCTCAAACTCACCGGGCGCGAAGACGAACAAGTCGCGCTGGTGGAACAGTACGCTCGCCACACCGGCCTGTGGGCCGATGACCTCAAGGGCGCGCAATACGAGCGCGGGCTCACGTTTGACCTGTCCAGTGTCGTGCGCAACATGGCCGGTCCGAGCAACCCGCACGCCCGTGTCGCGACCCGCGACCTGGCTGCCAAAGGCATCAGTGGTCAATGGGAAGAAGTGCCCGGCCAGATGCCGGATGGCGCAGTGATCATCGCCGCCATCACCAGTTGCACCAACACCAGCAACCCGCGCAACGTGATCGCCGCCGGCCTCCTGGCACGCAACGCCAACAAGCTCGGGCTCACCCGCAAGCCGTGGGTCAAATCGTCCCTGGCACCGGGTTCGAAAACCGTGGCCATGTACCTGGAAGAAGCCGGTCTGGGCCACGAGCTGGAAAAACTCGGCTTTGGCGTGGTGGCGTTTGCCTGCACCACCTGCAATGGCATGTCCGGCGCACTGGACCCGGTGATCCAGCAAGAGATCATCGACCGCGACCTGTACGCCACCGCCGTGCTGTCGGGCAACCGCAACTTCGACGGGCGCATTCACCCGTACGCCAAGCAGGCGTTCCTGGCTTCGCCGCCGCTGGTGGTGGCCTACGCGATCGCCGGCACCATCCGTTTCGACATCGAAAAAGACGTGCTCGGCCTCGATGCCAACGGCAAGGAAATCCGCTTGCAGGACATCTGGCCGAGCGACGAGGAAATCGACGCGGTGGTGCAGTCGGCGGTGAAGCCGGAGCAGTTCCGCCAGGTCTACATCCCGATGTTCGCGATTCACGAAGACACCGGCCCCAAAGTCGAGCCGTTGTATGCATGGCGCCCGCAAAGCACCTACATCCGTCGCCCGCCGTATTGGGAAGGTGCGCTGGCCGGTGCGCGTCCGCTCAAGGGCATGCGCCCGCTGGCGGTGCTGCCGGACAACATCACCACCGACCACCTGTCGCCGTCCAACGCGATCATGCTCGACAGCGCCGCTGGCGAATACCTGGCGAAAATGGGTGTGCCGGAAGTCGACTTCAACTCGTACGCGACGCACCGTGGCGACCACCTGACCGCCCAGCGCGCGACCTTCGCCAACCCGAAACTGTTCAACGAAATGGTCCAGGAAAACGGCAAGGTCAAACAGGGCTCCCTAGCGCGTATCGAGCCGGAAGGCCGGGTGACGCGGATGTGGGAAGCCATCGAGACCTACATGGAGCGCAAGCAGCCGCTGATCATCATCGCCGGTGCCGATTACGGCCAGGGCTCGTCCCGCGACTGGGCCGCCAAGGGCGTGCGCCTGGCCGGTGTAGAGGCGATCGCCGCCGAAGGCTTCGAGCGCATCCACCGTACCAACCTGGTGGGCATGGGCGTGTTGCCCCTGGAGTTTCTGCCGGGCACCGACCGCACGACCTTGAAGATCGATGGCAGTGAGACCTATGACGTGATCGGCGCGCGCACCCCGCGTGCCACGCTGACGCTGGTGATCAACCGCAAGAACGGCGAGCGTGTCGAAGTGCCGGTGACCTGCCGCCTGGACACCGCCGAAGAAGTGTCGATCTACGAGGCGGGCGGCGTGTTGCAACGTTTTGCCCAGGACTTTCTGGAATCGGCGGCGACTGCCTGAAGAGGACAACCATGGCACACGTAGCGCAAATCAAGATCCCCGCCACCTACATGCGTGGCGGTACCAGCAAGGGCGTGTTTTTCAGCCTCCAGGACCTGCCCGCCACGGCGCAGGTGCCGGGCGCTGCGCGTGACGCGCTGTTGCTGCGGGTGATCGGCAGTCCCGATCCCTACGACAAGCAGATTGACGGCATGGGCGGCGCCACCTCCAGCACCAGCAAGACCGTGATCCTGGCCAAAAGCACCCGCGCCGACCACGACGTGGACTATCTGTTCGGCCAGGTCTCCATCGACAAACCGTTCGTGGACTGGAGCGGCAACTGCGGCAACCTGTCGGCGGCGGTGGGCTCCTTTGCCGTGAGCAACGGCCTGGTGGATGCGTCGCGCGTTCCCCGCAACGGCGTGGCGGTGGTGCGGGTCTGGCAGGCCAATATCGGCAAGACCATCATTGCCCACGTGCCGATCACGGACGGTGCGGTGCAGGAAACCGGCGACTTCGAACTGGACGGCGTGACCTTCCCGGCGGCCGAGGTGCAGCTGGAATTCATGGACCCGGCAGCGGAAGAAGAGGGCGGCGGTGGCTCGATGTTCCCCACCGGCAACCTCGTCGACGAGCTGGACGTGCCCGGTGTCGGCACCTTCAAGGCCACGTTGATCAACGCCGGTATTCCCACCATCTTCATCAACGCCGAAGACCTGGGCTACACCGGTACCGAGTTGCAAAGTGCGATCAACAGCGACCCGAAAGCGCTGGCCATGTTCGAGACGGTGCGGGCCTACGGCGCGGTGCGCATGGGGCTGATCCAGCATGTGGACGAAGCCGCCGGGCGCCAGCACACGCCCAAGGTGGCGTTCGTGGCAAAACCTGCGGATTACGTGGCTTCCAGCGGCAAGGCGATCAAGGCCGGCGATGTGGACCTGCTGGTGCGCGCGCTGTCCATGGGCAAATTGCACCACGCCATGATGGGCACGGCAGCGGTGGCGATCGGCACGGCGGCGGCGATCTCCGGAACGCTGGTCAACCTGGCCGCCGGTGGCATCGAACGCAATGCGGTGCGCTTCGGGCATCCGTCCGGCACCTTGCGCGTCGGGGCCGAAGCCAGCCAGGTCAACGGCGAGTGGGTGGTGAAAAAAGCCATCATGAGCCGCAGTGCCCGAGTACTGATGGAAGGCTTCGTCCGCGTGCCCGGCGACGCGTTCTAGCGACTGTCACCGGCCCAATGTGGGAGCTGATGACCGATCGTTCCCACGCTCGTGGAAACGCATCCGGTGACGCTCCGCGTCACGACTTCAAAGGCGGACGCGGAGCGTCCAGGGCTGCATTCCCACGCGGAGCGTGGGAACAATCATTTCAAGGCAGACAATCAAGATCTGCACCCTGACAACCGTGAGCCCGAGGACCATCCCCAACCCATTTTTCGGAGTACCGCCATGAGCGCCAACGTCGACCAGAACAACCGTCCGGACTACGACCAGGTTTTGCAGGATATCGCCGACTATGTTCTCAACTACCGCATCGATTCCCGGGAAGCACTGGACACCGCCCGCAACTGCCTGATGGATACCTTGGGCTGCGGCCTGCTGGCCTTGCGTTTCCCCGAGTGCACCAAGCACCTGGGGCCGATTGTCGAGGGTACGGTGGTGCCGTTTGGCGCGCGAGTGCCCGGCACCTCGTTCCGCCTGGACCCGGTCAAGGCCGCCTGGGATATCGGCTGCATCGTGCGCTGGCTCGACTACAACGACACCTGGTTGGCCGCCGAATGGGGCCACCCTTCGGATAACCTCGGCGGCATTCTGGCGGTAGCCGATCACCTGTCGCAAAAGCGCGTGGCCAATGGCGATGCGCCGCTGACCATGCGCGTCGTGCTTGAGGCAATGATCATGGCCCATGAGATCCAGGGCGTGATTGCCCTGGAAAACTCATTTAACCGCGTCGGCCTCGACCATGTGCTGCTGGTGAAAGTCGCGTCCACGGCGGTGACCGCCAAGCTGATGGGCGCCAATCGCGAGCAACTGCTCGCGGCCTTGTCCCAGGCCTTCGTCGACGGCCAGGCACTGCGTACCTATCGACATGCGCCGAACGCCGGTTCGCGCAAGTCCTGGGCGGCGGGGGATGCATCGAGTCGCGGCGTGCGCCTGGCGGATATCGCGTTGCGGGGCGAGATGGGTATTCCCGGTGTGTTGAGCGCGTCGCAATGGGGTTTCTACGACGTGCTGTTCAGCCACACCAACAAAGACCTGGCCCTCAAGCCCGAGGACAAGCGCGCGTTCAGTCTGTCCCAACCCTACGGCACCTATGTGATGGAAAACGTGCTGTTCAAGATCAGCTTCCCCGCCGAGTTCCATGCGCAGACCGCCTGCGAAGCGGCTGTCATCTTGCACCCGCAGGTGAAAGACCGTCTGCATGAGATCGAGCGTATCGTCATCACCACCCACGAGTCGGCGATTCGCATCATTTCCAAAGCCGGTCAACTGGCCAATGCAGCAGACCGTGACCATTGCCTGCAATACATGACTGCCGTGCCGCTGGCGTTCGGCAACCTGGTGGCGGAGCAGTACGAAGATGCGTTCCATGCCGCGCACCCGATCATCGACGAACTGCGCGACAAGATGGTTATCGTCGAAGAGCCCCGCTACAGCCGTGAATACCTGGAAGCCGACAAGCGTTCCATCGCCAACGCCGTGCAGGTGTTTTTCCACGACGGTTCCAGCACCAGTCAGGTGGCGGTGGAATACCCCATCGGCCATCGCCGCCGTCGGGCCGATGGCGTCCCGTTGCTGGAAGACAAGTTCAAGGCCAACCTGGCCACGCGGTTTACCGCGCAGCGCAGTACCGAGATTTTTGCGTTGTGCAAGGATCAGGCGTTGCTTGAAAAAACGCCGGTTCATCACTTTGTGGGGTTGTTCGTGATCTAGCCGTTTTTGCTCTGAAACACTTTGCCTGTTATTCGTCCTACAGGTTGGGAACCATATTTCGGAGAAGTGCCAATCAGGTAGGCCAGTCAACCGTAAAAGGTTGTCTGGTCACCTACCTGAGCATCGAATCCTGAATAGAGGTACTTGTATGAGTCGTGTGAACAGTCAACCCGCTGTATCCTATCACCCCGGCTACCAGACTCCGCCCACTGCTGGTCCAGTCCCACACAACGAAGCCGTAAGGACCGATGAAAATACTGGGCGGGCGCGTGCAAACGTTACCACTCAGCAGCGCAAAGCGCTGGGGACACAGGGCCGGATTGAAAAAGCGCCGGCCCAGGCACAATCGGTAGTCATCGATCAACTGCGCAACGACAACAAGGTGCTGCGTGGCCAGCTCCAGCAAGTGGCGGATGAGTTCAAGTCGATCATCAGCGCGCTGCAGCAACAAATTACCCAGTTGCAGCAGCAGATTGGGGCTAAAAACAATCGCGCTTCAGCAGCGCCTCAACCTCAGGCGCCAGCTCAGCCTTCGGTGGGTGCCACTGCCTCTAATGGGCTTCAGGAACTGGCCGAGGAGAACAAGCAATTGCGCATGGCGGTCAACGATCTGACGGCGCAGTTCAATGCCGTCGTGCAGCAACTTCAACAGCAGATCGGCGAATTGAAACAAAAGCTGGCAGGCCAGGATGCACCTGAGGCCTCCTCACCTGCTACGCCTGAAAATGCCACTGCTGAAACGGCCTCCACTGAAGCCAGTCGACAAACTGCTGGTTCGTCGAGCAGCGTTGAAAACCTGACCCGTGAAAACGAAGCCCTGCGCGCCGACATCAAAAAGATGGTTGAGCATTTCACGCTGGTGATCAAACAGCTGCAAAGTCAGCTCGTTGAGCTGAGCCAACAGAGCAGTACCCAGAACGCTTAAGACGATCGAGCACGGTCAGGTCGGCAGGCAGCGCCAGGCGCGCGGCCTGCCATTGGTCGCCGTCGGCGCGCTTCTCTATTCGAACCGCACGATCACCCGGCGGTTATGTTTGCTCTTCTTCTCGATTTTCTCGCAGAACACCCGGCCGATTTCCTCGGTGTTGAGCACGTGCGTACCGCCGCACGGCTGGATGTCGATACCACCGATTTCAATGACCCGCACCGAGCCCTGGATCACCGGGGGTGCCACCGCCTGGGTGCGGGTGATCTGCAGCAGGGTGGCGTATTCGGAGGCGGGCATCGACAGGGTTTTCACCTGATGGGCCTGTTCGATCAGGGCGTTCAGATCACGGGTGATGCTGTCTTTGTCGAGGGTCATTTCCGGCAGGTCGAAGTCCAGGCGGCCCTTGTCCGCGCTGATGCTGCACCCGGTCACGGGCGCATCGATGAGCGAGCACAGCAGGTGCAGGCAGGTGTGCATTTTCATGTGTTGGTAGCGCCGTTCCCAATCGATAGCGGCCTCCACCTGCACGCCGGCGATCAACTGTGGCGGGCAGTGTTCCACCTGGTGCCAGATGATCGAGCGCAACACCGGGTCGCGTACTGTGCCGGTTACTTCGACCCGTGTGCCGTCTGCCAGGATCAGGTGGCCGGTGTCGCCAGGCTGCCCGCCGCCGGTGGGGTAGAACAGGGTGTGCTCCAGGGCGACGCCGTGTTCGCTGACGGCCATCACCCGGGCGTTGAACGCATTCTGATAAGGCGCGCTGTCGAACAGCGCCAGGGTTTCCATGGTGTGCACAGACATGTTCAACCTCCAACGATCAGTGGGCTGGCTTGCAGCAGGGTTCGCACCATCGCACTCAAGCCAGGAGGAGAGAGCAGGGTGACTTCAAATTCGGGGCCGCAGACTTTCAGGTTCAGCGGCAGGCGCGGCAGGGTGTCGGCGTTTTCGACGCGGCGCAGGCGAAATTGCAGGTGATGCCGCTCCTTGACCGTGGGTTCCAGCATCAGGCCCGGCAAGGGGTGAAAGTCGGCATCCAGCACCGTGACCCGGTGGCTGATATTGATTTCGCCGACCACGTGCAGGCGGTCATGGAGGGCAAAGGCGCCCAGGTAATTGCTGGGCTCCGAGTCGTCGTTCTTCTGCAACTGGATCTGGTTCACCACCTTGACCTTGGTGCCGGCGGGCACGTCCTGGGTGATCACGCAGGACGGGCTGATGAACACGTTGTCGCCGATCTGCACGTAACCCAGCACCCGCGCCCCGGAGCCGACTTCGACATTGTTGCCCAGGCGCGGATGGCGCTTGCCGTCGGGGTTGTTGGCGATGCCCCGGGCGCCCAGGGTCACGCCGCAGAGGATGTAGCAGTCGTTGCCGATCTCGCAGGTTTCGCCGATCACCGTGCCGTAGCCGTGGTCCAGCACGAAGCGCCGACCGATGCGCGCGGCAGGGTGGATTTCGGCGCCGGAGAGGATCTTGCCCTGATTGCCGAGCTTGAGGGCGATGCGCGAAAACACGCCGTTGGTCTGGTCGGGGAAGTTCCACACCAGGTGCGCGAGGCGGTAATACAGCACGGCCTTGAACGAGGCGTAGGACTCCAGGATCAGCTCGCCGCGCCCGCGTGAAGCCGGATCGCGGTAGGCATACGCGATCAGGTCCTCGGCCACCGCCTGGGCCGCGTTCTGGATCAGCGGCGCCAGGTGCGGCTCCAGTTGCTTCATTTGCGTGGGCGTGAGGGACTTGATGAGGTGGGTGAGCAACTCATCGTGCAACTGTTGCATGTCGATAAAGCCCCCCATGGAGGCACCCCCGCATTCTGGATGGTTGGAAAACCGGTTATTCGAAACTGGGCAGGTAGCTGTCGGCATTGTCGTAGACCAGGGTCAGCACCACCGTTTCAGGTGGCAGTTCCGGGGCAAGGTTGGCGATGGCCACCATGTTCGCCGCCGAGGACAGCCCAAGGCTGATGGCGTCGGTGCGCATGATGCGTTTCATCATGTCGATGCAGGCCTGGCGCGAGACCTTGAGCATGCCGTCGATCACATCCAGGTTGAGGATGCTCGGGATCAGGCCGATCGACAGGCCCTGGATGTGATGCGGAGCGTGCCGGTTCTTCAGCAGGTCGCATTCCTCCGGCTCCACGCCCATCACGCGCAAGTGCGGCCAGGCTGCTTTCAAGGTTTCGCCGATGCCGGTGATATGCCCGCCCGTGCCGATGCCGCTGACGAGGTAGTCCACGCGGCGTTCGCCGAAGGCGCGGAGGATTTCCGGCGCGGTGGTGTCGCGATGGGTCTGCGGGTTGGCACCGTTGCGCTGCTGGTTGAGCATCACGTAGCTGGGATTTTCCAGTTGCAGCTCCATGCATTTTTCGCCGTGGGAATTGTTGCCCAGACGGCTGTCCGACAGCACCACCTTCGCGCCATACAGACGCAGCAGTTTCTGTTTTTCGGGGCTGTAGTTGTCGGGAATCACCAGCACCACTTTGTAGCCCAGCACATTGCCGGCCATCACCAGGCCAATGCCGGTGTTGCCGCCGCTGGGCTCGATGATGGTCTGCCCGGAGTCTCGGATCAGGATGCCCCGCCGCTCGGCGTCGAGGATCATGCCCAGGGCGATGCGTGCCTTGTGGCTGCCGCCGGGGTTGAGCGATTCGAGCTTGGCGTAGACCTCGATGCCGAGGTCTTCGGAAAACTGTGCCAGGCGCACGATCGGCGTGTGGCCAATCACGTCGAGAATGGAGTTATGCAGCATCATTCAGCCCTCCGGGTCAGTACAGCGGCATGTCGGGCTCGACGTCGCGCACCCAGTGTTTCATGCCGCCTTGCAGGACTTTGGTATGGGCAAAGCCGGCGGCCAGCAGGGTGCTTGCGGCCTGCTCGGCACGAGTGCCGGCGTAGCAGATCAGGTAGTGGGTGTTGTCGCGGCTGAGGCTGTCGAGCTGTGAGTCCAGTTCGGCCAGCGGGATATGCACCACGCCCGGCAATTTGCACACCTCCAGTTCACTGGCGTCGCGCACATCCAGCAGCACTTCGTCGCTGCGTGGGTGTTCCAGTACTTGCTTGAGTACGCGGGGCTTGATGTAGCGCTCTTCGGCCAGGGAGGGCTGGCTGGGGATGGCGTCGGCGCAGGCGGCGGGCGTCTGGGTTTCGGCTTGACGCAACTCCGAGCAGCACGGGCAGTCGGCACGGCGCTTGAAGCGAATCTCGCTGAACTTCATGGCCAGCGCGTCGAAACGCATCAAGCGGCCGGACAAGGACTCGCCGATGCCGATCAACAGCTTGATCGCCTCGGTAGCCTGGATCATGCCGACCACGCCGGGCAGCACACCGATCACCCCGCCCGCGCTGCAATTGGGCGCCAGCTCGGCGGGCGGTGGGCTGGGGAACAGGCAGCGGTAGCACGGCCCGCCGTTATGGTTGAGCACGCTGATCTGCCCGTCGAAACGGTAGATGGCACCGTAGATCAACGGTTTGCCCAACTGAACGCAGGCGTCGTTGACCCGGTAGCGGGTCTCGAAATTGTCGGTACCGTCGATCACCAGGTCGTAGGCGCCCACCAGTTCCAGGGCGTTGTCGGCGTTCAGCGCAGTGTCGTGGGCATTGATCCGGATATGGCGGTTGAGGTCTTGCAAGCGTTGCCTGGCGGACTCCACCTTGGGCAGGCCCAGGGTGCTGTTGCCGTGCACGATCTGGCGTTGCAGGTTGCTGCTTTCCACTACATCGAAATCCACCAGGCCCAGGGTGCCGACACCGGCTGCCGCCAGGTACAGGCTGATGGGCGAGCCCAGGCCACCGGTGCCGATGATCAAGACCTTGGCTTTCTTGAGGTTCAACTGGCCTTCGCGACCGACGCCGGGCAGGGTGATGTGGCGTACGTAGCGCTGTACTTCTTCGTTGCTCAGGGCGTCGACGTCCATGCCACCGGATGTGGCCAGCAGCACTTCGATCCGGGCCTTTTCCGGAAGTCGGTCGTCGGCGCTGATCAGTTCTTCTTCGGCGGTGAACAGAAAGTGTTCCTTGAGCTGGTTGTTCTTCTCGTGGAACAGGTGCGCGCGCAATTGCGGGTGGCTGCCGCAGAGGTTTTCAATGACTTCGCGCAAGGTCGATCCGGTGCCCTGGAGGGTCGATTCCGGCAGCTTGGCCACGCGAACCAGAATGTCGGGGAAAGAGACAGCATTCATGGACAGCTCCGTGTGCAGGTCGTCGAAAGGGTTGAGAGCAAACTGCCTGCCGTCCCAGGCAAACAGCTTGGAGCCCAGGGCGTGGCCTTGGCGGACGTCCACCACCAGGTAACTGACGGGGTAGATCGGCTCGCCCATGAACAGCGCCTTGTCCTGGTCTTCGTCGCTGAAATACGCGCCCACGTCCGGGTGGGAGTGGTAGATGACCACCACCGGGTTGTCGCTGCGAAACGCCTTGTTCATCAGCAGCGTGTCGGCCACCGAGAACGTGTAGCCGTTGGCGGCGCTGCGCGGGTACATCCCGGGGTCTTTGCGGTGCAACTCGTTCTGGATATTGCTGCCCAGGTACACGCTGCCATCCGCGAAGACGAAACCACAGCATTCCTCGGGATAGCTGCGGCTGGCGTGGGCGTAGATCTGTTCCAGGGCGGTGGGGCGGAGGACTTCCATGTTTCTCTCGCGTGCGTGTGGGAGGGTCGCAAGGCTCAATTTTTCTTGGCCAGCAGTTTTTCAACGGGCAATTTGGTGATCGCAAAACCGGCCAGCAGGATGGCCGAATACAGCATCAGGTCACGGGTGATCGACACGCCTTCGTACCAGGCGCCGATGATCACCGCGAACACCGGAAAGATGATGAACACGAACGACAGGATGATCGGGCTCAAGCGCTTGAGCAGCATGAAGTACACGATGAATCCGCCGACCGAGGCCACCAGCCCCAGGTAGAACAGCGCGCCCCAGGAGCGCAGGGTGATGGCGTCGAACGTCGGGGCCTCGAACCACAGGCCGGCCACGAACAGCATCAGCCCGGCAATGCCGATGGGCAGGGTGTTGTAGGTGATCACGCTGATGGCGCTGCCTTTCTGCTTGGTGATCACGTAGCACAGGGCATGCATGATCGCGGCGGTGAGGATCGCCAGTACGCCGAAGAATTCGGCGTGGTCCAGGTGCAGGCCCTGGCTCTTGATGATCATGTAGAGGCTGCCGAAGCCGATGCCGATGCCCACCACCTGGGAAAAGTAGATGCGTTCACGCAGGAACAAGGCGGAAAAGATCAGGATGAACACCGGCATGCAACTGAACAGCAGCGCGGTCAGGCCGGACGAGACATGCATCTCGCCGTAGTTGAGCAGGTAGTAGGGAACGCTGAAGTAGGAAAGGGTCACAAAGACGAAGAACCAGCGGCTTTCCCGCGGGAACAGGATGGGCTCGCGGCGCACCTTGGCAAAACACAGGAAAAGCGGGAAGGCGATCAGAAAGCGCAAGCCGGCGGAGGTCAGGGGCGGCACGCTCTCCACGGCAATCTTGATACCCAGCCAGGTGGTGCCCCAACTCAGGCACACGATCAGAAACATCGCGCTGGTCACCAATCCGGCCAACCACTGTTTTTGAGTTTTTGTTTTTGCAGTGTTTTCGAGAACGGCGGACATTGGCATCGTTTATTGCTTCCCTGAGCCGGAATTGAACTCTATATTGAGCTTGTAATGAGTTGTAAAATTCGGCGATTGAACCCGTAAAAGCACACTATTAGGGCCAAAGATGACTGTCAAAACAAATATTGACATGGTGTCAATTATGCGTGAGGGGTTGTCCAACGGGCAGGGCGTGAAGTACAAGCGCCTGTCCGATGTCATGGAAAGAGGCATCCTCGAAGGCTTGATTGAACCGGGAAGAAAACTGCCGCCCCATCGGGTGCTTTCCGACAATCTTGGCGTCACGATCGGCACCATCAGCCGTGCCTACGGTGAGCTGGAACGACTGGGGCTGGTGGTGGCTCGCGTGGGCGACGGCACGTTCGTGCGCAAGCGCGGGATGGAGCGCCAGCGCGATGAAGGCTTTCGCAACTTCAGCGAGGAGCCACGCCAGTACTTCGACATGAGCCGCAACATGCATATCCCCGGGCAGGAAACCACTTTTCTCGCCCAGAGCTTCCAGACCCTGTCGACCAACGCCAAGTTTCTCGAAGACATCAGTGCTTATACGCCGGACGCCGGCTTGCCACGCTACCGTGACGCGGGCGCGCAGTGGTTGGTGCAGCGTGATTTCCATCCGATTCCCGAGCAGGTCATCTGCGTCAATGGCGGTCAGCATGGCTTGCTGTGTTCGATGATGGCGCTGCTGCGGGCCGGGGATACGGTGGTCACCGAACAACTGACCTACCCAGGGTTGATCACCGCCGCGCGCATGCTGGGGATTCGCCTGATCGGGCTGGAGATGGACGAAGAAGGCGTGCTGCCGGGTGCGCTGGATGAAGTCTGTCGTAATCACCGGGTTTCGGCGCTGTACTGCACGCCGACGATCCAGAACCCGACCACGGCGGTGCTGTCGGTACCGCGTCGCGAGGCACTGGCCAGGGTGTGTCGTGAACATAACTTGCTGATTCTTGAAGACGAGGCCCACGGCGTGCTGGTGGAAGACCGGCCACCGCCCCTCAGCTATTTCGCGCCCGAGCGTACGATTCTGATCAGCAGCCTGAGCAAGGCCGTGTCCGCCGGGCTGCGGGTAGGCTATGTGCATGCGCCGCCGGCACTCGTCAGTCGTATCTCGGCCGCGCTGCGTTCGACCTGCTGGATGGCCACGCCCGTGACGCTCGAGTTGGCAACGCAGTGGATCGAGAACGGTACCGCCGAATACCTGCTGCGCCAGCAGATCAACGAGATCAGTCGACGCAAGGCCCTGGTGCGCGACCTGTTGAGCGGTCTGCAATACCGGACCCACCTCAACAGCCCGCACTTCTGGATTGAAGTGCCGGAGCCGTGGCGGGCGTCGGAAATCGAGGCGGAACTGAAGCAGAACAATTACCTGATTGCCACGGCCGAAGCGTTCGCCGTGGGGCAGACGGCGGTGCCGCAGTTTATTCGGGCGAGTATCTGCAATACGTCTGGCGATGATCAGTTGTTACGGGCGGGCTTCGATGCGCTGGCCACGGCGCTGGGGCAGGGCGGGGGGCGGTTTCACCTGTAATCGGCAGGTTCACCGCGTTACCGTTCTTCGCAGGCAAGCCAGCTCCCACATTCGACTGCATTCCAAAGCTGAAACTCGGTC
The DNA here is from genome assembly GCF_054071795.1 of Pseudomonas sp. SDO5271_S396. NCBI lineage: Bacteria > Pseudomonadati > Pseudomonadota > Gammaproteobacteria > Pseudomonadales > Pseudomonadaceae > Pseudomonas > Pseudomonas sp. SDO5271_S396. The sequence goes on from NZ_JBSVWB010000006.1 coordinate 172,952, forward strand.
AAATGTGGGAGCTGGCTTGCCTGCTATAGCGTCAGTTCGGTCGACACCCTTTTATTTGAAGCGGCGCTCCACACCCTTCTCCACAAGGATCTTCGCCGAGATCTCTTCCACCGAGAAATGCGTGGAATTGATGTGCGCAATATTCTCGCGGCGGAACAGATTTTCTACTTCACGCACTTCGAATTCGCACTGGGCATAGCTGGAGTAACGGCTGTTGGGCTTGCGTTCGTTGCGGATCGAGGTCAGGCGGTCGGGGTCGATGGTCAGGCCGAAGAGCTTGTGTCGATGCGAGCGCAGGGCGGACGGCAGCGACAGATGCTCCATATCATCTTCGGTCAGCGGGTAGTTGGCCGCGCGGATGCCGAATTGCATGGCCATGTACAGACAGGTCGGGGTCTTGCCGCAGCGCGACACGCCCACCAGGATCAGATCGGCCTTGTCATAGTAGTGGGTGCGGGCGCCATCATCGTTATCGAGGGCGAAGTTCACCGCCTCGATGCGCTCCATATAGTTGGAGTTGTGGCCAATGGAATGGGACTTTCCTACCGAGTACGACGAATGTTCACTCAGCTCCTGCTCCAGCGGCGCCAGGAACGTAGAGAAGATGTCGATCATGAAACCATTGGAGGTTGCGAGGATCTCACGAATGTCCTGATTGACGATGGTGTCGAAAATGATCGGCCGAAAACCGTCTTTTTCAGCCGCCAGATTGATTTGTTGTACCATGGCCCGCGCTTTGTCCACGCTGTCGATATAGGGCCGCGTGAATTTGGCGAAGGTAATGTTTTCGAACTGCGCGAGCAGGCTTTGGCCCAGTGTTTCGGCGGTGATGCCGGTGCCGTCGGAGATAAAGAAAGCAGATCGTTTCATTTGAGCCCTGGGCCTTAAGCTGATGACGAATCTTGGATATGATAGGCGCGATTTTGCCGTCCCGCAGTGGGCCGCATTCTCACTTATTTTCCAGGTCCAGGCCACAAACGCAGGCGAACGCTCCTACTGAGCAGCCCGCGCCCTGAGCTTTTCCAACACAGTTAGTGGAGAGATCACCTTGGTAGAGTACGTAGTTTCCCTCGATAAGCTCGGCGTCCATGATGTAGAGCATGTGGGGGGCAAGAACGCATCCCTCGGCGAGATGATCAGTAATCTTGCAGGCGCTGGTGTCTCGGTGCCCGGAGGTTTCGCCACCACGGCCCAGGCTTACCGCGATTTCCTCGAGCTGAGCGGCCTCAACGCCCAGATCCACGCCGCGCTGGACGCTCTGGACGTCGATGACGTCAACGCCCTGGCCAAGACCGGCGCCCAGATCCGCCAATGGATCATGGAAGCCGAGTTCCCCGAGAAGCTCAACGAAGAAATCCGTGCCGCCTTCGCCACCCTGTCGGCCGGCAACCCCGATGTGGCCGTTGCCGTGCGCTCCTCGGCCACCGCCGAAGACTTGCCGGACGCCTCCTTTGCCGGCCAGCAGGAAACCTTCCTCAACATCCGCGGCGTGGATAACGTGATCCGCGCGGCCAAGGAAGTGTTCGCCTCGCTGTTCAACGATCGCGCCATTTCCTACCGTGTTCACCAGGGCTTCGACCACAAGCTGGTGGCCCTGTCCGCTGGCGTGCAGCGCATGGTGCGTTCGGAAACCGGCACCGCCGGCGTTATGTTTACCCTGGACACCGAATCGGGCTTTCGTGACGTGGTGTTCATCACCGGCGCCTATGGCCTGGGTGAAACCGTCGTACAAGGCGCGGTGAACCCCGACGAATTCTACGTCCACAAGCACACCCTTGAAGCGGGCCGCCCGGCCATCCTGCGCCGCAACCTGGGCAGCAAGGCCATCAAGATGATCTACGGCGACGAGGCCAAGGCCGGTCGCTCGGTGAAAACCGTCGAGGTCGACAAGGCCGAGCGTGCGCGTTTCTGCCTGACCGATGCGGAAGTCAGCGAACTGGCCAAGCAAGCGATGATCATCGAGAAACACTACAAGTGCCCGATGGACATCGAGTGGGCCAAGGACGGTGACGACGGCAAGCTGTACATCGTGCAGGCCCGTCCGGAAACCGTGAAGAGCCGCACCTCGGCCAACGTCATGGAACGCTACCTGTTGAAAGAAACCGGCAAGGTGCTGGTGGAAGGCCGTGCCATTGGCCAGCGCATCGGCGCCGGCAAGGTGCGGATCATCAAGGACGTGTCCGAGATGGACAAGGTTCAGCCCGGCGACGTGCTGGTCTCCGACATGACCGATCCGGACTGGGAGCCGGTGATGAAGCGCGCCAGCGCCATCGTGACCAACCGCGGTGGGCGTACTTGCCACGCGGCGATCATTGCCCGTGAGCTGGGGATTCCGGCGGTGGTGGGTTGTGGCAATGCGACCCAACTGCTCAAGGACGGCCAGGGCGTGACGGTATCCTGCGCCGAAGGCGACACCGGCTTCATCTTCGAAGGCGAGCTGGGCTTCGACATCAAGCAGAACTCCATCGACGCCATGCCGGACCTGCCGTTCAAGATCATGATGAACGTCGGCAACCCGGACCGTGCCTTTGATTTCGCGCAGTTGCCGAACGCCGGGGTGGGCCTGGCCCGCCTGGAGTTCATCATCAACCGCATGATCGGCGTGCACCCCAAGGCCCTGTTGAACTACGACGGCCTGCCGCTGGACATCAAGGAAAGCGTCGACAAGCGCATCGCCGGTTATAGCGACCCGGTGAGCTTCTACGTCGAGAAACTGGTGGAAGGCATCAGCACCCTGGCGGCGGCGTTCTACCCGAAAAAGGTCATCGTGCGCCTGTCGGACTTCAAGTCCAACGAATATGCCAACCTGATCGGCGGCAAGCTCTACGAACCGGAAGAAGAAAACCCGATGCTGGGCTTCCGTGGCGCCTCGCGTTACATCAGCGAGTCGTTCCGTGACTGCTTCGAGCTCGAGTGCCGCGCCCTCAAGCGCGTGCGCAATGAAATGGGCCTGACCAACGTCGAAATCATGGTGCCGTTCGTGCGCACCTTGGGCGAGGCGAGCCAAGTGGTGGATCTGCTGGCCGAAAACGGTCTGGCCCGGGGTGACAACGGTCTGCGCGTCATCATGATGTGCGAGCTGCCGTCGAATGCCTTGCTGGCCGACGAGTTCCTCGAGTTCTTCGACGGCTTCTCCATCGGCTCCAACGACCTGACCCAACTGACCCTGGGCCTGGACCGCGACTCGGGGATCATTGCCCACTTGTTCGACGAGCGGAACCCGGCCGTCAAGAAGTTGTTGGCCAATGCCATTCAGGCGTGCAACAAGGCCGGCAAGTACATCGGTATCTGCGGCCAGGGCCCGTCCGATCACCCTGACCTGGCCAAGTGGTTGATGGAGCAGGGCATCGAAAGCGTCTCGCTGAACCCTGACTCCGTGCTGGAGACCTGGTTCTTCCTGGCGGAAGGGCAAGCGTCCGTCTAAAGTCGTCACGTCAAAAGTGCCGGTCACCTGTCGAGGGTGGCCGGCATTCTTATCTGTGCAGGGCGGAACTCCTTCCGGACGCCGCCCTTTTTTGTGCAAGAGCATTATGCAAAGCAGCAGCAACCTGTTTCCTGTCGCCCTGATCAGCGCTGAGCGTCGCGGCGACCTGAGTGAAGATGTGTACCGCCTCAAACCCGGTAACAGCCCGGACGGCACTGTCGAGCTGGCGGTGACCCGTCTGGGGCTGGCGGATGTCCCGGAAAACCGGGGCATCCCGGTTATTTTGTTGCATGGCAGTTTCTCCAACCGGCGCTTCTGGTATTCGCCCAAGGGCATCGGTTTGGGCGCCAGCCTTGCGCGCCGGGGGTTCGATGTGTGGATCCCCGAAATGCGCGGCCATGGCCTCTCACGACGCAACCAGGATTACGCCAGAAACCGGGTCGCCGACTATGCGCGTTACGATTTGCCGGCCATTGGCGCGTTCGTGCGTGAACAAAGCGCGCAGGTGCCGCATTGGATCGGTCATTCGCTGGGCGGGATCACCCTGGCAGCAGCCCTGGGCGGGCAATACCTGGGCGCGCCGGCGGTGGCTTCGGCCGCGCTGTTTGGTTGCCAGGTGAGTCGTACCTACTGGCCGCTGAAGATTCCACCGGTGGAGTGGACCGGACGGTTGATATTGAAGCGCTTTGCCCACATGTCGGGAGCGCGGCTCAAGCGCGGCCCCGAAGACGAACCCATCGGCGTCATGCTCGAAGCCATGCGCTGGCACGGCCTGTTCGGGCGCTTCGGTGACGCTGACCGTGACTGGTGGAAAGGCCTGGCCGAGGTCGATGTGCCGCTGCTCGCCGTCAGCGCAGCGGGCGATCGACAGGACCCGGATTGGGCCTGCCGCGCTCTGTTCGAGCAGGTGGGTTCCGAGCATCGCCAGTACCTTTGTCTGGGGCGTGAGCAAGGGTTTACCGGGGATTTCGGCCATGTGGAGATGCTGGTCAGCAAAGCGGCCCAGGCTGAAGTCTGGCCATTGGTTGCGCAATGGCTCAACGATCCGCTGACACCGTTGTTCGGTGCCGCGCCCCCGGCGTTGGCGGCGGTTTGAGGGAGCGCTCTGCCAAGGGCGTTTCGCTTGTGCCGGGTTGCGGCTAACATATGACGCGCTGAACCCTTCCGGTCATATTCAGTCGCGCAGTGGTAATTGCGTTGCGGCGGAGCGAGTGGGAGAGTTCGCCCTTCGACCGGCATTTCCTTGAAAGACACTTCTTTGGCAGAAAGGAATTTTTCGATGAATCATTACGTCACCCCCGACCTGTGCGACGCCTACCCGGACCTGGTGCAGGTACTTGAGCCGATGTTCAGCAATTTCGGTGGCCGCGACTCCTTTGGTGGCGAGATCGTTACCATCAAGTGCTTCGAAGATAACTCGCTGGTCAAGGAACAGGCGGATTTGCCGGGGGCTGGCAAGGTGTTGGTGGTTGACGGTGGTGGTTCCCTGCGCCGTGCCTTGCTGGGCGACATGATCGCCGAGAAAGCTGCGAAAAGCGGTTGGGAAGGGCTGGTGATCTACGGGTGCATTCGTGATGTCGACGTCATCGCCCAGACCGATCTCGGTGTGCAGGCGCTCGCCAGTCATCCGATGAAGACCGACAAGCGGGGTATCGGCGACCTGAATGTGGTGGTGAACTTCGCCGGCGTGACTTTCCGCCCGGGCGAATACATCTACGCCGACAATAATGGCGTGATCGTGTCGCCAACCCCGCTGAAGATGCCTGAATAAACCGCGATAGCCGACAGGAGTGAGGATGTTCGAGGAAGAAAACGCGCAGTGGGGGCTGGTGCACGCCCTGGTGCTGGACGGTAAAGGCGGTGCGCGTTCGATTGCCCGGACTGAACTCGACGACCTGCAACTGCAACCCCAGGAAAGCCTGTGGTTGCACTGGGATCGTAGTCATCCCCAGACGCAGACCTGGTTGCGCAAATCCAGTGGCCTGAGTGAGTTCGCTTGTGACTTGCTGCTGGAGGAGAATACCCGTCCGCGCCTGTTGCCTTTGCCGGACGCCGAATTGCTGCTGTTTTTGCGCGGGGTCAACCTCAACCCGGGGGCCGAGCCCGAGGACATGGTCTCGGTGCGTATTTTTGCGGCGGCCAGCCGCGTGATTTCCCTGCGATTGCGCCCGCTGCGCGCCACTGACGAGTTGCTGGTGCAACTGGCGGAGGGCAAAGGGCCGAAGACCGCCTCTGAGCTCATCCTTTATATGGCCCAGTACCTCACCAACAAAGTGCAGGACCTGGTCACGGATTTGTCGGAAATCGTCGATACCGAGGAAGAAAAGCTGGATGCCGACGAACGGTATACCCCGGAACATGGCAGCGTCCTGCAGATCCGTCGACGGGCGGCGGGGCTCAAGCGATTCCTGGCACCGCAACGAGACATTTTCGGCCAGCTAACGCGGATCAAGCTGCCCTGGTTTTGCGATGACGATGCCGACTACTGGAATGAATTGAACAACAGCCTGACCCGCTATCTGGAAGAGCTGGAATTGACGCGAGAGCGCGTGGGGCTTGTGCTGGAGGCTGAAGACCGGCGCCTGAGCGTGCGTATGAACCGCACCATGTATCGCTTCGGGATCGTCACCGGAATCTTTCTGCCCATGAGTTTTCTCACGGGGTTGCTGGGCATCAACGTGGGGGGCATCCCGTTCTCGGCCAGCCCCTATGGATTCGTGTTTGCGTGCCTGCTGATGGTGGTCGTGGCGCTTGGACAATGGTGGTTATTTCGACGATTGCGCTGGGTTTGAGCTGAATATGACCTGAACGTAGGAAAGGTCTCATGTGACCTTAGGAATTTTACCCTCGTCTTTTAAAACACTTGCGAGAGGTCTTTATGCACGATCCGTTCGAACAGTCTTTGCGTGACATGCTCAATGCTTCGCCGTCCAACCGCGACGACGATGCCTGCCTGGGCCGCGTGTTGAAAACCGCCAACCGGCAGGTGGGGGCGGGTGACCTGTTCGGCTTGCTCGGCCGCTGGCTGCCAGCGTTGATGATGGCCCTCAACAACGGTTCGGCGCATGTTTCTCCGGTTTCCCGTCGTAAATCTCTTGCTCGCACTGCTGATAAGGCTGATTGAATATGGAACTTGATCTCTGGACCCAGAGCCTGGTCACTGCAATGACCGCATTGTGGACCAAGGTGGCGAATTTCATTCCCAACCTGTTTGGGGCACTGGTCCTGGTATTGCTGGGCTTTGTCGTGGCCAAGCTGCTCGACACCCTGTTGTCCAAGTTGCTCGCAAAACTTGGCCTGGATCGCCTGATGGCGGGTACCGGCCTGACCAAATTGTTGGGGCGTGTCGGCCTGCAAGTGCCGATCTCCACCTTGATCGGAAAGATCGTTTATTGGTTCGTTTTGCTGATTTTTCTGGTTTCTGCGGCTCAATCCCTTGGACTTGAGCGAGTTTCAGCTACGCTCGACATGCTTGCGTTGTATTTGCCGAAGGTTTTCGGCGGCGCGCTGGTACTGCTGGTCGGTGTTTTGCTGGCGCAACTGGCCAATGGGCTGGTGCGCGGCGCCGCCGAAGGCGTGGGGCTGGACTATGCGGCAGGCTTGGGGCGGATCGCGCAAGGTCTGGTGATCATCATCAGTATTTCCGTCGCGATCAGCCAGTTGGAGGTCAAGACTGACCTGCTCAACCATGTGATCGTGATTGTGTTGATTACCGTTGGTCTGGCCGTTGCGCTGGCCATGGGGCTGGGAAGCCGGGAAATTGCCGGTCAGATTCTTGCGGGAATCTATGTGCGTGAGTTGTATCAGGTTGGGCAACAGGTACGGATAGGTGAGGTCGAAGGGCAAATCGAGGAGATCGGCACAGTCAAGACGACGGTGTTGACCGATGACGGCGACCTGGTGTCGTTGTCCAACCGGATCCTCCTGGAACAGCAGGTCAGTAGCCGGTAGACCGGCAAACCCTGCTAATGTACGCCGCCGCAAACCCGGCTGAACGGGCTGTGGCGGACATTGACCCGACTGTCGGCACGACTTGTTTTGAATAAAGCCCAAACGCTGTCTACGCGCTATGACCCCCGTGAGCTCTCTGATGAGGAGTTGGTCGCGCGCGCGCACACGGAGCTGTTTCACGTAACTCGCGCGTACGAAGAATTGATGCGCAGATATCAACGCACTTTGTTCAACGTTTGTTCAAGGTATTTAGGGAACGATAGAGATGCGGATGATGTCTGTCAGGAAGTGATGCTCAAGGTGCTGTATGGCCTCAAGAACTTTGAGGGTAAATCGAAGTTCAAGACATGGCTATATAGCATCACGTACAACGAGTGCATCACGCAGTATCGCAAGGAGCGGCGAAAGCGTCGGTTGATGGACGCTTTGAGTCTCGACCCCCTTGAGGAGGCCTCTGAAGAGAAGGCACCTGCTCCCGAGGAAAAGGGCGGACTCGATCGCTGGTTAGTGTATGTGAACCCGATTGACCGAGAAATTCTGGTGCTACGTTTTGTCGCAGAGCTCGAGTTTCAGGAAATCGCTGACATCATGCACATGGGTTTGAGTGCTACAAAAATGCGTTACAAACGTGCTCTTGATAAATTACGTGAGAAATTTGCGGACGAGACTGAAACTTAGTGCGTGGCAAATATCTCTTACGTGTAGGCAAGTTCTGTTAGACTTGTCGCCGAGTTGTCCCCCGGTTTGTGGGACTGCTTTACAATCACCAGATGGGGATTTAACGGATGAAACTGAAAAACACCTTGGGCTTGGCCATTGGTTCTCTTATTGCTGCCACTTCTTTCGGCGCTCTGGCACAAGGCCAAGGCGCAGTTGAAGGCCAGCTGTTCTACAAGAAGCAGTACAACGATAGCGTCAAGCACATCGAAGACGGCTTCAACCCAGGCGCTAGCATCGGTTACTTCCTGACCGACGACGTGTCGATCAACCTGAACTACGACACCACCAAGCACACCCGTTCGAACGACGGTACTGGCAACCAGAAGATCAAGGGTGACACTGGCAGCGTAACTGCTCAGTACCACTTCGGTCAGGCCGGTGTCGACTCCCTGCGTCCATACGTAGAAGGCGGTTTCGGTCACCAGTCCCGTACCAACGTACAGGCTGACGGCCACAGCGGTCGCGACCAGTCGACCCTGGCTATCGCTGGCGCTGGCGTGAAGTACTACTTCACCGACAACCTGTTCGCCCGTGCTGGCGTTGAGTCTGACTACAACCTGGACAACGGCAAGTGGGACTACTCCGCTCTGGTCGGCCTGGGTGTGAACTTCGGCGGCAACGCTGGCAAAGTCGCTCCAGCTCCTGCTCCAGCACCAGCTCCAGAGCCAACTCCAGAGCCAGAAGCTCCAGTTGCTCAAGTTGTACGTGTTGAGCTGGACGTCAAGTTCGACTTCGACAAAGCCGTTGTTAAGCCTAACAGCTACGGCGACGTGAAAAACCTGGCCGACTTCATGAAGCAGTACCCACAAACCACCACCGTGGTTGAAGGTCACACTGACTCCGTAGGTCCAGACGCTTACAACCAGAAGCTGTCCCAGCGTCGTGCTGACGCGGTCAAGCAAGTTCTGGTCAAAGACGGTATCGCTCCTAACCGTGTTAGCTCGGTTGGCTACGGCGAATCCCGTCCAGTTGCCGACAACGCAACTGAAGCAGGCCGTGCTGTTAACCGTCGCGTAGAAGCCTCGGTTGAAGCTCAAGCTGCTCAGTAATCACTGAGTAGTTGAAAAAAACCCGGCTCAGGCCGGGTTTTTTTTCGTCTGCGATTTGCCTCAGGCGCTCGCCGCCACAGCGACCCGGGCCGCCTGCGCAGTTGCGGCAACACGGCCGATCACCAGGATCGCCGGGCTCTTCAATTCGAAGGCCAGCGCGGTCTCATGCATGTGTGACAGCGTGCTGCGACATTCCCGCTGCTGGGGCAGCGATGCGTTCTCGATCATTGCCACTGGCATATTCGCGGCCATGCCGCCCTCCAGTAACTGCCGACGAATCTCCTCCAGTTTCGCCACCCCCATGTACACCACCAGGGTGGTTCCACCCTCCGCCAGCGCGCGCCAGTTCAGTTGGCTGTCATCCTGCGTATGGGCGGTCACCAGCGTCACGCCTCGACTTATGCCGCGCAGTGTCAGCGGTATGTCACAGTTCGTGGCACCCGCCAGTCCGGCAGTGATCCCGTTGACCAGTTCCACCTCAATGCCGCGCTCGCGCAGCCAGTCGGCTTCCTCACCACCACGCCCGAAAATACAGGGGTCGCCGCCCTTCAGCCGCACCACGCATTTGCCCTGGCGCGCATAGCGCAGCAGTAGCCTATGGATAAAGTCTTGGGGCGTCGAGCGGCAGCCGCCGCGTTTGCCCACCGTGATCACTTGCGTACCAGGGCAATGTTCCAGCACCGCCGGGTTGACCAGATCGTCGATCAGCACCACATCGGCTTCGCGCATCGCACGTACAGCTTTGAGGGTCAGCAACTCGGGATCACCGGGGCCGGCACCCACCAGCCAGACTTTTGCGTTCATGTGTTTTTCCTCGTCCAGCGATGGCTCTAGCTGTGAAAGAGTGAATACAGGAGGACCAGATTGATCAGCAGCGACAGCAGCGCCAGGGTGCGCCAGACCTTCAGCGGCTCGCGTTCTAGCAAGGGCCTGGGGCGGATGCTCAGCTCGCGTCGCTCTGCCTGCTCCAGTACGAGTAACCATTCTTCGGCGGTTTCATAACGTTGCGTCGGCTGGGCGGCTACGGCCCGCTCCAGGCAAAGCGGCAGCCAGTCCGGCAGGTCGGGTCGATAGCGACTGGCGCTGACAGCCTGATTGAAGCGGGGCCGTTGGAATGCTTCGATCTCACCGTAGGGGTAATGCCCGGTCAGCAGGTAATACAAGCTGACGCCGACGCTATACAAGTCCTGTTGAACGGTAGGACGCTCGCCATTGAAGGCTTCGGGAGCAATGAAGCTCGGCGTGCCAGGCAGTACGTGGGCGCAGTCCTCCGAGAGGCCCGGGCAGTAGGCGAGACCGAAATCCAGCATACGCAGCTCACCATCCTCGCCCAACAGCAGGTTTTCCGGCTTGATGTCGCGGTGCAGGATCTGCCGACGATGCAGCAGGCCCACCGCCCGCAGTAAACGTTCGGCCACGGATTGCCACTGTGCCAAGGGCAGCGGGCCCTGCCGCCGAAACAGCTCGGCGAGGGTCTGCCCCGGGTATTCGCGCATCACGTAATACAGGTGCTGACGTCCGCTGCCGGCGTGCACTTCCGGAAACGCCCGACCTGCGACCCGGCGCAGGAACCATTCTTCCGACAGCAAGGCCTGGCCGGCATCATTGTCATCGTCGCGGCTCAGGGGCAGGGTCTTGAGCAACCAGGGTTGTTGCTGTGCATCCCGCACCCGGTACAGCAACGATTGCCGGCTCTGGGCCAGGAGGGTTTCCACTTGCCAGCTTTCAAAATGTTGCCCGGCTTTCAGCGGTGGCGGCAGCGGCCATTGCTGCAATTGCACCAGTGCATCGCCCAAAGTGGCAGCGCCGAGTTGGTCGACGCGCACCAGCAGCGCGCTGGCGTTATCCTGACTGCCCGCCAAGTGGGCCGCACTGACAAGGGTGTTGACCGCCAAGTCGAGGTCCGACTGTTCCCGCAGGATCGCCTGAATGCTGTGATCACCCAGCGTGGCCCACACGCCATCACTGAGCAGCAGGAAGCATTCACCTTCACGCAACGCACCATCGAGAAAATCCAGGACCAGATGCTGGTCCAGACCCAGCGCGCGCTTGAGCACATGCTGCATGCCCGGCTGTTCCCACACGTGATCTTCGCTGATGCGTTGCAACTCGCCATTCAGCCAGCGATACGCCCGGCAGTCCCCCACATGGGCGAGGGTGAAACGCTGGCCACGAAAGACCAGCGCACTGAGGGTGGTGAGCAGTGGCTGACCACCGCCATTGGCCTGTAGCCAACGGTTCTGTGCCAGTAACAAGCGTTCCAGGGCCTGGGCCACGCCCCAGGTCTGGGGCGTGGCGTAATAGTCCAGGGCCAGAGCCTGCAAGGTCGAGCGTGCGGCCAGGCCGCCGTCGGCGCATTGGCTGACGCCATCGGCCATGGCGCACAGGTAGCCTTTGCTTGCGGCCAGCTCCGCCACGGGGGTAACCACCCGCAGCGCATCCTGGTTTTCCGCCCGAGGGCCGATGGCGCTGGCCTGGGCCACGCTCAGTTGCAGGCTCATCAGACGCGTGCAGCCGTCACGGCCGCTGAACCCCAAGTGGTCCTCCAGCGACGTTTCACGCCGTGCAGCCCGAACCAGGCCAGTACGCCCAGGCTGGCGAACAACCACAAGGCCAACTGATAGCTGCCGGTACTTTGCTTGATGGCGCCCATGCCCGCGGCCAGGGCGAAGCCGCCAATGCCGCCGGCCATGCCGATCAGGCCGGTCATCACGCCGATTTCGCGGCGGAACCGCTGGGGCACCAATTGGAACACCGCGCCATTACCGGCACCGAGGCCGAGCATGGTGCACACGAAAAGTGCCAGTGCCGCGTAGGAACTGGGCAGGTTGAAACCCACTGCTGCGATGCAGATGGCTGCCACGCTGTACATGCCGAGCAGCGTACGGATGCCGCCGAAACGGTCGGCCAGGGCGCCGCCCAGAGGGCGCATGAGGCTGCCGCCAAACACGCAGGCTGCCGTGTAATAACCGGCGGTGACCGGGCTCAGGCCGTATTGGTCGTTAAAGTAGCCGGGCAATGCACTGGCCAGGCCGATGAAACCGCCGAAAGTCACGCTGTAGAAAAACATGAACCACCAGCTGTCGCGGTCACCCAGGGCTTTGAAGTAGTCGGCCATGGACTTGGCCTTCGGACGTTCGGGGGCATTACGTGCCAGCCAGGCGAATACGATCAGGGTCAGGATCAGTGGAATCAACGCAAAGCCGAATACGTTGCTCCAGCCAAAGGCCGCTGCCAGTACAGGGGCCAGCAGCGCGGCAAATACGGTACCCGAGTTACCGGCCCCGGCGATGCCCATGGCCTTGCCCTGGTGCTCGGCCGGATACCACTGCGAGGCCAGGGGCAGGGCCACGGCGAACGACGCGCCGGCCATGCCAAGGAATACGCCGAGCAACAGCGCCTGCTCGTAGCTGTGAATCCCCAACTTCCAGGCACACAGTAGCGCCACGATCACGATCGCCTGACCGATCAGTCCGGCGGTCTTGGGCGACAACTTGTCCGCCAGCATGCCCATCAGAAAGCGCAGTACCGCGCCGGCGAGGATCGGCGTCGCTACGACCAGGCCACGTTGCTGGGTGGTCAGGTGCAGGTCAGCGGCAATCTGCACCGCCAGCGGTCCCAGCAGGTACCACACCATGAAGCTCAGGTCGAAATACAGGAACGCGGCAAACAGGGTCGGGGTGTGCCCGGATTTCCAGAAGCTTGATTTCATCACGCACCTCAACGGTTGGAAGTCTTGTAAGAAGGCCTGGGGATGGGGCCGCCCACGGAGGCCGCCCCATCGGCCCCGGTCCCTGGGGCCAAAAACAAAAAAACGCCGCCACCGGGTTCGCGAGGGCAAACCGGATGTGCGACGTCTTTGTCGTGGAGGGGCAACCGCCGTTGGCTACCTGTATCGAATACTTAGCAAAAGCTGAGCCAGCTCAGCCCAGCAGCTCGCTCATGGCGATAATCTGCTCTGCCACCTGGATCAATTTCTGTTGGCGACTCATGGCTTGGCGGCGCATAAGGGTGTAGGCCTCTTCCTCATTGCAGTCCTTCATTTTCATCAGCATGCCCTTGGCCAGCTCGATGCGTTTGCGCTCTGCCAACTGCTGGTCGCGGGCCTGGAGCTGGGCGCGCAAGGCCTGGTCGCTTTCAAAGCGGGCCATGGCCACGTCGAGAATCGGTTGCAGGCGCTGGGCCTGGATGCCTTCGACGATGTAGGCGCTCACACCGGACTTGATCGCCTGGCGCATCACGCTCGGGTCGTGTTCGTCGGTAAACATCACGATAGGCCGTGGCCGGTCACGACTGACCAGCACCACTTGTTCCATCACATCGCGAGTCGGTGACTCGGTATCGATCAGGATCACGTCGGGGCGCACTGTTTCGACGCGTGCCGGCAGATCGATGGTCAGGCCTGACTCATCGATCACCTCAAACCCGGCCTCGGTCAGCGCGGCCTTGAGGCGTCCGACTTTGCGCGGGGTGTCGTTGATCAACAGGATTCGCAACATGTTCATGCTCCTGTCAGCGCAAGGCCTGGCGGCCGGAATGATCGGCCAGGGCATGCAGACGGAAGCTGCGGGCGTAGGCGGCGGGGTCGGTGCCATCCCAGACTTTGCCGTCGATCAGTTGGCTGCTGCGCACGTCCGAAGACCGGGCCGGAACACCCACGGCGTCGGCTGCCTGGCGATAGAGCGCCAGCTGTTGTACCTGCCGGGCAACGCCGAGGTAGTCGGGGTCTTCGCGCAGCAAGCCCCAGCGACGAAACTGCGTCATGAACCACATACCGTCGGACAGGTACGGCAGGTTCACGTCGCCGCCTTCAAAAAAGCGCAGGGCGTGGGGGTCTTGCCACTGGTTGCCCAGGCCATCGTCATAGTTCCCCAACAGGCGGGGTTCGATGCAGTCGAGCGGGGTATCGAGGTATTCGCGGGCACTGAGCAACTGTGCGGTAGAGCGACGGTTTTCCGGGCTTTGCTCGATAAAACGACTGGCTTCGAGAATCGCCATCACCAGTACGCGGGCGGTGTTGGGGTACTGATCGACGAACGCTTGGGTGCAGCCCAATACTTTTTCCGGATGATTCGGCCAGATCGCCTGGGTGGTTGCCAGGGTAAAGCCCTGGTTTTGCAGCACTGCGCTGGCACACCAGGGTTCGCCGACACAGAACCCGTCGATACGCCCGGCCTGCAAATGCGCGACCATCTGCGGCGGCGGCACCACCACGCTGTTCACATCCTGCAACGGGTGAATGCCCTGGCTTGCCAGCCAGTAATACAGCCACATCGCATGGGTGCCTGTGGGAAAGGTCTGGGCGAAGGTGAGTTTTGTGCGGCTTTGGTGCACGTGGCGATCAAGTGCCTCAGGAGTGATCACCCCTTGTCGTTGCAGGCCGTTGGACAGGTTGATGCTCTGGCCGTTCTGGTTCAGCCCCATCAGCACCGCCATATCGATCGGCGCCACGCCGCCGATGCCCAGGTGCACGGCATAGATCAGCCCGTACAGGCTGTGGGCGGCGTCCAGTTCGCCGGTCACCAGCTTGTCGCGCAGGCTGGCCCACGAGGGTTGGCGCTTGAGGTTCAGGGTCAGGCCATAAGGCTGGGCAAACCCCTGGGTGGCGGCCACGACCAGCGAGGCGCAGTCGGTCAGAGCCATGAACCCCAGGTCGAGGCTGCTTTTTTCCGGTGCATCACTGCCGTTGACCCAGGCCAGTGGGTCTTTCATCGGGCTGTTGCCAACCGAATCGTTCATCGACATCTACCTTTTCTTTCAAAAAAAAGCGTCGTTTCCCTTGATGGCGGTGCAAGCCAATGCGGGTAACGACGCCTTTGTCCGTCAGCCTGCTCCGTCGTTGGCGCGGGCCCTGATGCAGAGTACTTAGCAAGGCACATGCCACGGGTCGGCAAGCAGTGTCCGCCATCAGCTTTCCATCAAGATTGAAAGGCGGCGGCCTTTCAGTATGGCCGCCTCTTCATGCCAGGCTGCCCAGGAAAAACCACGGTGTACGCTGATTTCCCTGCCACCATTTTGCGCGCTCGGCTCTGCGGCTGGCTGCTGTGCGCTGCGCTGCTATTGAGTGGTGCCTCCGCCCGTGGCGAGACCTATCTGGCGCACGAGCAAAACCTGCATACCTTTTTTACGGCGCTGTCAGCACCCCTGGGGTTGCCGGTCGTGGTCAGTCGCGAGGTGGCCCGCCGGCATCTCAGCGGCACATTCGATTTCGACGCGGCGCAACAGACACTGCAAACCGTTGCGCAGCAGCACGATCTGATCTGGTACGGCGACGGGCAGGTCTTGCACCTGTACCACGCCAACGAGGCGAAAAGCTCGGCCGTGGCTTTGCGGCATATCTCGGTCGACCGGTTGCGCGACCACATGCGCCGTTCGGGGCTCGATGAGTCGCGCTACCCGCTGCGTAAAAGTGGCGAGCGTACTTTTTATGTCTCAGGCCCGCCGAACTATGTGGATCAAGTGCTGCGTCTGGCCCAACTGATGGATCGACCGAAGGCTGATCTGCGAGTGGGAGCGCAGGCATTCAGGGTGGTGCAGGTGCTCAACACCCACGTGGCGGATCGCCAATACAGCCTGGGGGACAGCACGGTAAATGTACCGGGGCTGGCCGCTACCCTGGAAACCCTGCTTTCGGCTGAGCAAAAAGGCGCACTGGCGGACAGGCAACTGGCGGTGTTCGCCTACCCGGACACCAACAGCCTGCTGATCAAGGGCAAGCCGGCTCAACTGCGCTTCATTGAGCGATTGATCGCAGAGCTGGACGTGCCCAAGCAAGCGATCGAAGTGGCGTTATGGCGGGTGGATATCGAGCGCGACGAACTCCAGAAGATCAACCTGGAATGGGCATCCCAGCGCGCTGCGCCTTTCTGGACGACACGGGTGCTCGAACCACAGGAGGATAACCGCCTGATGGCACAACTCTCCGCGCTGGAGCGTCGGCGCCGGGCGAATCTGGTGGCATTGCCGGCCATCCTGGCGCAGGAGAATGTACCGGCGGTGTTCCAGGAGCATCACCGGTTTTACTTGCCAGCCTCCCGTAACGAAAGCACCGACTCAACGCCTGTGCGGTACAGCACCCAGGTCAGTGTGTTGCCGCGTATCGCCGAAACGAACGAAATCGAGATGCTGCTCAGCGTCGAGGATGGGCGTCGGATAGACACGAGCCCACGCGGAAAGGGCGGCGCAGTGGGGCATATGAGCATCGGCAGTGTGGTACGCGTGTCGCAGGGGCGACGCTTGTGGGTGGGAGCGTTTGAACGCAGTGCCGAGTCGGGGAAAGACAGGGTGCGCCTGTTCGTCATTCAGGCCCGGGCGGTGGGCGGTGACTCAAAAGGCCTGGTCGATGCCTTTGGTCCTCCGCCGTTGACGGCGGCGCAGTACGAACGTGTCAAGCGGGCGTTCGTGCGACCGGGTCGCGATTTATCTCAATGAACAAGGCGTGTGTCCATGCATCTGGAAATCCTTCTGCAGGAACAATTGATCAGCCGCAGGCGCTTGGCTGCTTTTGCGCCGGGCAAGGTGCTGCCGTTGGCGCCCGAGGTCATCCACTGTGTGGAGGTGAGGGTCAACGGCCAACTGCTGGCCATGGGCGAACTGGTGCAACTGGAGGATCGGCTGGGGGTTGAGTTGCTGGAGGTGTATCAGGATTGGCTGTCTTGATCAGGTCCTGTGACGATTTGTCTGACGGGGTGCTTCCAGGAAACCCGGGAAATTTGGGTTTTTCCCTGGCGTGCCTCCCAGGCTCGTTTTTTATAGTCGAGGAGTTGGCGCATGAGCCGGTAGTGCAAATAAGGAATTCGATGTCAGTACGTAGATGCAGAGGTGGATATGGCCGCCATGAGTAATGGATTGCCAGCGGCATCCCTGATTTTTGCGCGCTGGACCTTGCACGGTGATGGGCGCTTGACCACCGAAGGCGCGGACATTCAGTTGCCGCCCAAGGAAGGCTTGGTCTTGCGCTTGCTGCTGGCCTCTGGCGGTGCATTGATGACCAAGGATCGCCTGCTGGAACTGGCCTGGCCTCAGGGCGATGTGGCCGAGGAGTCTCTGACACGCTGCATTTATTCGCTGCGCAAGCACTTGAAGGAAGACAAGCGGTTTATCAAGACCATTTATGGCAGGGGGTATCGTTTTACCTGCCCGGTGCGTTCCCACGAACCGGGCCGTAGCGTGGCACGAAGCGTGGGTCAGGTCTGCCCGGCCTGCGGGCAAGTCAGCCATGGTTAAGGCCTGGGGGCGGTGCCTGTTGTTGACGCTGCTGATGGGCAGCAGCCCGGTGTTGGCATTTTGCTGGGCGGAGGTGGCCAGCCGCTATGACCTCGAGCCTGAGTTGCTGCAGGCCATCGCGGCGGTCGAGTCCGGTAATCGACCGGACGCCGTGAACCGCGTCAACAGCAATGGCACCCGTGATATCGGCCTGATGCAGATCAACAGCATTCACCTCCCGCGCCTGCTCAAGCTGGGAATTACCGAAGAACGGCTGCTGAGTGAACCGTGTTTGTCGGTGGAGGTGGGGGCTTCGATCCTTGCCGGATTTATCCAGCGGTTCGGCTACAACTGGACGGCGGTAGGGGCCTATAACGTCGGGCCGGGTCCGGGGCCGCAGCGCGAGGCGTTGCGTCTGCGTTATGCGCAGAAGATCTGGGCACGTTACGAAGGCCTGGTGATGCAGCGGCATTGACGATTGGGCAGCACGCCTCGCGCGCACCCCGCCACCCCGGCTATAATCGCCGCCACCTTTCGCCGCCATCCGAGTCTAGCCCGCCCATGTATACCCTGGCCCGCCAGCTGTTGTTCAAACTTTCCCCGGAAACTTCCCACGATCTGTCCCTGGACCTGATCGGCGCGGGCGGCCGTCTGGGGCTCAATGGGCTGGTGTGCAAGGCGCCGGCAAAAATGCCGGTGTCGGTCATGGGGCTTGAGTTCCCCAACCCAGTGGGGCTGGCGGCCGGCCTGGACAAGAATGGCGCTGCCATCGATGGTTTTGCACAACTGGGCTTCGGTTTTGTCGAAATTGGTACCGTGACCCCCCGGCCACAGCCAGGCAACCCGAAGCCACGGATTTTTCGCTTGCCGGAAGCCGAGGCGATCATCAACCGCATGGGCTTCAACAACCTGGGCGTCGATCACTTGCTGTCACGGGTTCAGGCGGCCAAGTACACGGGCATCCTGGGCATCAATATCGGCAAGAATTTCGATACGCCCGTGGAGCGTGCCGTGGATGACTACCTGATCTGTCTGGACAAGGTCTACGCCCACGCCAGCTATGTCACCGTCAACGTCAGCTCGCCCAACACTCCGGGCCTGCGCAGCCTGCAATTCGGCGATTCGCTCAAGCAATTGCTCGAAGCCTTGCGCCAGCGCCAGGAAGACTTGGCCGTGCAGCACGGCAAGCGTGTGCCGTTGGCTATCAAGATCGCCCCGGACATGAGCGACGAGGAAACCGTGCTGGTGGCCCAGGCCCTGGTGGATTCGGGCATGGATGCGGTGATCGCCACCAACACCACCCTGAGCCGCGCAGGTGTCGAAGGTCTGGCCCATGGCGATGAGGCGGGCGGATTGTCGGGTGCGCCGGTACGTGACAAGAGCACCCATATCGTCAAGGTGCTGGCGGCGGAGCTGGGTGGGCGTTTGCCGATCATCGCGGTGGGTGGCATCACCGAAGGCAAGCACGCGGCCGAGAAGATCGCCGCTGGTGCCAGCCTGGTGCAACTGTATTCCGGCTTCATCTACAAGGGCCCGGAACTGATTCGCCAGTCGGTGGATGCGATCGCTGCACTGCGCTGATGCTTTGATTGCAGGTATTGCAGGAGCGGACTTGTGTGGGAGCGGGCTTGCTCGCGAAAGCGGTGGGTCAGTGAAGCAAGTTTCGGCTGAAAGAACGCCTTCGCGAGCAAGCCCGCTGCCACCATTGGATTAGTCCGAGTACGTCAGGCAGTTTTTCCCAGCCAATAAAAAGGGCTCCATAAAGGAGCCCCTGGGCCGAAGCCCGCCGCCCGGATGGGGCGCGCATGGTAAGTCGTTGCTGTTTCAAAGGTGGTGTGTCGGAATTAGTGCCCTGATTAGCCGACGGCGTGAAGTTCGTTGAGTCTGTGGATGCCCGCAGTGCCAGTCATACCGTCCCAGTTGTCGCCGCGTCCTTCTCGCCAGCCGTTGATCCAGGCTTGGCGTACCGACGGTAGAGTAAATGGGCAAAGCTCACGGGATTTGCCATGAACGCCATATTGATATCCGCGTAAAAATGCTCTTTCCAACGGATCACGCTTAAGTCTTCTCATAGGGTGTTTCCCTCACTTGTTGACTGTCTTGATATCCTTCGGCCTCGTCCGAGGCCGGGCAGAGTTTTTCTGCCGTTGGTGGGCTCGCTGCCGGCGTGGCGAGCCAATGTGTCGACGTCGTTACGGCGCCAACCTGTGTTGAGTTCTAACCAATAGGTCACATGGATTCAATGACCGTTTTGTCATAAGCACGTAACGAGAACGATGCTATAGCCATAAGCTGGGATGGCTTTTCGCCCCAATTACCGGGCAAAGCCAGCTATGATGCACGCTGCAAAGAGGATGGGTTTAATCCTTTAGTGAGAATGTCCTCCCGACGCAGTCGGTTACTATTCGACGAAGGGTCGGAATATTTCTTTTTGTTGCACCACAGTATTGATCTGCCCCTTCAATCAAGGCCCAAGGGCCCGGCAGGCGGGGTGGGACGGCACATTCGTGCCACGCGGGCACTCTTCAAGAAAAGTGCCTGATTAAAAACCGAGCCGGCGATGCGTCGCCCGTTCACTTATTGCTGAAAAGCCTGGAATGCCCCATGTCGGACCGTTTTGAACTCTTCCTCACCTGCCCCAAGGGCCTCGAAGGCCTGTTGATCGAGGAAGCCGTCGGGCTTGGCCTTGAGGACGCCCGCGAGCACACCTCGGCCGTTCGCGGCATGGCCGACATGGAGACCGCCTATCGCCTGTGCCTCTGGTCACGCCTGGCCAACCGCGTGTTGCTGGTGCTCAAGCGCTTTCCGATGAAGGACGCCGAAGACCTCTACCACGGCGTGCTGGATATCGACTGGGCCGACCATATGGTGCCCGATGGCACCCTGGCCGTTGAGTTCAGTGGCCATGGCTCGGGCATCGACAATACCCACTTCGGCGCCTTGAAGGTCAAGGACGCCATCGTCGACAAGCTGCGCACGCCTAGTGGTGAGCGGCCGTCCATCGACAAGATCAACCCGGACCTGCGCATCCATCTGCGTCTGGACCGTGGCGAGGCCATTCTGTCCCTCGACCTGTCCGGTCACAGCCTGCACCAGCGCGGCTACCGCTTGCAGCAGGGCGCTGCGCCGTTGAAGGAAAACCTCGCAGCCGCAGTCCTGATTCGTGCCGGCTGGCCACGCATTGCGGCTGAAGGCGGTGCGCTGAGCGACCCGATGTGCGGTGTGGGTACCTTCCTGGTGGAAGGCGCAATGATTGCCGCCGATATGGCGCCCAACCTCAATCGTGAACTCTGGGGCTTCACTACCTGGCTGGGTCACGTTCCGGCACTGTGGAAAAAGCTGCACGCCGAGGCCACCGAGCGCGCATCCATCGGCATGAGCAAGCCGCCGCTGTGGATCCGTGGCTACGAAGCCGACCCGCGTTTGATCCAGCCAGCGCGCAACAACATCGAGCGTGCGGGCCTGAGCCATTGGATCAAGGTGTACCAGGGCGAAGTCGGCACTTTCGAGCCGCGTCCGGACCAGAATCAAAAAGGCCTGGTCATCTGCAACCCACCCTACGGCGAGCGTTTGGGTGACGAAGCCAGTCTGTTGTACCTCTACCAGAACCTCGGCGAGCGTCTGCGCCAGGCGTGCATGGGCTGGGAAGCGGCGGTGTTCACCGGTGCGCCGGACCTGGGCAAGCGCATGGGCATCCGCAGCCACAAGCAGTATTCGTTCTGGAACGGCGCACTGCCGTGCAAACTGCTGCTGATCAAGGTCAACCCGGATCAGTTCGTCACCGGCGAGCGTCGTACTCCGGAGCAGCGCCAGGCCGAGCGCGAGCAGGCGGCCTATGATCAGGCGCCGAGCGAGCCGCAAGAGCGCCAGTACAACAAGAACGGTAACCCGATCAAGCCGGCGCCGGCTCCGGTGGTCGAACAGGCGCGCCTGAGCGAAGGCGGGCAGATGTTCGCCAACCGCTTGCAGAAGAACCTCAAGCAATTGGGCAAATGGGCCAAGCGCGAAGGCGTCTCTTGCTACCGCGTGTACGACGCCGACATGCCGGAATACTCCATGGCCATCGACCTGTACCACGATTGGGTGCATGTACAGGAATATGCCGCGCCCAAGTCCATCGACCCGGAAAAAGCCTCGGCGCGCATGTTCGATGCGCTGGCGGCGATTCCCCAGGCGCTGAACATCGACAAGAGCCGCGTGGTGGTCAAGCGCCGCGAGCGTCAGAGCGGCACCAAGCAGTACGAGCGCCAGAGTGCCCAGGGCAAGTTCACCGAAGTGAGCGAAGGCGGCGTGAAGTTGTTGGTCAACCTCACTGACTACCTGGACACCGGCCTGTTCCTGGACCACCGCCCGATGCGCATGCGCATCCAGAAAGAGGCGGCCGGCAAGCGTTTCCTCAACCTGTTCTGCTATACCGCGACCGCCAGCGTGCATGCGGCCAAGGGTGGTGCGTGCAGCACCACCAGTGTCGACCTGTCCAAGACTTACCTGGATTGGGCGCGTCGCAACTTCTCGCTCAATGGTTTTTCCGACAAGAACCGTCTGGAGCAGGGTGACGTGATGGCGTGGCTGGAAGCGAGCCGCGAGGAGTTCGACCTGATCTTCATAGATCCGCCGACCTTCTCCAATTCCAAGCGCATGGAAGGCATCTTCGACGTGCAGCGCGATCACGTGCAGTTGCTCGACCTGGCCATGGCGCGCCTGGCACCGGGCGGCGTGCTGTATTTCTCGAACAACTTCCGCAAGTTCGTGCTCGAGGACAACCTCAGCCAGCGTTATGCGGTCGAGGAAATCAGCGACAAGACCCTCGACCCGGATTTTGCGCGCAATGCCAAGATCCATCGGGCCTGGAAAATCAGCGCACGCTGATGGCCGTACAAAAAGCCGCAAGCCCTGAAAATTCCGGGCTTGCGGCTTTTTTACGCTGGTCAAACCCCGGGCCGATAGCTATAACTAAGGCCTAGCCAAAGTGACACCCCCCGCACGCTGGCGTTGTGAGTGTTGCCTATGCCGTTGCAAGCCGTCCGCCCGAAAATCCTAGGCTTCATCAGTGAGCAGGCGTCGGCTTGGCTGGTGGCATTGGTGGTGTTTCTGGCAGGTAGCGCGTTGACGGCGATCATTGCCTGGGCCGCTTCCGATCTGTATCAACAACAGGTGCGCCAGCGTTTCCAGTTGCTCGTCAACGAACGCTACACCCGTCTGCAGGAACGCTTCGAAGACCAGGAGCAACGCCTGGGCAGCCTGCGACGCTTCTTTGTCAATTCCAGTGATGTGTCCCGCGAAGAGTTCGACGGTTTCGCCCAACCCTTGTTGCTGCGTGCCCGTGCCTATGCCTGGGCGCCCCGGGTGTTTCGTGCGCAGCGCAGCCAGTTCGAGCACGACGTGTCCAACCTGAGGGGCGTGCCCTTCAGCATCCGCGAATTGAATTCGTCAGGCGAACTGGCCCCGGCCGTCGAGCGCGACGAGTACGTCCCGGTACTGTACAGCCAGACCCAGAGCCTGCTCGGTTCACCGTTGGGCTTCGATCTGCTGGCCCAGCCGTTGCGCCGCTCGGTGCTGGAACGTGCGCAAAAATCCGGCAAGCCGGCAGTGTCCCAACCGATGCAACTGGTGGGCGTGGAACCTGCGTATGCCACGGGCGTGTTGCTGGTGGCGCCGGTTTCCCAAGAGGGTCAAAGCGAGCCCTATGGATACGTGATGGCGGTGATCAGCATGCGCCAGCTGGTGGCCGAGGGGTTGCCAAAGCCCGACCGTGACAACCTGGTGATGCAGATCGTCGACACGTCCGACACGCAAAAGCGTGTGCTGTACGAGTCCAGCAATGCGCTGGCCGACAGCGACCTGATCGCCGCCCGCCGCCTGACCCTCGGCGATCATGTCTACGCCCTGACCCTGCGACCCAGCCAGGTTTTCGACCAGGCCAATCATTCTTCGCTGGTGACCATTCTCGGCATGGGTGGCCTGCTCAGCCTGCTGCTCGGCGCCTTGCTCTATGTGCTGGTCAGTCAGCGCCAACGGGCGCTGAAACTGGTGGAGCAGCGCACCGTACAACTGCGCTTGCGCGAACAGGAATTGCGCGGCGCCCATGGTCAGTTGCGCAGCGTGCTGAACGCGGCGACCCAAGTGGCGATCATCGCCACTGACTTGCGTGGCGTCATCAACACCTTCAACGCCGGTGCCGAGCAGATGCTCGGGTTCAAGGCCGAACAGGTGGTGGGTCGGCTGACCCTGGAAAGCCTGCACCTGCCGACGGAACTGGAAGCGCGCGCCGCCAACCTGAGCCTGGCGTTGGGCAAGCGCATCCCGGCGAGCCAGGCGATGCTGGTGGAAAGTCCCGACAACTTGCACGAAGCCCGTGAATGGACGCTGTTGCGCCAGGACAATAGCCAACTGACCGTCAACATGCTGGCCACGGTGTTGCTCGATGACCATGGCTTATGGATCGGCCACTTGGCGATTTACCTGGACATCACCGAGCAGAAGCGCGCCTACGAGGCGCTGGCGGCACGGGACCGTCTGCTGAAGAAGCTCAGTGCCCATGTGCCGGGCGGGATCTTCCAGTTCACTTTGGAACCCCAGGATAACTGGCGCTTTATCTACGCCAGCGACGGCATGCGCGACATTTATGAAATCGAGCCCGGCGTGCTGCAACAGGATGCAAAAAAGGTCTTCGAGCGCATTCATCCGCTGGACGCAGAGCGGGTGCGCGCGTCGATTCGCCTGTCGGCCTTGCAACTGAGCCACTGGCGCGAAGAGTACCGGGTGCTGTTGCCGCACAGGGGCTTGCGCTGGATTCGGGGTGAAGCCACGCCGGAAGAGTTACCCAGCGGCGGCACCTTGTGGCATGGCTACGTGTCGGACATTTCCGATCTCAAGCGGGTGGAGGAAGAGCTGCGGGCGCAATCGATCACCGACTCCCTCACCGGGATCCACAACCGCCGCTATTTCCAGGACCGTCTCAAGGCCGAGATGGTTCGTCTCAACCGCTCTTCCGGGGCGTTGTCGGTGATCATGCTCGATATCGACCATTTCAAACGGATCAATGACCAACACGGCCACGGGGTCGGTGATGGTGTGTTGCAAGAGCTGTGCAAACGCATCAGCCTGCGTTTGCGTCGTACTGACGTGTTCTGCCGGCTGGGCGGCGAAGAGTTCATGGTGCTGTGCCCGAACACCGATGGCGACCAGGCCTACAGCCTGGCCGTGGAGCTGTGGCAGTCGTTGCGCAGTGCACCGATGGAACCGGTGGGCATCGTGACCGCCAGCTTTGGCGTGGCCAGTTGGCGGGTGGACGAGGGCATCGACGGGCTGCTGCTGCGCGCAGACTCGGCCGTGTATGTGGCCAAACAAGCGGGCAGGGACCGGGTCGAGGCAGAGCGCTTGCGTGCTTGAGACTGCCGCAGCCCCAATGTGGGAACAATCAAGAGTGAGTGCGATGGGCGGGAGGAGGCTGGTGAGTGGACTCATTGTGGTGAGCGGGCTTGTCCCGCGCCGGGCTGCGCAGCAGCCCCATCCAGAGCGCCGCGTGTTTTCAGACGGAAATGCACCGGCTGGTTTCAGGGCCGCCTGGCGCTCCAGCACAGGACAAGCCTGCTCACCGCAAAAAAGCCTATTCTGCTCACCACAATAGTCCGTTCACCCTGACAAACCCATTCACCTTAGGCGCTCGTTCAGCCCTACAGGACCGGAGCGGCGGCCGCTGCTTTCGGCTGGCGATACAGGTCCAGCAGCACCTGGTCCAGCACCGACGAAGCGCCCCAGGGCTTGGGATCGTTGAGGATCGCCACCACGGCCCAGGTGTTGCCATTGTTGTCGCGGCTGAACCCGGCAATCGCGCGCACAGTGTTCAGAGTGCCGGTCTTCACATGGGCTTCGCCACGCATGGCGGTGGTCTTCAAGCGTTTACGCATGGTGCCGTCGGTGCCGGCAATCGGCAGCGAACTGATGTATTCCGCCGCGTAGGGGCTCTTCCAGGCCGCTTGCAGCATGGCTGCCATCTCCCGTGCGCTGACGCGCTCGGCACGGGACAAACCCGAACCGTTCTCCATCACCAGGTGCGGTGCGGTGATACCTTTCTTCGCCAGCCACTGGCGTACCACCCGTTGCGCGGCCTTGGCATCGTCGCCATCGGCATCGTTGCGGAACTGCGCGCCAAGGCTCAGGAACAGTTGCTGGGCCATGGTGTTGTTACTGTATTTGTTGATGTCGCGGATGATTTCCGCCAGGTCTGGGGAAAACGCGCGGGCCAGTACTTTAGCGTCCTTGGGTACCGGCGCCTGGATGTCGCGGCCCTGGATGGTACCGCCCAATTCCTGCCAGATCGCCCGAACAGCGCCAGCGGTGTAGGTGGCGTGGTCCAGCAGCGACAGATAAGTCTGCGAGCTGCAGCCGTCGGCCAGTTGGCCACTGACGGTCACGGTCACGCTACCGTCGGCGGCGGTCACCGGGTTGTAGCGTACGTCGCCGGTGCACTGCTTGGCGTTGGACACCTTGACCTGATTGTCGATGCGGATGCTGGCAATCGGCGGTTCGACCGACACGATCACCCGGCCCGAGTCATTGCGGGTCACGAAGCGCAGGGCCTTGAGGTTGACCAGCAGGGCGTCCGGCTTGACCAGGAACATCTTGTTCTCGTCGTTGCCGTCGTCATTGAACTCAGGCAACTGCGGCTGAACGAAGAAACCCCGGTCCAGTACCAGATCGCCGGTGACCTGCTGCACGCCGTTGGCGCGCAGGTCACGCATCAGCAGCCAGAGTTTTTCCATGTTCAGCTTGGGATCGCCACCGCCCTTGAGGTACAGGTTGCCGTGCAACACACCACCGCTGAGGGTGCCGTCGGTGTAGAACTCGGTTTTCCACTGGTGGTTGGGGCCAAGCATTTCCAGGGCCGCATAAGTGGTGATCAGCTTCATGGTGGACGCCGGGTTCACCGAAACGTCAGCGTTGAAAATGGTGGGAGTACCGGGGCCGTTCAGCGGCAGCATCACCAGGGACAGTGCGGTGTTTTGCAGCTTGGCTTTGGACAGGGCCTGCTGAACATTGGGGGGCAGGGTGTTGTTGATCGGGGCGGCGGCGGCGGAAAAGGCCAGGGGCAGAATAAGGCCGGCAAAAAAGACTGAACGCAACGATTTGATCATAAGAAGTAAAACCCTACTGCTGAGGAGGGTGAAAAAGGCGAGGGGTAAATAGGAAAAATCCCTCATTGGTCATGAAAGTGTCGGCATTATGCCCCAAGGTGGATCCACTTGTAGCTGAACGATAGCTGCTAATCGTGGTTTTTTTGCGGGCAATTGGCCGCCTGTCCCAGAGAGTCGGGCAATCGCCGCCTTAAACTGCTAAAGTGCCGCCCGTTATTACTTATGAGGATTGTTCCATGGCGACTAACCGTTCCCGGCGTCTGCGCAAAAAACTGTGCGTTGATGAATTTCAAGAGCTGGGTTTCGAGCTGAACCTGGATTTCAAAGAAGGTTTGGACGACGAAGCGGTTGACGCTTTCCTCGAAGCATTCCTGACTGAAGCGATGGACGGCAATGGCCTGGATTACGTGGGCGGCGACGACTTCGGTCTGGTGTGCTCGGCCAAGCGTGGTTCGGTCAGCGAAGAACAGCGTGCAACCGTCGAGGCCTGGTTGAAGGCCCGCCCAGAGCTGACTCGCGTTGAAGTGAGCCCGCTGCTGGATGCCTGGCACCCAGAGACGCCGATCAATCCGGTAGCCTGATGTGCTGAAACAGCGACCCGCCCGGGTCGCTGTTTCGTTAGGGACCTTGCAGTTTCAGGCCTTGCGCCAGTTCACAATCAACAGCGTCAACACCCCCGCCACAATCCCCCAGAACGCCGAGCCGATGGAAAACAGCGTCAAGCCGGACGCAGTGACCATAAAGGTGATCAGCGCCGCTTCCCGTTCCTTCGGTTCATTCATGGCGACGCTCAGGCCATTGATGATTGAGCCAAACAACGCCAACGCCGCGATCGACAGCACCAGCTCTTTTGGCAGTGCCGCGAACAGTGCTGCCAGCGTGGCGCCGAACACGCCGGCAATGCCGTAGAACACCCCGCACCACACCGCAGCGGTGTAGCGCTTGTTACGGTCTTCATGGGCATGGGGGCCGGTACAGATAGCCGCGCTGATCGCCGCGAGGTTGATGCCGTGGGAGCCGAAGGGCGACAGCACCAGTGAGGCCAGGCCGGTGGCGGTGATCAGCGGCGAGGCCGGTACGTTGTAACCATCGGCCCGCAGCACGGCGACGCCGGGCATGTTCTGCGAGGTCATGGCGACTACGAACAGCGGGATGCCGATGCTGATGGTCGCCGCCAGCGAGAAGTGCGGGGTGGTCCAGACCGGCGTCGCCACTTCCAGGTGAAAACCGCTGAAATCCAATAGCCCCATCAGCCCGGACAGGGCGGTACCGATGATCAGCGCGGCGAGTACCGCATAACGCGGCGATACCCGCTTGATGATCAGGTAGGTGAAAAACATCCCCAATACCAGGCCGGTGCGGTGTTGCGCGGCGACGAAGATTTCGCTGCCGATCTTGAACAGAATCCCCGCCAGCAGGGCCGCCGCCAGTGACGCAGGGATGCGCTTGACCAGTTTTTCGAAACTGCCGGTAAGACCGCACAGCGTGACCAATACCGCGCAGGTAATGTAGGCGCCGATGGCTTCGCCGTAGCTCACACCGCCCAGGCTGGTGATCAGCAGCGCCGCGCCGGGGGTCGACCAGGCAATGGTGATCGGGGTGCGATAGCGCAGCGACAGGCCGATGCTGCACACGGCCATGCCGATGGAAATCGCCCAGATCCACGAGGAAATCTGCGCCGTGGTCAAGCCGGCGGCCTGGCCGGCCTGGAACATCAGCACCAGGGAACTGGTGTAGCCGGTCATCATGGCGATGAAGCCGGCGACGATGGCCGATGGAGACGTATCGGCCAGCGGGCGCAGGGGCGCGTGGGTGGCATCGGGCATGGGGCGGTGTTCCTTTTACCTGAGTGTTTGCCGGTGAAGGCACAGATTCAAGCCTAAACTCAAACGTAACGACTCATTGCAATACAGCCGACACCGCAAACAGCCGTACAGTGTGTTGGCCCATTGGGTTGTGTACAATGTACCCTGTTTTTAGGTGATACTTGCCAGCGACCGTCCGTTGCCGTATTACCGTTAATTCGCCGCCGTTCTCCCGACCCGAGTGCCCATGAACGAACAGTTGCAACCTCTCAAGAAACAACCGCGAGCCGGCAAGGCCGGTCGCAGCGGAACCCAGGACGATATCGTCTACGCGCATATCTTCGAGGCGATCCTCGAACAACGCCTGGCACCCGGTACCAAATTGAGTGAAGAGGCCCTGGGCGAAATCTTCGGCGTCAGCCGCACCATCATTCGCCGTGCGCTGTCGCGCCTGGCCCATGAAGGGGTGGTGTTGCTGCGGCCCAATCGCGGCGCCGTGGTTGCCAGCCCGAGTGTCGAAGAGGCCCGCCAGGTATTCATGGCGCGGCGTCTGGTGGAGCGGGCGATCACCGAGTTGGCGGTGCAGCACGCCACGGCGGAGCAACTGGCTGAACTGCGCCAGATGGTCAACGACGAGCGCGACAGTTTCTCCCGCGGCGATCGCGGTGCCGGCATCCGCCTTTCCGGCGAATTCCATCTCAAGCTGGCGGAGGCGGCAAAGAACGCACCGCTGATCAGCTTCCAGCGCAGCCTGGTGTCCCAGACCTCGTTGATCATCGCCCAGTACGAAAGCGGCAACCGCTCGCACTGTTCCTACGATGAACACACGCAGCTGATCGATGCGATAGAGGCCCGGGATGCCGCGTTGGCGGTGAATTTGATGATGCATCACATGGATCACATCGACAGCAAACTCAACCTCGATGAAGAGAGCGCGTCGGATGATTTGCATGCAGTGTTTTCGCACCTGCTGCAGACCAAGAAGCCGGGACGCTCTTCAATAAAGCTGTAATTTCCCTGGTTCACCGGGGACAAAAAATGTGGGAGCGGGCTTGTGTGGGAGCTGGCTTGCCTGCGATGGCATCACCTTGGTCTAACTGAAAGACCGAGGTGCCTGCATCGC